>CAZVTW010000007.1:0-40308 GCA_964629805.1 uncultured Bacteroidales bacterium | reverse complement strand
GCTGTTCCAATGGTTCCAGGATAACCCTGATTTCTTTTTCGTTTATTCTCAAACTACCATGGCAATGTATTATTGCATAAAATAAATCGACAAGGTCATTTTTAAGCGAATAATATTGACCCAGTATCTCAACCCCTATTTTCCGGGCATTCCAGACCAATGAGCTTGCAAAGTCTAATATATTCTCACCTTCATTGTCATGTGTCTTGTAACTTTTATAACCCTCAAGGTTTGATATATCAACCTTTTCAGGCAATACCGATTTTTCCCTCTTCAAATCATCTATGGTTATTTTTAGAATTTCCAATTTGGACTTTAATCTGGTATATATTTATCATTAGACCTTGTGATATTTCTTGTTGCATGTGAATGCACGCGTCACAGACGCACGCGAACTGGGGAAAAAAGGGATGAAACAGATTAGAAAGCAGAGACTGTAATAATAGTTTCAGCTTAGGCAGAGCCAAAGCTGAAGGGTGAGTAAACAGTAATTTTGAAATAATTTGCCGGGGATGAAATAATAGCTATAGTTCGGTCAGTTTCTAATTTGAACCAAGTATATGTTATGATCTCTGCAAGTGAAAAAATATTTTCCTCTGATCAGAAAATACGGTATTGATTATTATTGTTAATAAACTTTGTATAAACTGACAGATTTCTGATTTTATTTGTATCAAAACACTTTCCTTAACAATAGCTAATCTTTTCACCAGTAAAGACTTAGATATAATGCTTGTCTTTTCTGTGACGACAAGGGATTTTTTTGGAAGCGCACCACATTTAAAGGAACCAGAATCTTAAACAATACCTTTTGATTGTAAGTTTGATGTTAAAGGAAGAAATACGCAATCACCATATGAATTCACTTTGATTATAATAACAGGCCGTATCTTGGAATTTTGTCTGTTTGAAAAATAAATATTTGCAAGAAAAATATCACCTACCATTTCAAATAGTCTTCATTATCCTGGATGGGAGTTGATAAACTAACTAATGATAAATCGTTCAAATCATCCTTGTCCCAATAGTTGTAGAGACCAGTATCATTTTTTTTTGTTGGTAAAATGATAATTTCAAGTTCCTGATCTATCATATCATCAGGTATTTGGATAGATATTGATTTTGAATGTGATTTTACTATTGTCCGGATTGCATGCATACTTATAGTATAAAAAAATGATTATAAACTAGTTAAAGATATATATAAAATCAGTCAACCACGGTCTTGATTTCTTTGACTTTATTGTTTTTTTGATGTAGAATCTTTTCAAATAGAGCCATACTCCTAAAATATTTTATGATATTTGGCAATTTAAATCAACAATAATGGTCTCCACTGCAATAAATCGAAATACTGTTATTTTTGGATTGTTTCTTTTGGCTTTTGTGATCATCAGTGTGCTGTCGCTTGATCTGCCATTTTTCTGGGATGCCATCAGCAAATCAAAAAGGGCACAGTGGATACTTGATAATAATTTTAGTTCTGTAATCCTGCCTGCTGATTACGACTCCGGCCATCCACCACTTTTTTTACTCTATTTAGCAGGCTTTTGGACTGTTTTTGGTAAAACTTTGGCAATAAGTCACCTGGCTATGCTGCCTTTTCTGCTGGGTATTGGATACCAGCTTATCCTTTATGTGAAGAAATATCTCCCCGAAAAATATTTCCCCGCTTGTTTTTTGTTGATACTATTGGAACCGACCTTCCTGGCACAAATGACCAACATGCATACTGATATTATCCTGGTCTTCTTTTACTTCCTGGGAATGAATGCCATTCATTCCGGTAAAAAGTCTTACATCCTGTTATCAATCATCGGCCTGACTTTGATCAACATACGCGGAATGGTTATGGCTTTTAGCCTTTTTGTGACAGATTTATACTTACATTACCATACTTACAAATTTTTTTCACGCAGTTTCATACATCGTGTTGTTTTATACTCACTTGCCCTGCTACCTCTCCTCGGTTGGTTATTTTATCATTACAATGAAACGGGCTGGATTTTATTTACCCCCTCAGAGAACTGGTCTGCACAACGTCAACAGCTTGGGGTATACGGCATGCTACGTAATATTGTGGTTATTATTAAAAACCTGCTTGATTTTGGACGAATCACCATGTGGCTCATATCAGGGATTCTCGTTATTCACATCTTGAAGAAGAAAATGAAAATACCTGCAAAATCTGCTCATCTTTTTTTGCAGGCTGCAATACCGTTTTTATTATTATCACTAAGCTTTATTCCCTTTTCCAACCCGATAGGACACCGCTATTTTATGATTATTTATCTTCTGGGCATTATTCTGATGGTTCATAAATTGGCAATGATGCAACATCTCTCCTTGTCCAAAATCTATATCATTGTCATACTCATTGCTGTAAGTTTTATATCAGGTCATTTCTGGGTGTATCCTGACAAGATATCACAGGGTTGGGACAGTTCCCTGGCGCATTTGCCCTATTTTGAGCTGCGAAAAAAAATGAATACTTATATCAAAAAAAATGATATTCAAATCAATCAAACAGGCACAGCATTTCCCTATGCAAGCGAAAAATACACTGATCTAAAAGATGATGGCACAGATTTTCCGGAATATGATTTCTACGGGCAGACCTATATTATTCAGTCAAACATCATGAATGATTTCTCTGATGAGGAAATCGACAGATTAAAAAACAGATGGCAATTAGTCAAAGAATATAAAAAAATGAATGTTTATATAAGACTTTATAAGCGGGAAAAGGATCTATGAAATCAAAAAATCTTATAATTTTGCATCCATGAACAGAAGAACATTTATACAAACCGGTGGGTTAGGAGCAATGACCCTGTATTTTGGACGGGACATTATTTTTGCCGGTCAACCTGCCACGTCTGAGGATGCTTTTATACCTTCGGTACCGGATTTCAAAATCCATGCTAATGGCGCTTTTGACATCATTTTCCAGGGTTTGACACTCAAGAACTGTTATCCGGGGTTCGGTATGACAACTGTTTACCCTCAACAAATCAATGTCGATAAAGCGAATAATATCATTACCTATCACTTACAGGAAGGGGAAATTTCGATTTCTCTGACGCAACAAAAGGATACACTGGTTGTTTCTACCGGTTTGATTGGCTTTAAGCAGGCGCCTGACTGGTTTAACCCCGTTTCAAACGCACTACTAACCGGCGCTGACAGGTTTTTCAAGCAGGGATTCGGATTTGCCGGGCCAAGCGGACTTTATCCGTTCCCTGAACCAAAAAAGAAAATGGAACTGGCTATCCTGAAAGAAAATGTCTGGTCATATAACAGTTATCTCACCACTGCTTTTGTTGATGAACAAAACAACACCCTTGCGCTGGCTGCTTTTGACCATAGTCAGTATCTTCACCGGAGCAGAATGTTCAATCAACAGTCCCGTTTTGGATTGATTGACAGACATATGGATTCTGACCAGGTGTATTTTGAAACCGGTTTTGCCACCGAAAGTATCAATATTTCGGGTGAAACACTCACTTTACCTGACATTCATTTCTTTGCCGGAAATACTCCTTTTGAAACACTCAGGAACCTGGCTGAATTGATTGCTATGAATAATGACGCATCAGTAACTAAAAAACCACGATATCACTGGTGTTCGTGGTATGAATATGGCAAGGATTTTTCCGGCGCTCATCTCAGGGATTTGTTAAACGGACTGAAGGAAATCAACCCTGAATTACCTGTACAGACAATTCAAATAGATGATGGTTATTTCAGAGCCTATGGCGACTGGCTGGTTCCGGCTAAACACTGGCCCGAAGGTATAGAAAAAAACATCAATAAAATAATAAAAGCCGGCTACCAGGCAGGTGTGTGGATTGGTCCTTTTATGGTTAGCTCCAACAGCGATGTGTATAAAAATCATAAGGACTGGCTATTGAAAGACAGCGACGGGAATATGATTATCGAATGGAAAAAAAAAAAAAACAGAAAACGTATGTGTCCTTGATTCCAGCCATCCGGATGCATTTGAATATCTCAGGAAGGTATTCAGAACCCACAGGGAGTGGGGCGTTACTTATTACAAAACAGACTTTATGGACTGGGGATACAGGGATTCGAATAAAGTACAAAGATACAGGCCGGGAAAAACATCCGCTCAATATTTCAACGAAGTTGTGAAAATGATTCGGGAAGAAATCGGAGAAGACAGCTTTTGGCTTGGGTGTATTTCTCCTTACCAACCAATGATTGGATATGTTGATTCAATTAGGATTTCCAATGATGTCCATCCAAACTGGTCTGATGAGGGTGTGGGTAACATGTTCAGACAAACATATGCCGAACAGTATTTCAACAATGTCTTTTGGCAGAATGATCCTGATGTGCTGTATTTAAGAGAAGAAGACAATAAATTAACAGAGGAAGAAACTTTGAGTGTGGCTTTGTGGAATGGTTTTCTGGGAGGTGTGGTTAATACCTCAGACAGGCTCCATACCTTATCTGAAAAAAAGTTGAAATTATGGCGATTTCTTCAGCCCGGGGACCAACTTTATACTGCAACATTACCAAACTGGTACGATGACGGACCGCTTAAAATAGCAACAAGGTTTTATGAGAAGCTAAATGCATGGGCTATCCTTATGTTTAACCATAAGCAGGATACAACAGAAGATATGCCGGAAATTAAAAAGCTCATTCCTTTAAAAGAAGCATATTGTTATTACTGGAAACCAGGCAAATTTGAAAAACTGGGAAAAAAAGATTTTTTAAATATTAAACTTAAAAAACATGAGTCAGTATTATTTTATGTAACAACATCGAAACAGGCTCCACCGGATAATTTGGGATTAAGTGGCATTTTAATCACCGGATTGTAATTTTTTAAAACAAATTAGCGGGTTTCTTTTGATTTATATGAATAATCCGTATCTTTGTGTCTCATAATAAGTTATATTGACTTCTCTGTCTTATAGTTTAAAAGCACACAGACCAAAAACTAACTGCCTAATAGTCAACAAAATTGATGCAATTGTTATATAGATTATCCTTTTTACAGGAGATAAGGGTTTGATGCGAAATAAACTGTACAGAATAAACGAAGTTATAATATTTCATTTCAAGCCCTAAGTATGTTTATTTCGTCTAAATATTCAAGCTATGAAAGAAATCAACTTAAACCAGGAGGAATTAAAAGAATTAGTCAGGTTCTATACATCAAAAGAAAAAGAACTTGAAAAACGGGCTCATTTTTTACAAGAACTTATTAGCACATTGAAAAATGCATTATATGGTAAAGATACATCAGAGATGAATAAAATACCAACTTCAGAAAAGGAACAAAAAGTGAATCCCGGGAAATCAGATCAAAGACAGGAGAAAGCCAATCAGGACGGGAAAAACAATAAGACAACTAAAACAAATACTTTTAAACCGAAAGAGAATGCCAAACCTGAACCAGCACACAGAGAGGATAATAAGACAAGTAACAAGTTAAAAACAACAGAGCATAAACAAATAACAAATATGAACAAAAACGGTCAGTCTGCCACTGAAAACAACAAGGGTATCATTAAACAAGCGGCAGATTCTTTTGAGCGGTTTTCCAAACATTCATCAGCGAGGTACGATTTCGTAAAAGACACTTTATCACAAAAAGATACTTTACTTTCTGATTCAGATTTTGCACTTATCCTGTTTGAAAGATACAACAAAATAATTCAACAACCTGCTATGGCAAAATCTGTCATGAAAGAACTTTTATCTGAAATGGTACATAAGAAAAAAATGATAAACAAAGTATATTTTCCAAAACTGAAGACCACATTTTATGGTCTCAATGCCTGGTTTTCCAAAGAAGGGAAGGTAAAAAATCAGTATCTTAATAAGCTCAATGTAGCATAAAGCATATCATTTTTCCGGTTGCTTTCTTTTCCAATTTGTCATCTTCATCATGGTATCAGAAAATACAGCGCTTCTTTCTACAGCTTATTTCCCGCCAATACAATATTTTTCGAAAGTTTTCAAATATGATCGTGTGATAATCGAACAGCACGAAAATTATACGAAACAGACATACAGAAACCGTTGTCATATTCTTGGTGCAAACGGAGTACTTGGCCTGACAATTCCCATATTAAAATTCTCAGGGGTGAAAATAAAAATAAAGGATGTCAGGATAGATTATGACAAACCCTGGCAAAGGCTGCACTATAAATCAATAGAATCAGCTTACAGGCATTCACCATTTTATGAATTTTATATTGACGATATAAAACATTTCTTCGAAAAGAAGTTCTCCTTTTTAGTGGATTTAAACCTGCAGATACATGAAGTTCTTTGTGAATTATTGCAGATTAAATCTTCCTGCAAACTTTCAGAATATTTTTATCCCCCGAATGATAGAGCCGGAAATGATTTCAGGTATATGATTCATCCGAAATCACAATTTGAAAAACCTGATGTTTTTTTCACCCACGTCGAATATTACCAGGTATTTAAAGACCGTCACGGATTCAGGCCAAACCTGAGCGCCCTGGACTTAATTTTTAACGAAGGACCGAATGCTATTGTCATTCTTGAAAAGTCAACTCAAGCATTAAAAAATAAAAAGTGATTACTATTTTCTATACATTTGTAATACAAAAATAAGTTCTACATGCAATGATTGATTGGGAAAAGAAATAGTTTGTTGGCTCTTTTATTAAAAAAATTAAAAATATGATGAAAGATGCTTTATGCATTTTATTAGTTAAATACCTGGTAATTGTATTTGCCATTTATTTTCAGGAAACACGAATATACGGTCAGAATGAGATTCGGTTTGATCATATTAATGTTGAAAACGGACTTTCTCATAGTGAGGTGGATTTTATAGCGCAAGACAGCTCTGGCTGTATGTGGTTTTCAACAAGGGAGGGATTAAACAGATTCAATGGTTATGAAATGCAAACACTCCATTTGCAAACCAGGCATAATGATGAACTCAATAAAGCTGATATTGAAATACTCTACACAACCAGTGAAGATAGAATTTGGATAGCCCTGAAATCAGGAGGAATTAATATTTTTGATCCGGTATATGAGAAAATCCAAACGTGTTTCTCTGTTCCTGAACTTATTAATACCTTAAGTAGTAATAAGATAACATATATGTATGAAGATAAAGACAATAATATTTGGATAGGGACGGAATTCGGTCTCAATCTGTATCAACCGGAAGACAGCACTTTTGTAAGGTTTATCCATGATCCGGCAATAAAAACGACTTTATGCGGTAACTTTATTACCTCCATATATCAGGACAGCCAAAATAATCTCTGGATAGGAACGAATTCAGGCCTAAACCTTTTACAATATCAATATTTACATAAAAGCAGGATTTCAGAATTATCTTCCCGCAATGTAAACAGTGAAACAAGATTCCGACGATTTGTCAATCAGCATGGCGTTCTTAATTGTATCAGCAATAATAATGTCAGTACCATTTTTGAGGATAAACAGCAAACCTTATGGGTTGGGACTATCTGGGGTCTCAATAGGATGATATTTTCAGATGATTCCGCAGAAGCCGTTTCTTTCCAAAGATTTTTTCATAATGATTATACCTTCGGAAATACAGCGCGAAATGGTATTTATTCAATTTGCCAGACCGGGGATGGCAGTATCTGGGTCGGACATGGCTTAGGTGTCACAAGGTTTACAGATACGGATACCACAAAAGATTTGCGAATTCAACATTATCTTTTTCAAAAAAAATTTCAAAATGCTTTTGACAGGCACGAAATCAGGCAATTGCATGTTGATATGAAAGGCAGACTGTGGGCTGTACCCAATGGCCGTACCGGTTTATTTTATTATGACAGGCAGCAGGACACTTTCCGGCAGCTCCTGCATAATCCTGTAAATCCCTTTAGTCTTGCAGGTAACCAGGTGAGCTTTTTTTTCCAGGACAGAACAGGCATACTCTGGATCGCAACTTCAAAAACAGGCATTAATAAATTTGATATTTTTAGAAAACCATTTGAGTTTATACGTAATATTCCTTACGAGTCAGGAAGTCTTGATAATAATGATGTATTTGCTCTTTATGAGGACCATAAAAAGCAACTATGGGTTGGCACCATGAGCGGCCTGAACCGTATTAATTTTAAAACAGGCAAGAATAAGGTATATAAATTTAATCCAAAAGATAAAAACGGAATCCCTGCATATCTTGTTGGTGTTATCTCACCTGACAACAGAGGGTTTCTTTGGATTGGTTATTTTGATTTAAAAATCAGCAAGTTTTATCCCGAAACAGAGAGATTTATCAATTATCTCCATGAACCTGATAACCCCTATGGTTTTAAAGCCTGGTCATTAAGGGACATTCTGCAGGACAGCCAGGGAAGGGTGTGGTTTGGAGCAACCGGCTACGGTCTTATACAATACAAAGAAGACGATTCCTTTCAATATTATCTGCCGGATGATAAACTGCCAGGGACAATCAGTGACGGATGGATTTATCAAATCATTGAAGATAATGATTCTACTTTATGGATTGGAACAAAAAACGGTGGGTTGAATCATTTCTACCCTGATAAAAAGGTATTTGTAAATTATACTCATGACCCGGAAAATCATGAGAGTATTTCCGGTAATGAAGTTCGTTGTTTACTGAAACCGGAATATAACAATAAAGAAATATTATGGATAGGTACTTCCAATGGTTTAAATTCTTTTAACAAAAAAACCGGGCGGTTTACATTACACACACTGAAAAAAAGTGGCTCTGTATCTGTTATTCAAAGTATACTGGAGGATACTATGTCGCGTCTTTGGATCAGCACTAATCAGGGAATCTTCAGATTTGATCCGGAGACCGGAGAAACTTGGCATTTCCTCTCAGAAGATGGCTTACAGGGGAATGAATTTAATGAAAATTCCTCTTTTAAAAACAAAGATGGAAAAATGTACTTTGGTGGTTCTCACGGCATATCTGCATTTTATCCTGAAAAAATACAAAAAAATCCCTTTAAACCCAAAATTACCCTGAATGGATTTAAAATATCCAATAAAACCATTGAAACCGGGGATACAGTGAGTAACAGGGTCATATTAAAAAAAGCTTTGAATCATTGCAGGAAGATTGAACTACTTCATCATGAAAATGATATAACATTTGAATTCAGACCATTACATTATTCAGTCCCTGAAAAAAACACCGTAGAATACAAACTAAGTGGATTTGATGAGAGATGGCAGGTTTCAAAAGGACCGGATTATATGGCCAGTTACAGCAAGCTCTCCCCAGGCCAATATACTTTGAATTTCAGAGCTTATAATCAGGACGGTATTGCATCAGAGAATCTCAGGCAGCTTTCAGTCTCTATACTCCCTCCCTGGTGGCAAACTTACTGGTTTAGGGGACTACAGATTATTTTTGTTATTCTTGCCGTTCTCTTCTGGACAATAATTAGGACATACAGGATAAATGCCCAGAAAAAAGCCCTTGAGCGTGAGGTCAATAAGCGTACCAGTGAACTCAGAAAAACAAATGAAAAGCTATTATCAGGCCAACAGGAAATAATAGAACAAAACAGGGAGATACTTGCACAGAAAATAAAAGTAGAAAAGTATGCAGAGCAATTGCATCAGGCTGATGAACAAAAATTGCGTTTTTTTACAAATGTTTCTCATGAGTTCAGGACACCCTTGACATTGATTATCAATCCAATTGAAAAATTACTCAGGGAATTTGATACATATAACAGGAGTTTTATCGAAAATCAGCTCCGGCTTATTCACAGGAATGCCAGACGCCTGATTTACCTCGTTGACCAGGTTATTGATTTTCGAAAACTCGACCGGCGTGTTATCAAATTACAGGTTGCAGAAAGCGATATCATTGAGTTCCTTCAGGATATTTTCAGCTGTTTTAACGACCTTGCCGGACAACATTCCATTGATTACCAATTTACAACTGAAACCAATCATTTAATAGCCTGGTTTGATGCTGATAAATTGGAAAAAATTATTGTCAATTTATTATCAAATGCATTTAAATACAGCAAGGATGAGGGAAAAATATACCTTCATGTAACAACAAAAATTGATGAAAGTGGAAAAAATTCTGTTTCAATAAAAATAACAGATACAGGTACCGGAATTCCTGCAGACCAAGTGAATAAAATATTTAACCGGTTTTACCAGGTAGATGATAAAAATGAAATATCCGGTATGGGCATTGGCTTATCAATAGTAAAAGAACTTGTCGAACTGCATAAGGGAAAAATTTCCGTCAACAGTAAAAAGGGCGAAGGAACTTCATTTGAGTTAACTTTCCCCGTTGATTATGAAGATTATACTTCAGAAGAACGAGCTGATTCATCAAAACAAACTTTGACGAATAAACATCAATATCTTAATTCCGTCACTTTAGCAAATGAAGTAAACAAGCTACAATTTGATAAAAGCTTAATGTTGAATGAAAAACTAAGTGAAGAACCGGATTCGTTTCTTATTTTATTGATTGAGGATGATAGTGATATGGCACTTTACTTATCAGAATCACTGCATCATGACTATCGCGTAGTCCATGCCAAAAATGGTATTGAGGGAATTGATCTGGCTATCCGTTATATCCCCGATATTATCATCAGCGATGTTATGATGCCTGTAATGAACGGAATTGAAATGTGCAAAGAAATAAAAACAACAGAAGAGACTTCTCACATTCCGGTTGTCCTATTAACAGCAAAAGCCAGTGAGGAGGATGTTATGGAAGGATTGGAAACCGGCGCTAATGAATATATAGCTAAACCATTTAATGTTGATATTTTAAAACTGAAAATAAAAAATATGATAGAAACCCGCAATAAAATCAGGGAGCAAATCAACAGAAACGGGACTCTAATCATATCAAATAATAAGGTAAATTCCACAGAACAAAAATTTATCACTAAAATGAAAGATGTATTGGAAAAACATATTTCAGATTACAATTTCAGTACCCTGCCACTTTCAAAAGAATTGGGAATGAGTAGAGTTCAGTTATACAGAAAGATAAATGCCATAACGGGCAAATCTCCCAGTGATTTTATCAAAGAATACAGACTTGAAAAATCAGCTAATCTTCTCCTCAAAGAGTCTGATTTGAGTATTTCTGAAATATCTTTCAGCGTTGGTTTTAAATCTCCTTCATATTTTTCCAAATGTTTCCGTGAGAAATTTGCCTGTTTACCTTCGGAATATTCAAAAAAAGCAACACCTTTAAACAATTCAGGAAAATAATCGTTTCAATTTATATAAATCTCGTTACATGTAACGAGATTTATAGCATTTGAAACCAAATTGCTACATCCGAATTCTAAAATGTTATATTTTTACACTAAATTTAAAAATAAATGAAGATTCAAATGACAGGGAATGAAAAAACAAATAAAAAGATTAAAAGACTTTTAATCCTGGAATTTGTTTTAATTGTGTTCATAATCATTTTGCTGATTATACCGATTTTCAGTTTCTAAATTATTGTGATATTACTAAGATAAACAATTACTAACTAAAAACTTCATAATCAATAGCAATTAGAGTTTTTCATAAGTGTTTTTAAAGGTTTGCAGGAGCAATCCTGCAGCCTTTAATTTTAAAATTTAAAAATGATAATTACAATGTTATAATAAATTTAAGGCATAAATAAGATTCTAAGAAGATACTTCCTGAATATCAGATTGGGAGGCAACACATGTAGACATTTGTTCTTTACATAATTTTTATGGTATAGTTCCCGTGGGATTTTCTTTTCATAGTTATTGTTAGTTTTAGTTAGAGTTTGAATTATTTTAATTCTCATAGTTTTAAGTTATTTATTTAGTCGTTATTTATAATCCCCGGGAACTTTTTTTATATGATGACCTCATTTGACAGCGCTTTGAAGAACTTCCTGAGTTTTTTGTAAGTAATTGTTTTGATAGTTTAATGATTCTGATAAATCAAATCTTTCATATGATTTTTTTTTACTACTACTAATAAATGTACTTACAAATGAAATATACTTTTTTATTTATTTCGCTTATCTTTCACATTAAAATAAACTCTGAACTCAGTAATTTTCGAAATCTATGCGTTGCAAGGCATCGTTTAACTCCTCATCCCGACATCAAGTATGTCGGGACTCCGGGATTAAACGATGCCTTGCGCCTTTATCTTTCGAATTTACTGAGTTCAGAAACTTACCTTCATTTCATATTATCGAAGCTGCAATGCAGCATGATAAAATGATACAGTTAACAATTCACGGTGAACATATTCAATACCATCAAAATGCTGAATACAGAAAGCGGGATTCCGTTTATATATTTCCCCTTAACAATATAAATGATGTAAAATTTGATTCTCACATCATCCTGAATCTTAACTCTGCTTCTAATTACCAGGAAAATAAACTATTATCAATTATTTAACTAATTACATAAAATGATCAGAACAGTAACAATTATCCTTTTGGGAATATTTATTGCCACCTGTGGCAGTGAAAAGAGTGAAAAACAGCCTCCAAAAAAGGTATCCCGTTTGGATTCCCTGCAACAAAAGCTTCTGTCAGGCTGGAATACATGGAATAACCCAAGTGTCTCATCTTTTGTTAAAATGCCTGAAGGACTTAATATCCAGTTGGTGCTTCGAAACAAAAGAGGTGGTCCTTATTGGTACAGAGACAGCTATATTACCAGTGAAAAAATTGATTTTCCTGAAAAGGTCTATCCTAAATCCCATGCCTGGGACGGAAGTTATATTGAACTAGAGATTGAATGGGTGGGTCAAAAGGCCAAACTGCAATCTGCTTCAACTAATGGTGATATTGTTATTTTATATACCCCGGTTGAAAGTCCTGATAATCCGCATGCTATGTTATTTCAAACCGGAATTTTGTGGAACAAAAAAGGCCTGCTGTCAAAAAAGAATGATCATATAACTGCCGTGTTTGACAATAATAACCTTGATATTTTTCCGGCAGGAGAACAAACCGATTATGATTTGCCTGTCAACTCACCCTATTTTTCTTTCGAATCAGACGAGATTGCTGGCATTTCAACAGGTCAGCCACGTAATCTGGCAGAAATAAAGCAAATTATTGAACAACAACGGCAGGCGTATTTCAAAGATATGGAAAAATACGGAGAATTATCAGAAGCCTATCATGCCATGCAATCAGTGATGGCCTGGAATATTTTTTATGATGCTGAAAATCACCGTGGAATTGCTTCTGTTAGCAGGGTTTGGAACGAAGCCTGGGGCGGATATATCATTTTTGACTGGGATACCTATTTTGCTGCTTTGATGGCAGCCCTTGATTACAAAGAACTGGCTTATTCAAATGCTATTGCAATCACCAATGCCATAACTGATGATGGTTTTATACCGAATGTTGATGCATCTTTTAATGTAAAATCCCGGGATCGTTCCCAGCCACCTGTAGGGGGCATGGTTTGCAAAATGATTTATGATAAATATGAAGAAAAATGGTTCCTCGGGGAGGTATTTGATAAACTTCTGAGATGGAACAGATGGTGGGATACAAACAGAAACAACGAAGGTTATCTTTCCTGGGGTAGTGATCCGCACCCGGAAGGTATGGACCCGCACAGATTAAAAGCTGCTAAATTTGAATCAGGACTCGACAACTCACCCTTGTTTGATGAAGCAGCGTTTAACAAAGAAAAGAACATGATTGAGCTGGCCTCTGTCGGGCTCATGGGATTATATGTTGCAGATTGCAAATATCTTGCAGAGATGGCAACAATTCTCCTAAAAGAAAAGGAAAAAGTGGAA
The DNA here is from genome assembly GCA_964629805.1 of uncultured Bacteroidales bacterium. Taxonomy (GTDB): domain Bacteria; phylum Bacteroidota; class Bacteroidia; order Bacteroidales; family CAZVTW01; genus CAZVTW01. Next base: position 26,523 of record CAZVTW010000007.1, on the reverse strand, counting down.
TTGCTGCAACGGGCAGAAAAATATACTAAAAAAGTTCAGGAATTATGGGATGAAGAAACAGGTATTTACAGGGATAAAAATCTGACAACCGGAAAATTAAGCCCACATTTAGCGCCAACAAGTTTTTATCCGCTCATTGCCGGTATTCCCTCACAAGCACAGGCAGAAAGAATGATACGGGAGCATTTTTTTAATCCTGACGAGTTTTATGGTCAATGGATATTACCTTCAATTGCCAGGAATGATTCGGCTTTCAGTGATAATTCATATTGGCGGGGGCGAATTTGGGCACCTATGAATTTCCTGGTTTACACAGGTTTATTAAACTATGAGCTTCCTCAGGCCAGGAAAGAGCTTGCTGAAAAATCTGTTGCCCTTATTCTGAAGGAATGGAAAGAAAATATGAGGGTATATGAAAATTACAATGCCGTAACCGGTGTGGGAGGAGATGTCAGAAATTCGGATAGCTTTTATTCATGGGGAGGTCTCCTGGCGCTCATTGGTTTAATGGAAAATGGTTATTGGGAGAATGACAAATAACATAGTCTGATACTAATTACATTACTAACTAAAATTTTTTCATATGATGAACTTAATAATCACAAAAGGACTTGAATTTTTAAAGAAAAGTTGCCTGCTTTTCTTTGCAATCACAGTGATTTTGCCTGTAAAGGCATCTGATATCAAAGAAGTGCTGCCATTAACAAACAAAGTATTGATGCTTCATTTTGATGATGGCAGTGTAACCTATCCGACCACCCTTGATGTTGACAGACTGGACATCGAAGAGGCGGAGAAAATTTCAAACTTCACAATTTCCAGCAGCGATGATGCAAATTTTGGAGACGGTGTAAACCCGCTGTCGATAGGGAGAAAAACAAAAGGGACAGAATTTGTCCATCAGGAAGCTATTCCCTGGGACAATAATAAAAGAGCCTATAATCCGGAGGATCAACCCTGGGCTGCTGAACACTGGCTGTATTTGGAGCTGGAAAGTCCTTTACAGCAGGGCAAGGAGTATACTGTAAGTACAGGATCGCTGGCAGCAAACGGCCAGGAATGGACTTTTGTTTTTGATGAAAAGCAACTCCGCAGCGAAGCTGTTCATGTCAACACCATTGGCTATGCCACAAATGCCCCGAAATACGGATATATCTATCAATGGATGGGTGATAAAGGAAATCTTGATTTGACAGCTTATAAGGGAAATACTTTTTGGCTGTACGAAACAACAGATTTGGAAAATCCTGTAAAAACAGGTACAATCTCAAAACGTAAATCTGCTGATAACCCTGAAACCGGGCAACCCGATGATACACCAAACAGGAATTTTCTCGGCGCTGAAGTCTATGAGGCTGAATTCTCAGATGTTACAGCAGACGGAACTTATATCCTGGTGGTTGAAGGTATAGGCAAATCGTATGAGTTTCGTATTGGTGAGGACGCTGTCTGGGATGCTTATTACACCTGCGCAAGGTCTTTATATTATCAGAGGAGTGGTATACGGCTCGAACCACCTTATACGGATGATGGATATATCCGTCCTGTGACACAAAACACAAAGGTAACAAGTGATGACGGAACAGATTTTTCAAATTTATTGCTTTATTCGGAATTTCCCTGGATGTCATGGAATGGTGAAGGAGGTGGAAATACAAAACAGGATATCAAAGATGCTGCTGCAGGAAATTATATTGATGTTGCAGGCTGGTATCACGATGCCGGCGATTGGGATGCATACTGGACACATCAACGCATTCCGGCATTATTAATGTTAACTTACGAATATGCTCCGGAGAGATTTGCTGACAATGATCTGAATATACCTGAAAGCGGTAATGGCATTCCCGATATTGTTGATGAGGCTTCCTGGTTGATTAAGTTTAATTACCGCGTGAAAAAGGAACTTATGGCTAAAGGATTTAGTGATGGTGGTGTAGGAGGGGCACGTGTATGTCCTGATGTGTATAATGATGAGGATGGAAATGCCCAAAGCGATAAACCTTCATGGAAAGACCACAGAAGGTACATCATGGCAGAGGCTGACGCTTTTATGACATATTTTTATGCCGGACAGGCTGCACAATTTGCTGTTATTCTGAAAAAACTCGGTAAAAATCCTGAAAATTTTCCGGTTGAGATGCTTGATGCCGCTAGTTTTGATGATATGAGCTATGATAATGTCAACTGGATACAGGAAGCAAAAGAAGCTTATGCCTGGGCAGGTGCATCAGAGAATCAACCTGAAAGTTCGAATAATTACGGCGGGGAACTTGGTGTGTACCGTATGTATGCTGCTGTTAGCCTCTTCAGGCTTACCGGTGAAAACCAATACCACGAAGATGCTATGAATGAACTTAATAAAATAGCCGGTGCTTCCAAACTTGATGAGGATGAGAGATATGGCGTTTATTCATATTTGCTTTCTGATAATTATAATGTTGATAAATTGTTGCAATCGAACCTAAAGACGGCGGCTGTTAATAATGCATCTTTCAGAGGATTAGAAGCAGCTGAAAAACGTGCCACAAGATGGGGCGGTGTTTGGGATATGCCAATGCTGGTAGGACAGGGAACAACCCCTTGGGTATTCGAAAATATAATTGCTTATAAATTGACCGGGGAACAGAAATATGATGACGTTGTACACACAACAGCAGATTATTTTCTCGGAACCAATCCGCTTCATTCCACCTGGGCCACAGGTTTGGGACCGCGTCCCGCTCAGGCCGGATTTCACCTGGATTCACGCTATAACAACGACTGGGAAGTATACCCGGGGTTTGTCCCTTATGGCCCCTGGAGACTTTCTGACATGACCGCAATTTTTACCTGGACAATTGACGGTATTCAAAAGCAAGGGGGAATGGGGCCCTGGGATAAACACTGGCACAATTTTTCTCTCTATCCCTTAGCCGATCAATGGCCGGGACACGAATTCTGGTGCGCTAATATCCACTCTCCCATGTCTGCAGAAAATACGGTTCATCAAAATTCAGTTTATGTTGGACTTACCTATGGATACGTGAATGCAAGACATAACATGAACAATGGCTCAGAAAAACCTGTTACAACCATTTCACTCAACAAAACACAGATAGAATTCACCTCAAAAGGTCAGACAGACACCCTTGTTGCAAGCTTAGATATAGAAGATGCCACTTTTTCTCAGCTCAAATGGGAATCATCTGACCCAAGAGTGGTTCATGTCGATGAAACCGGTCGTGTGACGAGTGTGACCACCGGATCGGCAACAATCACCTGTTCAACACTTGATGGTTCGGTGGTTGCAACATGCACTGTTAACTGTTCGTGGGCAGCAATAGATGTTGAAAGCATTGAAATTAACCCGGGGACATTAAATATTGTTGAAGGACAGACCCGTATGATTTCAGTTCTGTTTACACCGGAAGATGCCACAAATCAATTTGTTAACTGGACATATGAGCCGGAAGGAATCGCTACTGTTGATGAAAATAATATTCTGACAGCAAATTCTGCCGGCTCGGCCCTGGTCATTGCCACATCGCTGGATGGAAACAAAAAAGATACATGTGAGGTAACAGTCGGACGGGCACAGGATTTCATCATTGCAGATTTTGATGAAGTTATACCGGTCACTTCAACGACAATGCCTGATTCTGCCCAGTTTTATACACCAGGCGGAACAAATAATATCCAGGCTGATAATCCTCTCAAAGGTGACGCCAACAATTCGGATAAAGTTGTGGAATATAACAGACCGGAAGGACAATGGAAATTGATTGGTTGTGTGCTGCCGACCGATTCTTTCCAGGAATTAAGCCAGTATGCACAGTTCCAGTTCAAATATTTTGGAGCGGAATTAAATGAATTCTATTTTCATTTTACAAAGCCTGATGGCAGTAAAATTGCTGAGCCAACCATATCTGTTGAAGGGGAAGACTGCTGGAAATTATTTACGTATGACCTGTCTACATCTGATTCTCTCAAGCAGTTCAATATTTTTGTCAATGCCAGGGAAACTGTATCTTTTGATTGTTATTTTGATAATTTCAAACTCGTTACAGAAGCAGCAGTTCCCTATGATGATATTGAATTGAGTGATGGATATATTGAACTTGCTGCCGGAGGACAATATCAGATTTCAGCCGAAGCAGAGGGTAATCCGTTTTCTTTTGTATCAGCAGACCCGGGTGTTGCTATTGTTGATCAGGATGGAAATATCACAGCAAAAGGAGCCGGTGAAACAACGATAAAGGCTGTGCCCCTGTATGGAAAAAGTGCAGAGTGCACAGTAAAAGTTTCCGGAGGATGTCCGCCGGTTAATATTCCTGATCCTCTTACAGTTCTTGATTTTGAAAGTATCCAGTTAAACTGGTCGGGCGGATACGGTGGTTACGGGTGGAATACCAATGTCCTGGGTATTGTTGATAATCCTTCTTCTGATGCTGTCAACTCATCCTCAAAGGTTTGTTCATGGGAAAAAGACGGCTCAGGCAATAAATGGGGAGGTTTTTCCATTGTTTTTCCGGCAACCCCTGTGGAACACCCTAAAATATCCCTTCAATTGTATGCAACATCTGATGTTGAAACTTTTCGAATTGAAGCTGAAGATGCAGACGGAATAGTTGGGGAACAAACATTAAATGATCTGGCAATTCCGGCTAATCAGTGGACTGAAGTAAGTTTTGATGTCAATACCATGGGTATCAGTGGTAAATCATTGACCAAGATAACCTTTCAACCAGCCGGAGGTTCAGAAGAAGTGATGACACTTTACATAGATAATGTGAAATTAGAAGCAGATTTTATTGATGTGACCGGAATCGAAATAAGTGATGCTTCAAAATCATCCGGACCCGGGGATACGTATCAGCTTTCAGCTTCTCTGACTCCAAATGATGCGACTGACCAATGTATATTATGGTCTTCATCTGATGAAAATGTTGTCACGGTTGATGAGTCCGGACTGATATATGCTGTTGGAGAAGGAAACGCTGATATTACAGCTTCTTCGCGCGATGGTGGCTATTCGGCTGTCTGTGCTGTCACAGTCGGACAATTATCAATACCTGTTGCAGGAATTACTGTCTCACCTGATGAACTTTCATTAGAAATAAATGAAACAAAATCACTAACAGCAACCATCATTCCGGAAGATGCGTCTGATAAATCTTACACCTGGTCTTCTGATAAAGAATCAGTTGCCATTGTCGATGTTTCCACTGGTCTTGTAACAGCTGTGGGTGAAGGTGTTACCAATATAACTGCCACTTCAAATGACGGAAATTTTACGGATGAGTGTATCATTACAGTGGTTTCTCCGGTCATACCAGTCACCGGTATTGATGTGTCTCCTGATGAATTGACACTGAAAACAGGTGATACTGAAGTACTGATTGCAATAATTACTCCTGAAGACGCAACAGATAAGTCTTTCAGCTGGTCTTCAGGTAACGAATCTGTTGCTGCTGTTGATGCTTCCTCAGGGCTTGTCACTGCTGTTAGTAAAGGAGAAGCAGAAATAATCGCTACATCCGGTGACGGAGATTTTACAGATAAGTGTGTCGTAACAGTAACTGAAACAAATGCCATTGAATCAGTAAACAGGCAGCAATCTATTTCTGTATTCCCGAATCCTGCAAAGGAATCTTTCACTATTTTGTCTGATAATGAAATTCAATCTGTCCAAATCATTGATTTATCTGGTAAATTATTGGATATCAATGAACATATCGGAAGCAGAACTTATAAAAATGACATCAGTTATTTGGCCAGGGGGGCTTATTTTATTAAAATATTGACTGCAAATAAACATTTGACAGTTAAGAAGTTATTTGTTAAATGAGATTTTTTTCTTAATGATGGATGATTTCTTGTCCGGAGAGCTGGTGCTGGTTATTCGGACAGGAATACTACCATATGATAATTAGTCCCGTTTGTAATATTCCTAAACCCATTGTGAAAATATCATCCCTGCAAAAAAAATACAAATATATGAACTTGACATCAAAACAGTTTTGGAAATTCATTCTATATTCTCTAAAAATTATCCTGTCAGCTCTGCTTGTTTTTGTCATAACAAATTCCTGTCAACAGTTTCATGATAACAGGGCAAGATATACAGTCTGGCTTGATAGTCTTCCTTTTAGGGAAATAGTTTTACCATACGGTCCACCTAAAAGGAATAAAAGTTTTTCGGGTCATGATTTGCGAATAGGAACCTGTCAATATTCAAGGGGACTGGGAACGCATGCCCCATCTGAGATTCGTATTGATGTGAACGGAAAAGCTAAAAAGTTCGAAGCTATTATCGGGATAGACAGCTTTGTTGCTCATTATCTGAGGCAATCAACCCGTGACAGCATTAACAGGATTGCTAATTACGTGTATGACAACAAAACAGACCATTATGATTATTCAAAAGGTTCGACAGTTGTTTTTGAAGTTTTGGCAGATGGAAAGACCATATTTGAAAGTCAAATGATGAAACGTGGCGATGAACCGGATTCAATAGAAGTAAATCTTTCCGGTACGAAAACGCTTACACTCATTGTTAAACCCACTGATGACGGCAGTTTTACCGATCATGCAAACTGGGCTATGGCAAAATTGGTTATGATCGACAGCGCCGACCTGTCAATGTATTATTATCCTGATGCAATTATGGTTAACCATGCAGGTTTTCCTGTCAATGGGATCAAAACTTGCTATATGCACAGCGAGGCTCAGAAGGATTTTGAAATAATCAATGTACAAACAAATACCATTGTATTTGAGGGACAGATGAAAACAACAGGGGGTGATTTTGGCAATTATGTAAAAGGCGACTTCACCACTTTTCAAACCCCCGGCCAGTATTTCATCAAAAGCGGAGCAAAACAATCAGCCGAATTTGAGATTAGTGATTCTGTTTATGACAAATGTCTTTCCAAACACCTGACATACATAACCCTGCAGCGAAGCGGACACCAAGAGAAAGGCTGGGCGCCGGGACAACATCTTGATGATGGCGTCAGGCAGGACAATGGAAAATACCAGGATGTTACCGGTGGGTGGTACGATGCCTGTGATATTAGAAAACCGGCAGAGGGAAATGCACAATTATTATATGCTCTTGCTTTGGTCCTGGAATCAGAGAATGAATTTTTACCCCGTGATTCCATAATCGAAGAAATAAAATGGGGTAACACATTTTTATTCTCCATGATTGAACCCGCGGGATACCTCATGCATTATATCGGATCAACCTGGGAAGGATACGAAGATAACCGCTGGACAGACAATATTGTCGGATCAGGTGATGAGAGAACAATTATTACACGACCGGCACAAGTGAAAGCCCAGTTATATTTTATTATAGCTGAACTGCTTATTGCAGAAAGTATGGAAAAGACAGAACCGGCATATGCGGATAAATGCCTGCAAAAAGCCCGGAATGCCTATGAATGGCTTATCAGGCAGGAAATAATTGAAACAACAACCTCATATGCCATGGCTGTCACAGCTTCTAACCAAATGTTTAAAGAATTTCAGGACAGTATATATCTCCGGCATGCTGAAAAATTCATCCGAAAAATCCTCTCACGACAGATCATGGATACCATTTCCGATGTGTTTTATTTTCTCAGATCAACTCGTTATATGAATAATCATGAAGGTGGTTATATACTGAAAGGACTTGCTGATTTTGTCACAACTCACCCTGACCATCAGCTAAAGGATACGTGTATTTCCATCATAAAAAAATTTACAGATCATTTTTATCTTAAATTTTTTGATAAAAATGCTTTTTCCCTTGTACCCTGGCTGTTTAGTGAGGATACACTCAGAGGTGGAAAGCAGACTGGACATTTTTGGTACAGGTATTTCATTCATGTTGGTCTTAACAGGCATATTGCTTCTGATGCAATGGGTTTATTAAGCGCTCACAACATATCAGGAGATAAGAGATTATTAGAAATGGCACAAAATCAGCTTGACTGGATTTACGGGGCTAATCCTTTTAATGCAAGTACAGTAACGGGTATTGGATATAATCAACCAACGTTGTTTAAAACCGGGGCACAGGAATTTAAGCCCCATACGCCGCTTCTCACCGGTGGAGTTATGACAGGCTTTGGTTCCGACGCATATGACAATCCCACTACCTACCCGGGTTGGTGGTGGACAACAGAATACTGGTCACCAACTGTTATGGCCACCATTGTGTTAGTTAATAAACTGAATAATAAATATCAAAAACAATAAACAATAAACAACAAAAACATGAAAAGTTTAATTCTCTTATGTATAACTGCATGCATCCTTTTTGCCTGCAGTCCGGAAAAAAAAGAAGCAGAAAATAACATACAAAACATTGATCGTGAATTATATGGTTTAAATCCCCAAAAGCCTGATGTGCTGCATGTTGGGTTGATAGATAAAAATATAGTGGGAATCACTTTCCTGGAACATTATATCATACCCTCTGAAATTGTCACATATGAATCTCAACCTGGAGATTCAATCATATATGACAAAGACGAATATGGATATATTCATGAAAGGTTGCTTGTCAGGAATGGTCAAAAGGTTGGTTTCATCATCGGAGAGGATGAACAAAAACTGAGTATTTTTGAACATACGGGCGGAGACAGCATCAATGAAAATCAGCTTGATATACCTGAAACGTATCATATTACATCTGATGATGACCCCGCGTTTTCGAATGATAAAAATCCTGAAACAGTCTACAGGAAAACAAAGGTAAATACCTGGGCTAACCCGGATAAACAATTATCCATGTTGCATACTGTATATCTCACCTTCAAAAAACCCCTTCAGACAGGCGCAGTTTACAAAATTTCCTGTCAAAATCTGAATTTAGAAAGAGAAACAATACATTTTTACAATCATCCCAAAGACACACGAAGTGAAGCAGTCCATGTGTCGCAGGTTGGATTCAGGTCTGACGATCCTGTCAAACGTGGCTACTTATCTGTCTGGAAAGGAACCGGCAGGAAGCATACCTATGAAAAGCCTCTGTCCTTTTCCCTTATCAATTCACAAGGAGAACAGGTTTTTTCTGCTGATGCTGACTTAGCGCTTGGGGCTGATGCTGAAGAAAAACTTAAAGAATCAAAAAATTACTCCAAAACAGAAGTCTGGCACCTGGATTTCTCTGCTTATTCAAAACCAGGGACTTATAAGCTATATGTTGAAGGCATTGGGTGTAGTTACCCGTTCAAACTATCCGGGAAAGTCTACGAGAAAGCGTTTAAGATTACCATGCTGGGATTTTTACATCACAGAAGTGGTATAGAACTTGGCCCCCCGTTTACTGATTACATTCGTCCCCGCTGTTTTCATCCGGAAGATGGCATAAAAATATATCAATCTTATTTCTCCCCGTTGGATAACTGGATGCATTATGGTGGTGGACAGGGGAATGTATTTAAAGGTTTGGTTGAAAATCAGACTGACATACAAGTTGACAATGCCTGGGGCGGTTACATGGATGCAGGAGACTGGGACCGGCGGATACAACATGTATGGGCTACACGTCAACTCCTGGAATTGTATGAGCTTTTTCCGGCCAGGTTTCAACAGCTAAAGTTACAGGTACCGGAGAAAGAAGTTAATAACAATATCCCTGATATCCTTGATGAAGCATTGTGGAATATAGATTGCTATTTTAGAATGCAGCACAAAGACGGCGGGATACCATATGGCATCGAATCTGCTGCTCATCCGGTTTCAGGTGAGGTAAGCTGGCTTGAATCACTTCCTGTTTTTGTATTCCGCCCCGATCCCTGGTCTTCATTTATCTATGCAGGAGTAGCTGCAAAAGCTGCCCGGCTTTTGAAAGATATTGAGCCTGAAAAAGCCGGCTCATACTAGGAATCTGCATTGCGTGCTCTGGCTTACGGATTATCCGAAAAACAAAAACTGGAATCACAGCAGGCCTGGCAAAACCTAAGCAAGGGAAGGAAACAATCTGTTGAAGATGAAAAAATATATGCCATTACAGAATGTTATCATCTGACAAATGATAAAAAATGGCATGAGATGATAAAAAATTCAGATTGTTTTGAAAAAGACACAGAACAATTCAGTACAACCCTGCTTGATGCTGCTTTCACCTATGCAAATATGGATGATAGCCTGACAACAGAAAAACTCCGTTCCGGAGCTGAAGGAGTTGTTATTCAAAAGGCAAATCTGATGCTGGCAATGCTGCGTGCCAATGCATTTAACCTGACACACCGGATACCGGAGCATACTGTACTCAATGGCTATTACTCTGCTGTGAATAACCAGGAATTATGCCGTGCGCACTATCTGACAAATAAGAAAGAATACCTTGAGGCTTGTGTATTATCATGCCAGTTCACTGCCGGGGCTAATCCCATGAACAAAACATATACAACCGGGTTGGGCATAAAATATGCCTACCGGCCACTGCATCTTGACAGCGAACGCTCTGGGCAGGATGCTCCGGACGGGATCACTGTCTATGGTCAGGCTGATCATGAATTTTATCATAAGGAGTTGGGGGACCAGGAAAAATCCCACAGGAGTAACTGGGCCACCTGGGCGACATATTGGTTTGCCGGAAGGGTAAATGTGCCCTCCGGATGGGAATGGCCCCCACATGAAGCATATTATGATTATTCACACTTCCCGTCTATGAATGAATATACAATCATGCAGACCTTCGGCCCGGTTTCCTATGCATATGGTTACCTGGCTGCTAGGGAATAGTTAACATATTATGAGCCGGCTCAAATATTCAAATATTGGTTCTCGTGTTGTATTAATGGGTTCACTCCTAAAAGCATCTTTGTCGCCACACTCTTCGTTATTTGTCTCGAGTCGGGACAAATATGGTGTTGCAAAGGAAGAAGTTCTCTAATCATGAACCCCGCACTTCCCGGACAGTTTGTTTAACTGCCTCTTCCGGGATAAGGGGTTTGTAATCAAACTTTGTTTCAAATTTTGTACTGTCAAATACATAATCCCTGTCATATTGATATGACATTTCTTTAAATTCTTTGATGACAGGCATTAATAATCCGAAGAAACCCATCATCCATACAGGCATGACCATATATTTTGGCCGTGTCCCGATTTCTTTGGCAAACAGCTCAATCCATTCATTTGCTGTCAGAGGGGTAGTATCAGTTGGCAGATGCCAGACCTGGTTGAAGGCATCCGGTGTGTTACCCAGTATAGCTGTTCCTTTGGCGGCATCAGAAGTGTGGGTGAAATTATGCAGTTTTTTGACATCCGCAAACCAGGTGGCTTTTTTTCCTTTCAGCAGGTTTTTGCACACAAGTTCTGTCACCAGGCTGTTGACAGGGCCGATAAAATCAGCTGCACGTGCTATCAAGGCAGTCAGATCGCCTTTTTCAACTTCCGACATGAGCATGTTAGCAATGTGCGCCCTCACATGCCCTTTCCGGCTGGTAGGCCTTACAGGTGTTTCTTCTGTCATCGGATTCAGGTGTTCACGGTCATACATGTATACATTATCAAAAAAAACCAGTTTGGCATTGTGTTTTTTACAGGCATCAATAAGATTTTTCATCAGGGGCGGCCAGTTTTGTTTCCAAATATTGATGTTATATTCAAAACCAATAGTCAGGTATACCACTTCCGAACCCTGGACAGCTGTCTCCAGCTGAACGGAATCAGTAGCATCAGCAGGAAAAAGTTCATCCTGTTCATTGACTTTTTTTGGATTTCGACTCACCAGGCGAATGCTATCGGTGAATTGACTGAGTTCTTTTGCCAGTTGCTGACCTACTGCCCCACCGGCTCCAATTATTGTTTGCATATTATGTTGTTTCTAGATACAACAATATCTGTGTTATATTGTTTTTTGCTGAATAACAGTATCAATTGATAACATCCGGCCAATCTGCTTATCCTGTAAAGTTTTGATGGTTCCGGGTTTTTGGTCGATCATATTCAAACCTTCCTGTTTATCAAGAGACACATCAAATAATAAGTTATCATTGTCATTAACGATCAATTTTAGGTGATTTTTTCTCTGATTACCATTTCTAAAAGAAAAAGATTAAATCATCACCTGTATACATAACAATTTTTCCAAGTTCAACAGATTTTTTGAACTCAGGTGAAAACTCAATCTCATTATTATTGAGCGTTATTCTGTTTACATTTTTTCCGGACTTTGGTAGTAAAAACTTTCTGATTATGAGAGATCCATACTCAACCTTTAATTTCATGGATTCATGGTTTTTCCGGAACGAACCCCAGCCTGAACCACAAGACCAAAAGGTAAAGAAGTCATTTTTTTTAATTTGGGGATTAAAACCCATTGTGTGTTCAACACCATCATAATAAAATCCTGAAAGTGCAGGCATCACCGACCAACTGGCCATTGCACGGGCATAATAGCGTCCTGATTCAATTTCGCCCCAGGGATTCCTGTTATACCCCCTGTAGCGCTCTCTCACTGCTTTTGTCACTGCCAGTCCCTCATCTGTTAATCCCGAATAAATCATTGAAGCAGCAGCCTGATATTCAATGCCGGTCCAGGTTTCATTGGCATACACAAATGGCAGCAACGGACGGTCTCCTTTGGGCCAGGTGCATGCAACAAGTCCGGACTCGCCATTGAGTGCATAAACACGCTGTACATTGGTATACTCCCTGAACTGCCGGATAAAATTGTAGGAAAATACCGATTTCATCGCCTGTTTAACATATTTTTCAGGTAAAATATACCCCAAACCTGATACATGAGCAATATACTGACCCAGTAACTGGTCAGACAAACACCCCCTGCCATACTGGTATTTTGGTAACACATCCCCGTTTTCATCAGGTGGTGACTGCAATCTTTTTGGTATTTCAACACCATCAATAACTTCAATTTTTTGTTCGTAGTACTCACCGTTCCACAGCAAATCCTGGTACTTTTTTTTCCCGGATTCGTAAATTTCACGGTATTCTGCTGCTTTTTCCTGTTCGCCAAGGTAGTCTGCCATTTCAGCGCAGGCTTTGATAGCCGCCAGATAACATGATCCGGTCATCATATTCGGACCGAAAAAGTTGATGTCATAGGTGTTATGCTGATCACCCCTTAAAACGCCTTCCTTGCCGGGGTCCCAGGGAATTTTATATTGCGCTGTCCAGGGGTATTCATCTGCATACTCCCCGGCGCCTTTCCAGGCAAATTCAAGTGCAAGTTTCACCTTTGGCCATAATTTTTTCAGCCATTCAGTATCTCCGCTGAGTTTCCATTCGCGATACACCCTCACAATATTGCCCATCTGGCCGTCAGCAGCAACATTTCTAAAATAATAATTGCCAATAGGAAAGGGTGTGCGGAAATTCTGGTACCCGTTTTCGTGGGTGTCATGCATGAAAGCAATTTCACGAACATTTTGCTCAAGCGAGGGAAACAATGAGGCCATGGTCTGGGCATAATTCCAGACATGGGTACAGTTTCCAGGGCAACAGCCGAAATTATTGCCAAGCCCCTCAAAAGCATGAACATTACCGAAAGAATCCCGCAGTAACAGATTGGTTTTCAATCCTGCTGCATTAGCTGTTGCAGCATCTTTAACATATTCAGGGAAGGTTGATTTTTCAATCAGGTTGACATATTTCCGGGATGTCTGGTATAAATAATCTTCATTCCTGACTACATATTCAGCGACATCAACCGCATGACGAAATTGATTCGAATAATAATTCCTGATATTGCTGTTAAGTGCCTCATCATGTCCCAATGCCATGCTTGCTTCAGGTTTTCTGTGCGGAACGTACCAGGCCAGGTAAAAAGGAATTTTTCTTTCCTCTCCGGGTGAAAGTTCAAGGTGAACCAGCAATGATGCCACATCTGCCAGGCCTTCATGAGAAGCTGAGGTATCATCAACAACATCCAGCCTTCCGTCCGACATAAAATCATCATAAAATACATGTGCATTGTCCCACCAGTTTCCCCTGTACCAGTGTGTTTGAAAATCAGTTTCAGGCCAGGTTGTAAACATAGCCATGTTGCCATAGTTGCCTGACATGGTATCTAAATCACAGTCCATGAAAATTCCTTTGATATTTCCTGACTCAACATATTTGTTTGTTGTACCGCCAAGTGTCCTGCTGCCTGACACATCTGCAGGATTGAGCATGTTTGCCATGTTAAAACATAGCGAAACATCCACAGCATGTGGCTGTTCGTTTTTAATGTTCCAGTAGAAAACAGCAACCGGCAGACTGCTGTTGTCCACATCCAGGGGAATGAGTGGATTAAATGCTTCCAGTGAAACTTTCAGTGGAAATTTTTTATCGATGAAAGAGATATGAGCAAACGGATATGTCCCGCTGAATTGTGCTTCTCTGAACCTGGGCATTCCTGCCAGTTGTTGCCGCGGAACACCAAAGGGATTAGGGAAATTGTTATGCAATTCACGTTCAGATATTCTAAATACCGGCTTTTGATTATTTGGTTTTGCACGGATACAAAAAAACGTCATGTATGGCCTGAGTTCATCAAGTGACGGTTTACCAAAAATTTCTATTTCATGAATTTCGCCCCTGCCGCCAAGCAGTATATTACCAGTTCCTATGCCGCCAACAGGAAACAGAATGTGCCGGAGACTGTCACCGGTATAAACAATTCTTTCGGATAACTTTTCTCCGGTTTTTTCTGTTGTGCATGTCAGGTTTATAAAAATACAAATAAAAAGAAATACAAGTGAGTATGCTGATTTTTTCATAACGGGGATATAAATTTGCATAAATAAAATCTGTACTCAGTAATGTTCGAAATCTATGTGTTGCAGGATATCCTTTAACTCCTTATTCCGACATGAAGTATGTCGGGATTCCCTGATTAAACGATACCTTATGCCTTTTTCTTTCGAATTTACTGAGTTTAGAAAATATGTCTGAAAGAAAAATTAAAAATAGAAATAATAATTTATTATGAGAAGAGAGATATTTATTATTTTTGTTTTGTAAACCTGTATGCAGAAATCACAGCAAAGCCCCGGGATGATTTGGAGCGTATTTATAAAAAATAACTACAAAACTGAGAATATTGATAAAACAATTTGTACTTTTTAAACTCAAAAGCAACCAAATGAAAAAAAATATCATCCCACTTTTTCTGTTTTGCCTTTTTTTGTTCATACATGCATCCCGCCTTCTATCACAGGAAAACCACGCCCCGGAGTTATTTATTTGGCCGGATACAATAGTGGAACTTGATGTCCCGGCTGGTATAATGCTGGAAGCTAAAGACGAAGATACTGGTGATACACTGTCATTCATCATTTTCCGAAAGCCAGACTGGTCATGTTTGCAAGTCTTTCCAAACAGCTTTGCGATGTTAAAAGGTATCCCAAAAAATGAAAACCTGTTGTTCAGTTCCCCGGATACTATTGTTATTGGTATTTCTGACGGAAAAGATACAACTGTTCAGTCAATCAGACTACATTATATACCCTGGCAGCCCCCGCAAATTTATTGCGGACAGGAATACCCACAGTTTAAAGTTGAAATTAATACTGAGTTTGAAACCGCAATAAAGGTTAATCATACAAACAGAATACATGATTTCAGAATAAGGGTGAAGGAAATTCCTGAATGGAGCCAGGTTGAATACAAAGATTCCGTTAATATTCACTTAACCGGGATACCTCCTCAAACCGGAATTTATACTGCAATTTTTATTGCAACTGATACACATAATTACAGTGAATATGAAATAACTATCAAGGTGACCGATATTGAAAGCGGGATAAAACAAATTTCAGATTACAGTATGAAGAATGGCAAGATAATCATTCCGAAGAACTCATCTGTCTGTATCTATGACATCTCGGGAAATCTTGTATTACGAACAGAGGAAAAGGAAAGCATAGATTTATCATCCCTCATTCCCGGGTTGTATATTGTTTCTTCATCTGTCAATCATACAATTCATGTAATGAAGATTATAATTCATCCATCTTTCCGTAACCTATGACAAACCTGTTGCCGTTCCATCAGGCAACACTTTTATCCTGGCTGCTGCCGGCACTTTTGGTAGCCCGGGCATTGTCAGGATATTTCCTGAAATAACAACCACAAATCCGGCGCCTGCTGAAATTCGTAATTCATTAACTGTTATCCGGAAATCTGATGGTCTTCCTTTCAGTTTTGGATTATCGGAAAGAGATTTCGGTGTTTTAGCAACACAAACAGGAAGATTCCCATATCCGTGCTCTTCAAGCAGTTCAATATCAGTAACAGCCTTTCGGTCAAAATCCACACCATCAGCGCCATATACTTTTGTGGCTATAGCTTCAATTTTTTCATCAAGCGGCATTTCATTGTAATAAGGAAATCTTATTTCATCCACATGGTTTTTTTCAATCACCTCAATAACAGCCTGACCAAGCTCCTGTGCTCCTTTTCCTCCATGTTCAAAATGATTGGCAATCACAGCATTTACTCCTAACTGGTCGCAATAATTGATTATCTGCTGTAAATCTTCATCTTTGTCATCAAGAAATTTATTCAGGGCAACAACGGGCTCAATACCGAACAGCCTGATATTTTCTATGTGTTTTTTGAGATTACCAAGACCACCGTTTTCAGTCATTCCGCCATGATAATGAACGGCTTTTGCTGTGGCAACAATAACAACGGCTTTAGGTTTTAAACCAGCGCTGCGGCATTTGATGTTAAAAAATTTCTCGGCCCCGAGGTCGCTGCCAAAACCGGCTTCTGTAACAACGTAATCTGTTAATTTTAAGGCCATACGGGTGGCCAGGATACTGTTTGTTCCCTGTGCAATATTTGCAAAAGGGCCTCCGTGAACAAATGTGGGAGTCCCTTCAAGGGTCTGAACAAGATTGGGGTGAATGGCATTCCTCAGCAAAACCTGCATAGCGCCGTTTGCCTGAATATCTTCGGCTGTGACCGGTTTCCCTTTATATGTAAATCCAATAACTGTTCTGGCGAGACGCTCACCCAGGTCCTGGTAGTCATCAGACATACATAACATAGCCATCACTTCGGAGGCAGGTGAGATATTAAAACCATCCTGACGTGGTATACCATGTTTGACTCCACCAAGTCCAATAAAAATTTCACGCAGGGCCCGGTCGTTGAGGTCAAGCACCCTGCGCCAGACAATGCGACGAGGATCAATACCGAGTTCGTTGCCATGCTGAAGATGGTTGTCTATCATAGCGGCGAGGAGGTTGTTCGATTTGCTGATACCGTACATATCACCAACAAAATGCAGGTTAACATCCTCGGCCGGTGTAACCTGTGCAGCGCCAGCGCCCGTACCGCCGCCTTTAATACCAAAATAAGGCCCCAATGACGGTTCCCGAAGACAAACAGAAGCTCTGTGACCAAGTTGCCTGAGGGCATCACCAAGACCTATGCTTGTAGTGGTTTTTCCTTCTCCCTGGGGAGTAGGCGTCATGGCAGTGACAAGAATAAGGTTTCCATCCGGCTCTTCTGCCCTGTCCTGGAGGTTTTTGATTGGAATTTTTGCGATATAATGCCCGTGTGGAAAGATTGATTCAACATCAAGTCCCAGTTCGGATGCAACTTCATATATCTTTCGTGGCGGGACAAGTCCGTTATCCGGTTTACCTAATTGCATAGCGTTTGTATGATTTTGTTGTGTAACATAAAAAAGACGCAAATAAAGCAAAAATATTTATTGAATGTAATACTTTTAGTGGAATAATATTTCAAATGCATCAATTTTTGGTTTTATAATTATAACTCATTTGATGTGAAGATGCTATATACGAGTAGATTACATTATTTTTTTGGATGGATTAAAAAATATACCGGAATACCCAGGATTATGACTCCAAGCGCAATGCTTGATTCAACAGGTCTTTCAAAGTAGGCCAAAATAAGGATAGAAAGACTAATCAACAGGTAAAAAATCTGAACAAACGGATATCCCGGCATTTTTATACGGGACTTTCCGGACATACGAAGTTTAAAAACACCAATGACTGCAAGCACAGGAAAAACACCGAGCGAAAATCCCAGGAAAGTCAGGATCTGGTCAAAAGTACCTGACAGTACGAACAAAACTGACAAGGCGCTTTGAAAAAATATTGATTTTGAAGGGACAGCATATGTATTGATGTATGTAGCTCCTTTAAAGAAATGACCATTTTCAGCCATCGCGTAATATACACGTGGCCCGATAATGATAAAAGCGCTGAGTGATGATAACAAAGCAACCGCTATAAAGAGGGAATACACCCTGTCAAGAGACTTACCAAAAAGTTCATTGACAGCAAGTCCGCCGATAGAAATAACACCTTTCATTTTCTCCGGCGGAATTGCATAAACAAAGAGAATGTTAAGCAAAACATATAAAAGGGTGACAACCAGCGTACCTGTAAACAAGGAACGGGGAATATTTTTAGATACCTGTTTAATTTCAGAGCCGACATAGGTTGATGCATTCCAGCCACTATAAGCAAACATAATCCAAAGCAACGATAAGCCAAAGGTTTCAAAACGGGCAAAATCCAATCCGGGCAGACCGGCAACGCTAAAATGTTCAAAATTACCCTGTCCCCAGCCAAATCCTATAATAATCAGGACAACAATCAGGACTATTTTCAATATCGTCAGGATATTTTGTAATCCTGCCCCGGTTTTTAATCCTCTTACATGAACGAGAGTAAAAATGATGATGACTGCTACGGCAAATGTTTTTTTAAAAAGATAAAGATACTCCCGGTCAATCACTACAGCACGTGTCACATATTCACTCAGTCCAATGGCAGAGGCAGCTACCGGAGCCGAAAAACCAACGACAAAAGAGACCCAGCCACTTAAGAAACCGGCAAGGGGATGATATAATTTGCTCAAAAAAATATACTCACCTCCTGCTTTTGGGTAAGTTATGCCCAACTCGCTATAACTGAGAGCGCCACAAAGAGCTGTTATACCGCCTATTATCCAAAGGATTATCAAAATATTCGGATTGGCCAAATCAGTCATGATTAACCCTGAAGTGGTAAATATCCCAGCGCCAATCATATTGGCAACCACAATATTTGTCAGGGAAAAAAAACCGAGTGATTTTTTTAGTTTCATGATTGGTCAGGTTATTATTTTTATGGAACGATGAAACCCCATAAGTTACATTGTTTTTATCAATAAATTGTTTTCAATCAAACCGCTTGTCCGATCTCGTCTTGTTCAGATTGTCAACTTGCCGTGCTATCCATCCGGTCTTGCCCTGTGTCCTGGCATCAAACTCAGGGATATATGGTTTGATGTCTAAAAGTGGAGTTCTGTCAAGCATATCAACTTGCTCAATTTCAATTTTGTTATCTTTCACAGCACATACTTTAACAACTGAGATTCCTATTTGATTCGGACGTCTTGGCGCCCTGGTTGAGAACAAGCCTCTTGGTTTGTCATCCAGAAAAGGAATGACCTTCAGATTAAATCCGTCTGACTGATGAAAAAAATATACCAGGTAGATATACGTAAATCCGTCCAGGTCGGAGATGCCTTCAACGTATTGTTCATCAAGCACAATTGTCCCTTTTATACCTGCAGCGGCGCCTGACTGAATGGGCATGCCTTCTTTCGATTTAAAAGGTGTTCTGATTATTCCGATTGGTTTAAAATGAATGCCGGCTTTATGTTTCATAGCTTTATTTTTTTGAGATTGCATAATAATCCATCCTATTCTGTGTAATGTCGTTCACAATTAAAACATTATTTTCAAAAAATTGCTGTTTATTGATTGTTTTTCTAATTTTATGATCAATGCAACTTATAATTGCGGGATAATTTTTATTTTACAGTCACAATATCTATATTTTTCAAATTTATGGCAATAAAATATCATTTTTGCCATTGAAAAAATCATTTTAAACCCTGAAATATATAAAATTTGGATTTACAAACAACATTTATCAAACATATTACAGCAAATAACCTGTTTAACAAAAATGACAGGCTCCTTCTTGCTATAAGCGGTGGCGTTGATTCAATGGTCATGCTACATCTTTGCCGGCAATGCGGATTCTCATTTGAAACAGCACATTGTAACTTCCATTTAAGAAGCGATGAATCAGACCGGGATGAAGCATTTGTGGAACATTATTGCAGGCAGGCAAAAATAAAGGTTTATTTAAAACATTTTAATACTACAGAGTTCGCAAAAAATACTGGTATTTCCATTGAAATGGCAGCACGAAAGCTCAGATATGAATGGTTTGAACAATTACGAACTGACAATAATCTTGATTTCATCCTCACAGCTCATCACCTGAACGATGAAGCGGAAACATTTCATATTAATATTTCCAGAGGAACAGGTATCAGGGGATTATCCGGTATTCCGGAAAAATCAGGCAGGATAGTCAGACCCATGCTTCATTTTACCAGAAACCAAATAGAGACTTATGCAAAGGATAACAGTATTCCGTACAGGACAGATTCATCAAATGAATCAGATGAATTTACCAGGAATAAAATCCGGCACAGGATTATACCGGAACTGAAAAAAATCAATCCCGGTTATCTTGAGTCGGTTGCAAAAACAATCAGAAACCTTAAAGATGTCAAAAGAATTTACCTCAAACAAATAGAAGATACCAGGAAAGAAATATTACACGAAAAAGAAGATAAAGTATATATTGACATTAAAAAGCTGCAAACATTATCCCCGCTGAAAACATACCTGTATGAACTCTTAAGACCTTACCGGTTTAACGAGTCAACAGTCAAAGACATTATCAACTCATTTAACTCTTCCCCTGGTCTTATGTTTTATTCGCCCACACACAGGCTCATCAGGGACAGGGAAAATCTTATCATAACAAAAACCGGCAAAATTGCCCCACAGGAATTTCAAATTCCCGCCCCGGGAAAAACATATCTCTTCAACAAAAGCCAGCCGGATGAGATAATACTGCATCCTGTAATCATTGAAAACACAAAAGGTCTAAACATACCAAACGGGAAAAAAAATGCCTGGTTTGATCATGCAAACATTCGTTTTCCTTTGTATCTACGAAAGTGGCAAACAGGTGATTTCTTTTATCCGTTTGGCATGAAAGGGAAGAAAAAACTGAGTAATTATTTTATTGACAATAAAATTCCACGGGACGAAAAAGAAAAAATATGGCTTTTATGTTCAGGAAATGATATCATCTGGATTGTCGGATACAGGACAGATAACAGATATCGTGTTCAGAAATCCACAGCTCAAATTCTTTCAATAGAAATATTGTAATTCTTTGCATGGAGTAATATCTGCAATTGTAATCTTCAATTTTATTATCTTTCGTATAAAAATGAATAATTGTTTTGTATATTTGTTGAGAGATATTTTAAAAACCTAAACTTTTTCCTGACTTGAATGCAAGCCAACATTGTCTATGAATAAAAAATCAAAAAATAAGCCCACATATGAAGAACTCGAAAAGGAGGTCTCTTTGCTTAGGGAGCAAAATCAAATGCTGCAAAAACGGTTGGATAATTATCCACCGATTAAAAAAAACATACAGGGACCCAAAAACAGCCTGATAGAACTTGAGGGTATTATAAACACTTCTCCGGTAGGTCTTGGTATTGCCAGGAACAGAAGGATTGTCTATGTAAATGAACAGCTCAGTAGCATGACCGGCTATACAAAGGAGGAACTCACTGATAAACATGTTTCAGAATTATACACCAATGAAGAAGAATTTAAGAAAGCAGGTGACATTATTTCTCAAATAACCAGTAGCGAAGACATCAGACGATTTGAGTCAAGATGGATAAAAAAGGATAAAAGCATTATTGATATTTTAATATCAGTCACTTCATTTCATACTCAGCCGGAAAATCAAAACGAGGTAATTTTTGTTATTCTTGACATTACCGAATCAAAAAAAAATGAGCGGGAAAGGGACAGAATTTTCAACTATTCGCTTGATATGATCTGTATTGCAGGATTTGACGGGTATCTGAAAACCCTTAATCCTTCCTGGTCAACAATACTTGGCTGGACAGACAAAGAACTGACTTCACGGCCCTGGCTTGATTTTATGCATCCTGATGACAAAGAAGCCACTTTAAACGCCAAACAAAATCTTGACAATGGTGTCAGTGTATATTTATTTGAGAACAGATATAAATGCAAAGACGGTACTTATAAATGGCTGGCCTGGAATTCTTACCCTATCCAGGAAGAAAACCTGATTTTTGCTGTTGCCAGGGATATTTCCAAAACAAAAGAAATTGAAATCGAACTGGCGACAAAAAATAAGGAACTGCAATTAGCAGAAAAAGAAATAAAAAAACACAATGAAGAATTGAGAACCATTAACGAAGAACTTGAACAAAAGAACAAAGAACACGAAAAAATAAATGCTCAACTTCAGTTTTCAACCCAGCTTATTGAATCAATCCTGAATGCAATTCCTGATATAATCGGTTTGCAGGATACAGAACATAAAATTATCAGATACAATGAAGCCGGATATAATTTTTTTGGACTTACAGCAGATGATATAAAAGGAAAACGATGTTTTGAAATTGTTGGCAAAAAAAAGCCCTGTTTCCCATGTGCAACCTCTATAACATATAACACGAAAAAACCAGCAGCAATTGAAAGATACGAAGAATCTTTGGATATGTGGTTTGATGTCAGGGCTTATCCTATACTTGACGAAAAGGGAAATATTACACATGTGGTAGAACATTTACGTGATATTACCAAAGAAAAACAGGTTGAAGCTGAACTCAGGCAAAAAAATGAACTCCATAAAAAACTTAACAACCTGCTCAAAGAGAAGAACAGAAAGTTTGAAGATTTATTACAACAACTGAGCGAAAGCGAAGAAAAATTCAGGGCTGCATTTAAAACCAGTCCCGATTCTTTGCATATTTGCAGACTATCAGATGGACAATTCATTGAAATAAATAAAGGTTTTACAGATTTCTCAGGTTATAACCAGGAAGATATTGCTCAAAAAACATGTCAGGAGCTTGGTTTGTGGGAAGATAAAGGAAATTTGGATGAATTTAACCGGCATTTGGATGAAAAAGGCCGGGTTGAAAATCAAAAAGCCAAATTCCGCACAAAAAACGGAGAACTTAAATATGGCCTGATTTCTGCTACGAAAATTGACCTGCAGTCAGAATCCCATATCCTGACAATTATTAAAGACATTACCAGTTTGATTAAAACTCAACAGGACTTAATTGAGGCAAAAGAACGGGCCGAGGAAGCAGACCAATTAAAAACAGCTTTTCTTGCCAATATTTCTCACGAAATAAGAACGCCAATGAATGGTATTATTGGCTTTTCTCAATTACTTGATAACGAAAACCTGTCTTCAGACGAAAGAAAACAATTTATTTCTATCATAAATAAAAGCTCGGAACAATTATTACGAATCATTGATGATATCATTGATATTTCAAAAATAGAAGCCAACCAGTTACGAATCTATCAGAATGAATGCAAATTAAATACTTTAATATCAGAACTTGAAGTTGTATTTAACAAAAATAAAGAATTCTCAGGAAAAGGACATCTTGAAATAAAAACACATTATGGCCTTGAAAGCGGATTTGATAAGGTCCTTACTGATGAGTCGCGAATAAGACAAATTCTGAATAATTTAATATGGAATGCTGTAAAATATACTGACGAGGGATATATTAATATTGGCTACAAATATCTTGAAAATGAAACAACGCCATATTTAAGATTTTTTGTTGAAGATACCGGTATTGGTATTCCCAAAGACTCACTGAATAATATATTTAACCGTTTTCATCAGGGTGACCTAACCCTCAAAAACAAACTTGGCGGAACAGGACTGGGCCTGACAATCAGCAAAGGACTGGTTGAGTTGCTTCAGGGGGATATGTGGGTTGAATCCGAACCAGGTAAAGGCTCAGTATTCTATTTCACAATCCCTTATACTGTGTCGGGAGCTAAACCTCAATCTGCTGAGACAGATATTATCAGCAGGGAATTATCGCTTCATTCAAAAAATATCCTGATTGTTGAAGATGACAAGGTAAATGCCGAATATTTAAAGGTCATATTATCTGCCAAAGGAGCTAAAGTTTTATTTGCATATTCAGGAAACGATGCTGTTTCTATTTGCAAAAAAAGAAATGATATTGATATTGTATTGATGGATATTCAGCTCCCGGGCCTGGACGGATTTAAAGCAACACAAACAATCAGAAAATTTAATGCTGAAATTCCTATCATAGCTCAAACAGCTTATGCCATGACTGAAGATAAAATTAAAAGCCTGCAGTCAGGTTGTAATGATTATATTCCAAAACCGATCTCTAAGAATGTATTGTTAAAAACGATTAATAAATATATTTAAGTCGGAAGACGGAAGACCAAAGTTGGAAGAAATAAACCAGGAAATTGATCAGTTAATGAATTGGGATGAGAATTGCCCGGATAAGAATATCATGTCTGATCATAAATTGTTTGCTTTCCCCATAAGTATTGGATGGACACTAAATGTTGAGATTGTCAATAAAATGCAGGTCACTACACCATGACCTTAAATCGTCCGACAGGATGATTTAAGCGTCATGGTGTAGCCACCGAAGTCAGAAGACCGAAGTTACCCGTCTCCGCTCACACTAAACCTGATAATCAAATCGCCTGACCACCTCTTTCGTTTGTCCTTATCCTGATACATTCCTCAAGGGGAGAGATGAAAATTTTTCCGTCTCCCACAGCGCCGCCATTTGAGGCCTTGGCCGAGTTGATGATTGCATTGCATGTGATATCAACAAATTCATCATTGACAGCTATTTCCAAACGTATTTTCGGAATAAGGTTCGGAATAAACCGCTTACCACGGTAGATTTCTTCTCTTACTTGCTGACCATGTCCTGATACGCGGCTGACTGTTATCCTGGTAATTTCTGCCTCAAGCAGCGCCTCGCGAACCTGGTCTAATTTATTTTCCCGTATAATTGCTGTTATAAGTTTCATTTCTTTTGGTATTTAAGTATTGAAATTTTCTGACAATGCATAATAAAAAATTTAATTCGGATTGAGCATACCATAGCCTGCCTCACCATGATAGGTAGAATCAAGTCCCTGCATCTCATCTACTTCAGTAGAACGAAGTCCTATCAACTTGTTAACAACAACAAGTAAAATCAAAGAAACTCCGGCGGCATAAACAATTGCAATTACAACAGCCAACGCCTGAATGCCAAATTGATTAAAAACTTCGCTGATGGTGTGTTCTCCACGCATAAAAAAAGCCAGGAACAAGGCGCCGACAATACCACCAATACCATGTACACCAAAAGCGTCAAGGCTGTCATCATAACCAAGTTTATCTTTTAGAATAATAGCCAGGTAACACAACACTGATGCCAGAGCGCCAAGAGCCAGAGCGCCAGATGGCTGAACCACACCGGCGGCCGGAGTAACAGCTACTAATCCGGCAAGAATACCGGAGGCAAATCCTAAAGCTGTAGCTTTCCCCTGGTGAAAACCTTCAACTATCATCCATGTCAGAGCGCCGGCGGCGGCAGCCGTTTGTGTAGCTGTCAGAGCCTGAGCTGTGTCCAAACCACTGTTTATCGAACTTCCGGCATTAAATCCAAACCAGCCGACCCACAATAATCCGGCACCAATCATTGTCATGACAAGATTACTTGGCGGAATTGACGTCCTGGGATATCCTTTTCGTGCCCCAAGATATAAAACTGCAACCAGCCCGCTTACGCCGGCAGAAATATGCACCACTGTGCCACCTGCAAAATCAATGGCGCCCATCTGGTATAAAAAGCCGTCTTCTGCCCACACCCAGTGACATAAAGGATTATATACAATGATACCCCAGAGTGCAATAAAAAACACATAACCTTTAAAAGATACCCGTTCGGCAAATGCTCCGGCAATGAGAGCCGGCGTAATAATGGCAAATTTGCCCTGAAACATTGAAAAAACATATTCAGGTACACCGGCATCAAGGATGGTTTCGTCAATGCCTTGTAAGAGGAAATAATCGCTGTTCCAGCCAAACCATCCACCAAGTACACTTGGGCCGAAGCTCATGGCATATCCGACTACAACCCATAAAACAGACATAATACCCATTGCTGCAAAGCTATGCATCATGGTACCAAGCACATTTTTCGACCTGACAAGACCGCCATAAAACATAGCAAGCCCCGGAATCATAAGAAGCACAAGCGCTGTGGATGTTAACATCCAGGCCGTCGATCCTGTGTCAACGCCATTATCGTTTTGAGCAAACAGACTTCCGCCAAGCGCTAAAATAAAAATCAAACTCAAAATAACCTTCTTTTTCATCATGAATTAATCTTTTAATAATTGGTAATTTTTTTTATAAAACGAGACAAAGATATGTAAAAATAATGGCTATATCAAATAATTTTATAATTATTTTTAAATTACCCTGTTATAACAATAAGGATATAATATATGTTCTTATATAAAATATGATATACCCCCATTCAAAAACAAAAACGTAGTTTTTTGTCATCGCAAAAACAATATGGTATTCTCAGCCA
>CAZVTW010000006.1:0-43197 GCA_964629805.1 uncultured Bacteroidales bacterium | reverse complement strand
TTGAGTTTGATGAATCTGAGAGAAATATTTCAGCTTTTGAATGTGAATCGTTCGGAGTATAATAAAATATTGTTTTTTTGCCCGTCAGATTTGTAAATTTCAAATTGATAAAACCTCTCTTGCAAATTCTTCCGAAATATAGTTATCATAGCTTAAACAAACATGTTGGGCACATAAAACTGCTGTGCTTGTTATTTTTTCCCACATGCCGGATTTTATGTCCTGAAGTCCCTGTTTTGCTATACGGTTTGAAATAATTGAAAATATCAGGCCTGCATTAAATGTGTCGCCTGCACCGATTGTGCTTAGGGGTTTAATCTGTTCAATATCAAAATGTTTTTTAAAGCGCGGGGTTGCTACATCTACACCAAATTTGTTTGCTGTGTAAACCAACAGGGCCTGAGAATGGTTTTGAAGTGATTCTGAGGCCGAATTGAAATCCTTTGCGCCGAAAATATTATGAAAATCCTCGTCCGAACCTTTGACAACATCAGCAAGCGCCATATTTTCCAGTATCACGGGCTTTACTTTTGGCAGGTCTTTCAAATGAGCCTTTCTAAAGTTCGGATCGTAAATAATGATAGCTCCTTTTTCACCCGCTTTTTTCAAAAAAGGAATCAATTCCTGTCTGATTTGAGCTTTTATGGCATATGAAGATCCGAAAAGGATGATATCGCCTTTCCGGATATCCGGAAATTTGATATCAGTTTTTATTTCCGGTTTAAAAAAGGTATAGTCAGCATTGTTCTCCTCATCAAGAAATGCTAAAGCCACCCTTGAATTTCCGTCATAGCGGGTAATATATTGAGTAGATACCTTATTTGCTTCCAGGAACTGACCGGAAATCTGCCCTACTTTATCTGTACCATATTGTGAGATGAGATACACATTCAATCCCATCCTGCCAAGTGAAATAGTTGTGTTAAGCTGTGACCCGCCAACTTTAGCATCTATTGGTTTTTCGTTTTTAAAAATGATATCGTAGGTTGTTTCTCCAAGTGCAAAAATATTTCGTGCCATTGGTGATGAATTTAAGCATTAAAAGTGTAAAATTAAATCATCTCAAATAGAATTTTACATAAAGGGGCCACAAAAAACATAGTCACATTTAGCTGTCTTGCAGTATATTTTAAGAAAAAAAAGAAATCAGGCAGAAACCTTTAATTTTTTGACCCTGTTAAACTTGAGGGATTTCAACAGCCATTTGGGCAGTGCTTTTTCAGGTTTTCTTTTTTTTAGGTTCAAATACCATCCGAATTTTTTATGAATAGGTATCCTGTGTGTTTCAACAAATTCGATAAGTGTACCATCCGGGTCTTCGGTGTATGAGAAAGCGCCGGCTGCTTCGCCCATATCAAAAGTATCACCGGAATCGACAGTAAAAGGACAATCATGGTTAATGCATTCCTGGCGCAATAAATCCATACCACGGATGTCAAAACACAGGTGCATAAAACCGAGATCACCCCAAAAGCGCTTGTCGTAAATTTTCCGTGGCGTCATAGCAGTGGTTTGTACGAGCTCAATTTCACTGGAGCCAAATAATGGGCTGAAAGCGCCCTGACGTGGGGAAGAATGCCGGAGTAAGACCCTTTTTAGTCTGTTTTTTCCACCGGGTAAGTCATAAAAATCAGAGAAACTATCTGTTTCATCATAGATTACCTCATCATAACCAAGGATATTTTTATAAAAATCGACTGACTTTTGTATGTTAGAAACACCGATAACTGCGCCATAAGCGCCTCCGGTCAGTGATCCGTTTTTGCCAAACCAGGAGTTCCCCTCTACTATCTGAAAATAATTTCCAAACGGGTCCTGAATAAAAAAAGATTTCCCGTTGGCAGGATTATTGGTAATATCAGTGACAATATTGATATCCTGTTGTTTATATTGTTCATATACTGCCTGTGGATTTCTTGTTTTTATTTTTACAGCAAATATGCCAAGGTCTCCGCATTGTATGTTAAACAGGGGTGCAAGAGGTGTACGTTTTGTGTATTGCCAGATTTCAAATCCGCCCCCGCCCTGAATATTAATTGCAAGGAGTGCATGTCTTTCCATTGGTTGACCACCTGTGTAAGGTAACATGAGGTCAGCGATAGCCTCTTCTTCAAACATTTTAATGTCAAAACCAAAATTTTTATAATACCATTCCCAGGCCATGTATACATTTGACACTCCTATGCCTATCTGTTGTATACCGCTGATAACTTTTGATGCCTGCATGATGAAATTTACTTAATATGACTGAATAAAAATACTATTTTGCTTTTACTTTATTGACTATTTTATAGTACAGAACCGGCAAGAACAGACGGATGAAAACCATCAGAACTTCTTTTCTGCCAATATACGAGATTTTTTTCTTTTTTCGGACAGCATGAATGATTTTTTTCACACATGTTTCTACCTTCATCCCTTTTGCCTGGCCTTCGTCCATCTGGCCGTGCGGAGAGCCATCTTTTGTAATGGCATTCAAAGATATGCTGGTCTTTATACGTCCGGGGCATATAATTGTTACATCAATACCTGAATCTGAAAGTTCTGCCCTGAGTGACTCAAAAAATCCATGAAGGGCGTGTTTTGAAGCTGAATAGGATGTTCGTAAAGGAAACCCGAATTTACCAACAACACTGCTGATAACAACGATATGGCCACCACCTTTTGACACCATTCCTGGTAAAAGAAATTTTGTCAATGTGATTGCCCCAAAAAAATTTGTCTCAAATATTTTTCTGTCAATATCAATCGGTGTTTCCAATACACCGGAGCGTTGGCTGATACCGCCATTGTTGATTAAAATATCAATGAAAATGTTTTTATTGTGTATTGTAGTATAAGCCTCATGTATAGACTCGGTCCGGGTCAAATCCAGCGGAACAACATGAACAGTGACCTGATATTTTATACGGATATCTGATGCCAATTTTTCCAGTTTATCTGTTTTTCTGGATGTCAGAATAAGATTAGCGCCATGTTTCGCAAACTGAGAAGCCAATTCTGCACCTATACCTGAAGAAGCACCTGTTATCCAAATTGTCTTGTCCTTGAAATACATCTGTAAGAATGAAATTTGTATTTAAGCAGTAAAGGAAGAAATATTTTCTGAAAAATGTAAAACTTTGATTATATAATTTCAACATTTCATAATTTCAATCAGGATGATAAAATGATTTACTCCCGGATTTAATCGATAACATCACAGCCTTTTCTTATTTCTCCTAAAATGGAATTATATTTTTGAGCTGGGAGTGGACTCATGAATTACATTTAAACAAATAATAGTTTGGTAACAGTGAGGCTTTTAGAAGTTGACTCATGTCATGTTTATCAGATATTCAAATTTCATGGAGGTAAAATTTGAATATTTTCTTCTTGTACAACAACTATTCTTATCATTTAAACCATATTATTGTCCGGTAAAATATTTTTAAAAATCCGCATCAATTTTAGTGTAATACCCTCGACTTTTGAACCTTGAACTGATAAAAGGAATATTTCGGCACATTATATACCTGTTTTTGGTACATAAGTACTTGTCATATTTACATGAGGCCATGATATCTGATACGATGAAAATACCCCGGAACAAAACATTTTAATATTTTTGAGAAAGCCTTAAAAAAAAGAAAGTCTTAAGTCGTGTTCTAAAAATGACAGAGAAGTCCATTTCTGAAAGGATGATTTTGACGGAAATCTTATTTTTGGAGCGGACTCATATTGAGCACTAATTATTGTAATAAATTATGAATAAAATTATCATTTGCTTGTCAACAATAGTTTTTCTGAGTTTGAATGTAATATTTGCGCAGAATAATCCTCCATCAGTTTCATTCAACAGTCCTGTTAATAATGAACAGTTCGAAACCGGGGATATATTTCTTTCTGCATCTGTTACAGATGAAGATAATGATATAACAAAAGTTGCATTTTTTGCGAACGATTCATCACTTAAGGAATTAAACGCTCAGCCGTTTGAATATTATTGGAAATCTGTAACTGACGGACATTACGAACTCGCCGTAAAAGTGTATGATAGCTTTGGTTATCAAAGAACGGACCGCGTGCAGATAAATGTTGGAGATGAGCTAATCTGGCGGCCTTACCTGGGATATCCCATAAAACTGCCTGGCAGGATAGAAGTTGAATATTTTGACAATGGCGGACCTGAGATTTCTTACCACGAAAGCGATGATAACAAAAAAGGGTGTGATGGAAACAAGTGCCGCCCTGATGAACTGGTGGATATTGGAGCAACAATCGATGAAAAACCAGAAAATCAGAATTATAATTATTTTCTTGGCTATACATTCCCAGGGAATGAATGGCTTGACTACACTGTTCAGGTGGATTCCGCTGGTGAATATGTTCTGAAAGCACGGATTGCAACCAGTTTAAATTCACGAAGTTTTCACCTGGAAAAATACGGTGAACATGTTACTGATACTATTGTTGCAACGAATACTTTAGAATATGACAAAAATGAATGGTATAACTATAAAAATATTTATGAACCTGGCGTAATACTTAGTAAAGGAACATATACTTTGCGTTTGGTTATTCATGAAATGAATGGCAGTTACGGTGGACTGAATTTTAATTATATTGAGTTTATTCATCCTTCACAAAATCCGCCGGTTGTTAATTTCATCACGCCGCTTAATACCGATACTATCATTACAAAAGGTGACGATTTATTAATCAGGATAGCAGCACAGGACTTAGAAACTGATGTTGAGAAGGTTGAGCTATACAGAGATAACCAACTCATTACTTCCTTAACAGCCCCTCCTTATGTATATACTTTTGATAATCCTATAGAAGGAAATTTTAAAATATTTGCAAAAGCATATGATTCAGAGGGAAATAGTGAAGTTACTTTGCGAAAACACATTCAGGTCAAAACCCCTGCAGTGAATGTGGACAGAATTAATAAAGGAAGTATTTATGTGTATCCCAATCCTTTTAATAATAGTTTTAACATTGATTTTGACAATGAAATGATGCTGGATACTGAATTAATAATTTTCTCTCTTGATGCTAAGGTTTTAGAAAGGATAAGTATTCAAAGTTCAGAAATATCGGGTAGATATATTGTAAGGCCAAAAAATATAATTGATCATGGTATTTATCTTATGAAAATTATTCATGGCCAGTCTGCACCACAAACTGTCTATTTGATAAAACAATAGGATTATTCATGAATAATGTGGGTTAAATTGTTGGTTTCGATCGGAATCAGGGAGCAATGTATATTCCTGTTTACTGATTTGTGACATACAAAATTCCTTGAATTATTTTTTTATTCCCGAATTGTTTTCAATATCCCATTTCCAGGTTTTGTAGATTAGTTTCAGACTGTCTGATATTTGCGGGAAAGAATCAATTAAATTTGTTTTTTCTCCAATATCTTCTTCCAGGTTATATAAAAAATCACCTTTTTCAAGCTGAACCATTTCATATTTTGCATGTTCATTTTCTTTTACACTGTGGTACTTCCATTTTCCTAATCTAACAGCCATTTCGTTTTTGGTATCCCAAACCAGATAATCATGATAAATACTTTTGTTTTGACCTGATAATAAAGGCATCAGGCTGTGACCGTCAATATTCGCAGGCGGGCTGATTGCTGCGAAATTGCATATAGTAGGTAAAATGTCCATTATACTTACGATATTGTCATTAACTTTTGAAGTTAAAATTTTCCCGGGAAAGCTAATAATCATCGGAACTCTAATCCCCCCCTCAGACAGGATATCCTTTGAGCCTTTTAAAGGATAATTATTAGCATAAACAGGTGTAGAGCCCCCGTTGTCACTAACAAAGATGATCAGGGTATTATTTGTTAAATTGTTTTTTGTGAGATAATCAATTACACGACCTATTCCTTTATCGAGATAGTATAACTGGCCCAAATAATGTTCTCTGCCCTCCGGATTATTCGGATACCTGCTTGCTTCGTACCAACTTCTATAATCCTGGCTCGCGGGATTCCAGTCTGAATATCCGTCTAAGTTATTTTCTCGCAAATATTTTTCCGGTAGTTGATGGGTGTAATTATGAACAGCATTAAAGGATAGCTGAAGGAAAAATTTTTTTTCAATATTGTTTTTTATAAAATCACATGCCTTTTTACTAAACAACTCAGTAGTAAATGCAATTGTATCAACATGTTTATCATTTTCCCACAAAGATTGTTGATTTAATCCAATCCAGGGTTTATCAGACATACCTGTTAGTTCCATAAATTCATCCTCAAGTTTTTGCACATGATTAAAATAGTGTTTACGCGGTGATGTATGCCCAAAATAATAATCAAAACCATGGTTTAACGGGAAACTTTTTTTGGTTATATCTTTGTCTGTTGTTCCATAATGTATTTTTTCCACACAACCTGTAATATAATCATTATCCCTTAAAATTTCAGTTAAAGTTCTTCCTGTAAAATCATCCAGGCCATCGCCACCGTAATAATAAGTTCCAAATCTTTGGTTATAATTACCGGTCATGATGCTAATTCTTGACGGGCTGCAAATTGGAGATGTTGCTTAGGCCTGCGTAAACCGCACACCTGATTTGGCTAAACGATCAATGTTTGGAGTTGATACATCTTCACTTAAGCCTGTACAGCCTAAGTCGGCATATCCCAGATCATCCGCAATTATCAGCAAAATGTTAGGTGATTTTTTTCTTTTGTTGTTGCAACTATAGTTTATACAGGATAGCGTTGCTAAAAAAAGGAATATGAATGTATTTTTCTTCATAAATGTTTATTATTAATCCGGCATCTTATGTCTTTATAACTTTTACGATAAAAAACTCCGAATAACAATCGATTTTACATAAAAGCATTTGATTCTTCCTGTCTTCAAAATATATTTCATAGAAATATGAATTAATATCTACATATTCATTCAGAAGTATTCCCCCAATGGTATAAATGGATATTTTTTGCATTCTGCAGGATGATGTAATTATCAACTTGTCTTTTGCCGGGTTGGGAAAAACGCTTAGTAAACCTTCTGTGTGAAAATCGGTTATATCACTTGATTCAAAATCAACATAATGCTCTTTGTCAAGTGTCAATACACCAAAATATTTAGGGATATCTGATTGCGTGGCTGATGTAATATTCCATGATAATTGGGTTTCCTTAAAATTTTCGTCAGAATCTGAGATGAGTATTTCAAATCCTATTTCGCGTTGTTGTTCAGGATAAAAACCTGATACTGTCAAAAAATGCCATGGGATTTTTATTTCAAGTGTATACCCCCCGTCATGTTGCAAAAAAAAATATTCCATATCATCAGCCTCGCCCATATACTGTAAAGTCCCATCCTGAAAAACAAATCTCATTACTTTATCATCAGTATTGTCGAAGTATTCAAGTTTTGAATTGTCAATATCACAATATATTTTTACCAAATCATTCAGGCTGGCAACAGAAGCATCCCCCCTGAGCAATTCATCCTGTATTTCAACAAAAAGATATAAATTGAATTCGTCCCAGACATACTTAAATGATCCAGAAACGTCAGTATCCGTTGTATCCTCATCATTCAGATAATTCGGGATGTTAAAGCCATCAAATAAATTCCATCTCACATCTTCTTTCCCGTCAATTTCGATTTTTTTTTTAGCGGGGATTAAATTCACCTGGTCAATAATTTTTTGAAGGGCATGTATATCCGGTACAGAATCGGCAACTGATATTTCATGTTTGTACAAGTGCAACCTTTCTGTAAAAACATCATGGGCATTTGCCTGTTTCAGCACATCAATTGTGATGTCACAAGCATCATTTTTGAGCGCACAATCATTAATGACTTGCATAGGTGGATATTTCATTTTGTAATATGATATTTTACTTTCTTTGTAACCAATGCGGTGAGAGATAACAGCCAGTTTTTGACGTGCTTGCAGTTGAACCGGGCCTGAGTATATTTTCCAACTGTCCAAAACATTGGGTGCCGATTCTTCTTTGTCTATAATTTGATATGCCAATCTTGCACCCTGAATAGCAGGCACTACTGCCACAAAATCAGTATCTTGTTTGAACAAGGGTTCGGGAGTTACAGGTTGTTTAAAATTTGGCCACCATGATTCAATGAGTTCTTTTTCAGGGGTAAATCCCAAATCACCAAATTCTTCTTCCCATTGCTCGTGTGCTTTTCGTAGCTCAAGCAGTTTTTCTTCATATTCCGGGTTCCCGGCCAGGTTGTTTAGTTCATAAGGATCATTCCTGGTGTCAAACAATTCTTCCTCAGGTTTTGACTCCCTGAACCAAATCATTTGCTCAGCGTTGAGGCAGCCATTATCACGCAACCTGAGCATTTCGTTCATCATATCCATGTTTAAACGATATTGGATAGGTTGGTATGAGCCAATTTCAGGTTTATAATTTCTGATATACTTAAACCTTTTGTCTTTCACAGCGCGCCTGATGTCATACTCTGTGTCCATCCTGTCCCTGGCAGCATAGATATATTTCCTTTCGGTATCTTTATTCTTGCCCCAAAACACCCTTCCGTGCATTGTCTCAGGCACATCAAGCCCGGCAAGAGACAACATCGTAGGCCCGAGATCAACAAAACTAATGAGGTCATCATTGACAGTTCCTGCATGTTGTTTATGAGGGTAACGGATTATCATCGGGACTTTCAGGCCGGTATCATATATTTCCCTTTTGCCCCTTGGCAAAGGGCCCCCGTTGTCACTGAGAAAAACAATTATGGATTTATCCAGCAAGTCTTTTTCCTTCAATTCGGAAAGGTATTCGCCAATTCTTGCATCCATTTCAGCAATGTTTGAATAGTTTCTTGCAATATCCTGCCTGATTATTGGATTGTCAGGATAAATTGGGGGGACATTCACTTCAGAAGGTTTGATGATCTCAGGATGATTAGCATTGTTCCAGATAGAGGATTCGTGTGTTACCATAAACCCGTTATAATATAGAAAAAATGGCTTTCCTTCCGGCGCCCTGTTCCAATGCCCTGACATATGATCCCATGCTGTAACCGGGGCTTCCATCTGGTAATCCTTTTTCCCTTTGTTCATGCAATAATACCCTGCTTGTCTTAAATATTCTGTAAAAAAATGCACATATGCAGGAGGTACCGTTTCATGCGGAAGGATGCCCTCCGGTTTGCTGCCCGATCCTGAGGTGCGCATGTTATGAGCGCCAATTGCTGTTGGATAACAACCTGTGATCAATGCTGCCCTGCTGGGGGCACAAACCCCTGAAACAGAATGAACATTTGTGAATTTTACGCCTTCTTCAGCCAGCTTATCCAAATTCGGTGTTTGTGCTACCTCATCCCCAAAACAGCCAATATATGGGTTTATATCTTCGACCATAAACCATATTATATTTGGTGGTTGGCCGTTTTCAAGAGCATACTCACTTTTTTCCTGTGACAAGACCATGAAGGAGCATGATGCCAATAAAGCAGTTGTAATCTTTGATTTGCACATATGATTTTTACTTAAAATTTAATGTGGCCCGTGTGAACTAATATTCCGGGCCATAAGACAGAAAAAGGATTATTAGGTATGATAATTGATATTAGCGCTCAATGAGTATTTTCCGCTGTATTGTTGATGCTTTTTTATCTACAAAGAAGAGGATATAAAAACCCGGTGAAAGATCTGAAACATCAATACAACGTTTTTCCCTGCCACTGCTTAAAAGGAAGGAAATCATTTTCCCTGACATATCTGTGATGATTATTCTTTTTATTTGACCAATGTCTTTTACAAAGAGTTTTTCTTTGGCCGGAACAGGATAAAGGACATATTTACCGGGAGCTTTGTCCGTTTGAATTGAGGTCGTATTGTCTATAAGTTGTTGAAGGGAATCCAACGAAGTAATCTCATCCTCATTTTCAATAGCAATTTTATAGAAGGCCATCCTGTCAGTTCTGAATGTAACCCCTGCATCTAATAAATGATTAATGGTCAATTCAGATGCATCATTGTTTAAAGCCATCTGTGCAATTTCACCAAATGAATTGGATTTATCAATAACTGTTTGCAGATCATTTAATCCTTCAACACTATCAAGGGCTTCGATAAATGATTTGTAATAGTTTAAATAATCATCTATAACTTCTTCTGCACCGGCATTTGTAAGTATTTGAACAGATAAGGCAGAGGCATCGTTGTTTTTTGCATACCCATCAATTATTTCAATGGCCTTATCACCTGTTGCAAAACCAGATATCCATAATTCCCATTCATCAACGGTCAGGTCATTGCCCTCATCATCTTTAAAAGGTGTATCTGTTGCTGGATGGACCCAGATGTTGTTTTCATATGCAATTGTTGCCCCACCAAAGAAGGTAGACATGTAATCAGCATGAGAAAAATGCCAGAAAGCCTGGTAGCCGGGATTGGTATAATGAATCCATGATGGCATTTTTTTATCTGCATATTCCTGCCATTCAGGATCATCAACTGCCTCAATGGTGCAATTTGTAATGTTCCAATTATCTGGCTTTTTGTCCCAAATCCTTCCTTCAAACTGGCTTGTCCAGTCTGTTGAGGAGAAATCCCTGTGGTCTTTATAAACTGTGAATTGTACGGCATTTCCTTTAATCATGCAAGAATCAATGTAAACATCATGTGAACTATGACACCGGATACCCGGAATATTGCGGACAATTGTACAGTTGTTCAGGTATACTTCTTCGCTGATTTCAATGAGGAACCCAGGACCGTAGTTATTTTCAACAGTACAATTGTTATATGTAATGTTTGTTATTTCCAAGTCAGACCAAAGGCCCGGAGCCCAGTTCCCTTTCGAAACATGATCTTCAACGATTACATTTTTCGCATGGTGAAATTTTATACCGCCAATTGCATGTGTGTGGTATGATCCAAGATGTCCGCGCCAGTTGTTATTGGATGTTGAATTACCGGAAAGTGTCAGGTCACTGACACCCCAGGTTGTCATCCCTGAACCTCCGTTGTAGTCAATAATGTTATTCCGTAGTGTGATATGTTCACAGTCACCGGCAATGTTAAGTCCAACTCCATTATTCCACCTGACAATACAGTCTTCCATGAGCACTTTCCACCCCTGAATTTTGACGGTAGATTCTGATAAGCGCATGTTGGCATGCTGAAAAACAAGATTCCGTAAAACGACTTTATCTTTATCAAGTGGCACGGAAAACAAACGTGACGGCGGCCAGGGTGCAGTTTCCCCATCACCATGAAGCCCAATCTCCTTGTTGGAATTCTCAAAATCTATTGAATTTGCAACTTTTACATATAGAAGATCATTCGCTTCGTCAACATAAAAACTATTGTCTTCAAGAGATTCAAGTTGCATGACCTGTTTCATCCATTCTCCGCCAACAAAAACCATTTCACGCCTTGTGGCAATCTCCTGTGAGGGACCTTTATCCTTCCATGGTTTTTCAACAGAAACTGCATATTTCCATACATGAGTGTACGTGTTGTCACCATAAGCGGACCAACCATCATTCCGGATTTCCGAACCGGATATTATCACTTCACCTTTTTGTTGCCCTTCAATGACAACTTCAGTATTCATAAACTTATACGGGTTTCCGGTTTTTCGCAACAACAATCCTGATTCCCGATATGTACCGGGAGCAATACTCACTCTTGTGGCGATGCCTTCACCGGCATTTTCAGAGGCAACTTCCAGCGCTTTTTCTATTGTCAAAAATGGTGATGATAATGAGCCATCATTAGAATCATCGGCATTAGCAGCATTGTTGTCAACATACAGGATTGAACTCACATTTGCTTCATTGATATCATATTCATCATGTTCAGCAGCCTGGTTTTCCCCAATTACCCGCTCGGTAGTTCCGGTTCCAAGAAGTTTCATTGTGCCAAAAATTGAAGCCCATTGCCAGGCATC
Source organism: uncultured Bacteroidales bacterium (assembly GCA_964629805.1). Taxonomy (GTDB): domain Bacteria; phylum Bacteroidota; class Bacteroidia; order Bacteroidales; family CAZVTW01; genus CAZVTW01. The sequence continues at coordinate 31,298 of CAZVTW010000006.1, read as the reverse complement.
ATTTGATGGTGAGTTCCAGGCCAGGATATAGTCTTTTTTGTCACTTCCGTCATTGTCGGTGATCATAAGATCAAAACCAATATCAATGCCTTCAGAAGCTGTGAAATCTTCACTTGTAAGCGCCGCCCAGGGAAACCTTATTTCAAAAACATATCCATCATCAGTTGTTTTTTGTGCAAATTCAAGCTTATCTGCAGTCACAAGGCGTTTTGAATTGATTGTGTCAATACCTGAAATAAACCGTAACTGGTCATCGTCTATGCCATCATACACTGACTGTTTTGAATTATTCAAATCAAAATATACCTCAATATTATCATTTTGGTGGTCAGTTTCAATATTTGTATAAATCTTATCATCGGTAACTTCAATAAAGAGATAAAAATTGTTTTCATCCCAAAGGGTATAAAATTTTCCGCTCAAATCATTTTCTGACGGTCCGTCATCACCAGGAGTGTTTTTTACAAGTTTAGTTGGGATAAAATAATTAGCGCTTTCCCATGGCGAGTCAAATTTAGCATCAATAACAGGTTGTGCCTTGATTGAATTTATGAGCAATATCAACAACAGTGACAAAATAGCACTCTTTATTTGAGTGGTTTTAAGAGACATAAATACATTCATAATATTGTTTATTTCGAATTTATAATAGTTAACAACAAAAATTTGCAGGTGAAATAAACCTCCCTGTATTTCAAGGGAGGATTTTTTACTACTATACTAAAACTAACTAAAAAACACTATTTAATTACTAATTTAATGTACTATCTAAATAGAACTTGAAATTTTTTAACCTTCAATGTTATCTTTTAGTCACCCCATTCTTTTTTTTGAAAAAGAGAGGGGGAAAGTGTTATAGTTAAAATTTCTGGTTTCCGGAGTATATTATTTTTTTATAAACCTGTCGGAATAAATACTTCCATCAACAGATTCAAGCCTGAGAATATATACCCCGTTTGGAAACCCGGAAACAGAAATTTCTGCTTTGGAACCAGAGCAAAGATTTTTATGAATAACCTGCATTCCCAGACTATTGAAAATGACAGCATATTTAAAGTCTTCAGGGGAATGAATACGCAAAATATCCCTTGCCGGGTTCGGATATACCATGATATGTTTCATTTCAAGGTTATTAACAGATGTTGGATCAGAAACTTCAAATTTGCATGAAATAAAGAAATTCCCTTCATCAGTTCTAATTGTAACATCAGCTTCTCCCACTGCTATTGCTGTGACCAGCCCGCTGTCGTCTACAGTCACAATGCTTTCATCTGACGATTCCCATGTCACCTTTTGATTTGAGGCAGTTTCAGGATTAGTTTTTCCTTCAAGTTGGAATGTTTCACCCACATTGATTGTTTCTTTCCTGGAATTTAAACGGATGCCTTTTACCGAGGTTAAAATTGTGATATCAGCAGATGCGCTGAACCCACCATCTTCAGCCACAGCAGTAATTGTGACATCCCCGTTTTCAAGGAATGTAACAAACCCCCTGTCGTCAACTGTTGCAAGGCTTTCATCACTTGAAGACCAAATTATTGTTTGGTTTGTGGCATTTTGCGGTGTAATTGTAGCTTTTATCAATGCTGCACCACCATCTTCATTTGTATATCCTTCAAATGATGTTTTATCAAGTGATATCCCTGTTGCACTTACTGGCAATACTTCAACAGAAACTTTATCGGTGAAGCCACCATCGTCAGTTTTGACAGTTATCTCTGCCGAACCAACACTTTGGGCAGTGACCAGGCCGTTTGCATCAACAGTAGCAACTTCTTCATCAGAAGATTCCCAGGTAACGGTTTGGACACCGGCATCAGAAGGTGTGATTGAATAACTCAATTGCTTTGTGTCCTGATCCGGGATACTTATATCTCCATCAGTAATTTCAACACCTGTCACAGGAACATTTGAGAACACATTCACCTGCAGTTCAGCTTCAAAACCACCTAAATCACTGTTTGCAGTAATTTTGGCTTCCCCAACTGCAATACCTTTGGCCAGGCCGTTTTCATCAATTTCCAAAATTTTATCGTCACTACTTTCCCATGTGATTGTGTTGTTAATTGGTGTTGAGGGCAACCAGTTAATAAGCATTTGTTCAACAGAACCGGCTTCAATTGAAGAAGAGCCTGAAATTTCTATCCCTGTCAGACCAACTTCATTCACCTTGACCAGGACACTGTCCTTAAAACCCCATGGTTTTGCCTCTCCAATGATATATGCTTCACCTTCCCCAACCGGGAGCAAATTGCCCTCATCATCAGCAACTACAACAGCCTCATCAGATGAACTCCATTCAATTGAATTTACATCGCCATTTTCAGGAGTTAAGGTGTAATTTACTTGTTGAGAAGAAGCACCTTGAAGTTCAATATCCCCATCAGTTATATCAAACCCTTCCAGGATAACAGTCTGCCTCTTGACGAGCTCAACATCATCAATATACACTTTGTATGCCAATGCAGAGTCAATTGTACCATAATCTTCACCTGCATACCCAAGTTGAAATTGTAGTGTCATACTGTCAGTACTTGCAGCGTCCCAAATAAATAATTGTTCAAGATTATATAACGTTTCATTCTCTGCTGTCCAATAATATGAGAAAGTAGACTGGGCCTCTTTAATGACAACACCAAGCCGTTTTCCGTCAGGATAATCTGATTCTGACTTCACTTTTGCCCGTAGCACGTATGTGTAGCCGCTGTCTAGTGGCACACCGCCCCTCAGGGCTATCCTCCACATTCCTTTTTTGCCTTCATCAGGATGATCCAATACAAAAGTGCTATCCCCATTTAATGCTTTTTCATTTACAACAATACCTGAGGTGCCAACTTCAGACCCATTAATAGCTGTCGCCCATCCTTCAAGCCCACTTTTAAAATCACCGTTGGTAACAATATTACTCACTACTGTAACATGTACAGAGTCTTTAATTGACGGGTCAACAACTGAAGAAGCAATAATATAAGCATCACCAGCCGCGACTGTTTCAATCAATCCATCAGATACTTCTGCAACAGATGCATCAGATGAGGACCATGATATAAACTGATCAACTCCCTGTGGGCCAACTTCTGCTTCAACTTGTTTTTCTGATTCAACAACCATGAATATTTCATCCTCTGATTCAATTGATAGTTCAGTCGGTTGTTCAGTAGGCCGTTCTATCACACGCACATCATCAATCCACACCTTAAAGGCTTCGGCTGTACCGGTCAGTCCATAATCTTCTCCTGCATACCCAAGCTGGAATTGCAATGTGATGCTGTCTTCGCTCATTGCGCCCCCATAAAATGATTGCTTAATGTCCTGTGTGCCTGTTGGCTGAGTCCAGTAATATGAAAACAGCCCCTGGTTTTCTTTGGCTACAACACCGAGGCGTTTTCCATCAGGGTAGGTCGTCTCTACTTTAACTTTTGCTGAAACATCATAGGTCATACCGCTGTCCAGTGCCATTCCTTTTCGCAAAGCTATGCGCCACATGCCTTTTTTGCCTTCTGCGGGGTGGTCATATAACAATGTTGTGTCGCCTGATATGACATTTTCACCTGTCACATCGATTGTTGTCCCAACCTCCGAGCCGTTTATGGAAGCAACCCAGCCTTCCATGCCGGATTCAAAGCCGCCATTGGTAATAATGTCAGGATAAACCATTAATTTTATTGAAGATTCAATATCATCATTAACCATGGATGTTGCTGTAATATTCACTTCTCCTCCACCTACAGCAGTAACAATTCCATCTTCAACAGTTGCAACGTCCTGATTATCTGACTCCCATTTCACCAATGGGTCTGCATCAGAAGGCTCCATGTTAACTGAAAGGTTAACTTGTTGTCCCTGAATGAGCCCCATTAAAGGGCTTTCTAATGAAATACCTGTTGGCTGGACAGTTGCCCTTTCAATAACCTGAATTTCATCAATCCATACTTTAAATGCTTCGGCTGTTCCGGTGAGTCCTATATCTTCTCCGGCGTATCCTAACTGCCACTGAAGGGTTATACTGTCAGCACTGAGGGCATTCCAGTAAAAAGTTTTTTTAATATCCTGTGTGCCGGATTTTTGAGTCCAGTAATATCCAAGAATATTTTGATTTTCTTTTGTTACCACGCCTAAACGTTTACCATCAGGATAATTGGTTTCTACTTTTACTTTTGCAAGGAAGTCATAAGTAAAGCCCTCCTTCAGTGTCAACCCCGTCCTCAGATTAATTCTCCACATTCCCTTTTTTCCCTCTGCGGGATGATCAAGCAGTATAGATTTAGTCCCTTCTAAAGGGCTATTTTCATCAATCTCCAGAGTTGAACCAACTTCAGAACCATTGATTACCGTTGTCCATCCGTTTATCCCGTCTTCGAAATTGCCATTTGTAACAATATTCTGGGAAAAAGCCTCATTTGACAAAGAAAAAGTCAATAATAGGCCTGTAAATAGCCAAAAAAGTTTGTTTTTTTTCATACCTTTGTTTTTTTAATTTGAAACAAAACCCTGATTGACTTTAGAGTTTAGCGGCCTGAAGTCATCAGGGTTTGCAACTTATTGTTTGATAATCTTTTTAGTTGATGTATTCCCGTGTATATCTTCAAGGGAAAGCAAGTATATACCATTTTCAAAACCAGCAAGGTCCAATTGTATGCTTTGGTTAAATTCATTTAAGCTTAGAACTTCCTGTCCGAGCAGGTTTTGTACCTGTAATGATTTGACATTGTCCAAGCCTGAAATAAAAAGTGTATTAAAAAAGGGGTTTGGGTATATTTTCACATCACCCTTTACATTGCCATTGATGGATGTTGCTTGTTCCAAAAGGGTAATTGTGCCCATTAGCCCTGTATTTCGGTAGGCAAGATCATTCCCGGAAGAGTTTGCCCATACTATATGTCCGTTCCTGTTATCATTATCAAGTGTTGAAGATGTGCCATCATAATCAGTGACCATGACTTCAAAGCCCATCTCAAATCCGGGTTCAGGTTCTACTACCAGGGGCGTTCCGTCAGGGACCCATTCCCCGACATTTGTATGGTCTTTAAATAATTCTGCAAGAGGGATTTTAACCTCGAGAGCGTATGAAGAAGGTGTATTGTCAATAGCCCATTCAAAACCGCTATCTTCAGGCCAGGTCTTAATAATCCATCCCGGGCCAGCCCCTTTTCCTACCTTTTCAGTATATAATTCAAGATTTCTTCCCCACCTGAATTGAATAGCATCAGTTACACCATCCGAGCCTTTGTAATTGCTGTTATTTCCGTCATAAGGCAGGTCATTTCCTAAATCGCAGTTGAAGAATATTTCAATATTGTCATTTTTCCATGCTGCATCTCCCTGGTTTGCATCAACATCATCATCAACATAAACAAAAATGTATATGAAATCTCCATCCCATCCAAGCCTGAAATATCCGCTTAAATCTGATGTTGCAAATGGTTGTGATGAGAATTGTAAAGGATCGTCACTAATCCTTGGTTCAATTTTGTTTATTGTTTTATCCAGCTCAACGTACGGGACGGAATTTGGCCAGTCACTTTCATCTGCGTCCATGGTCAATTCAGTTGTAATATAAGGCACATCAAGTGTTTCATCTTGTGCCTGAATCGATTGCGAGAACAGTATCATTAGTATACATACTGTAACAAAAAGAAGTAAAAATTTTTTCATAAGAATTGAATTTAGAAGTTAGACTTAAAAAATTATTATATAGAATTTATGAGAAATCAATACTAATATCCCCTGTTTTGAATAATTGAACCTTTACTGATTATCACCTGTGTTTCCGGAATTGGTAAATACTCGTGTTTGCCTTTTTCAAAGTATTCGCCAAATTTGGTTCCAGCCAGTTCCTGTTCAGCGCGTCCCCATCTGACCAGGTCGAACCATCTGTTGTGCTCAAGGGCAAGCTCAACCCTGCGTTCATGATATACAGCTTCTTTTAAGTCCTGTAATCCCGGATATTTTGTTGCATCAGGATAATCAGTCAGGTTCACCCTGTTTCGGATTGTTTTCAATGATGATTTAGCTTCTGCATCCAGGCCGAGTTCCATGCATACTTCAGCATGCATGAGCAGTACATCGGCATAACGAAGCATTACCTGGTTATGACCACTTTGAGTTGCTGGATAAGCGCCGCCACCGCCGAATAATTCAAAAGGAACAGGCCGGTATTTCCCCTGTCCGTATCCGGTAGGCGACTGGGCATGATTGCACATACACCATACAATTTCCCCTTCATACTCCCAGAGGATGGAATCATTATCTGTGGTTATCGTTGTGTGTAGCCTGATGCTGTCTTCTTCTTCAAATGCATCAAATAAGTCCTGTGTAGGGCAATTAAATCCAAATCCGGGTTTTGAAATCGGGGTACCGTCCGGCGCTATGGCATCCCTGACAAGCTGCCATTTGGGAATGTGATTTGATTCGTTATAATCAGCCCCGGTTCCTGAATGGCCGTTCATTGCCTGTATCTCGAAGATTGATTCACTGCTGTTATCTCCCTCTATTGTGAAAATCCAGGCAAAAGCATGTATTTGGTGTTCATAAGGCTCGCCGGCATATTTGGTGTAATTGCCGCTGATGAGTGCGTATCTGCCGGAATTTATTAACTCGTCCAGCAATGTTTTTGATTTTTGAAAATACTCCGGTGGAGAAACCTGGTTCTCCTGATCAAATGTCTGACCGTTAAATTCAATATACGTGTTATATTTTTTCAGGGTAGCCATGTACAGGTATGTTTTAGCCAATAAAGTTTTGGCAGCTCCCATGGTGGCTCTGCCAATATCAGCAGCGCTATATTCAGTTGGAAGGTGCTCAATGGCATCCAGCAAATCATTTACAATAAAGTTGTAAGTTTCTATCCTTGTAGACCGTGGAACTGAATAAAATTCTTCCTGTTTAAGGGGATGATCGACCAGAGGCACACCGGCGAACACATTGTTTAGGTGAAAGTAATAGAAGGCGCGTAAAAATTTGGCTTCACCAACAAGTCTTTCCCGAAGCGAAATGTCCATATTAATTTCCGGGACCCTTCCAATAACGTGATTGCATCTGCCAATACCCCTGTAGATATAGTGCCAGAATTGTTGTGCCATGATATTTGAGGATGAAATAGCAAACCGTGATGCATCCTGAGCGCCAACATGTTCATACTTTCCTTCTGCACCGCCCACTTCCGAATCATCAGACATGCAGTCACCGATTTCGTAAAGTCCTTCCTGTGTGAAGGTTCGCATCCGTCTTAAAACATCATAACAACCGTTTACAGCCTGTATAGCGCCCTGTTGTGTTGAAAAAAATGAGATGTCACTCTGGCGTGCAATAGGTTCTTTTTCAATCAATTCTTCACAACCTGTCAGGATGATAACACCAGCAATGACTACTGAAAATATATTTGTTTTCATGTTATTTATCTTTTTCATATCTAAGCTGTTTTATAGTTTAAAAAGTCATGTTTATACCAAACAAAAATGTTCTGGCCTGCGGATAACTCCCATAATCAATTCCCATTTCAAGAGAGACCTGGTTATCCTGTTGAGTACCATAGGAATTGTATTTCCTGCCAATTTCCGGATCATACCCTTTGTATCTCGTGAAAGTCAGTAGATTTTGTGCTCCAACATACAGTCTGAGGTTTTTAATGCCTATTTTCGTCAGTGTATTAGAGGGCAATGAATATCCAAGTTGCATGTTTTTCAATCTGATATATGAGCCATCCTGAACATATCTGTCTGACAATTCTGAAATGTTTCCATTCCTGTCATCTCCGTTTAAACGCGGAACAGAGGTACTGGTGTTTCCTTCTTCTATGATATTATTGTTTTCATCATATACGGGTGATTGATAGGAATCAAGGATATCAACATGGTAATTTGTCCTGTTCCCACCCATCAGATCATAAATTGTTGTGTTAAAGATTTCATTCCCGTAGACTCCCTGAAAAAAGACCGACAAATCAAAATTCCAATATGACATACCAATGTTGAATCCATAGCTTAAATCAGGATGTGGGCTGCCAATAAGGGTTTTGTCATCAAGATCGATTTTGTTGTCACCGTTTTGATCCACGAATTTGATATCACCGGGGGCTGCAAAAGGCTGCATCAGTTGCTCTGTACCGGCCTCATCCGTATATACAGGCTGGTTGTCAACAATACCATCCTTGTCAGTATCATCCTCCTCAGTAAATAAACCATTCGTTTCATATCCGAAAAATGATGCTATTGGGAGTCCAACATCAGTTCGTGAAATATATGCGCCTTTAAAATTTCCTGCATAGACAGGTTCTATGCCTTTTCCCAGTTCGACAACCTCGTTTTTATTGTAAGTAAAATTAAATCCGATTTCATATTTAAAAGAACCTTCCTTTTTTCTGTATGATGTCATGACTTCAATCCCCCGGTTATTAACTTCTCCTGCATTGAATAAAGGATCGCCGCCCAGTTTCATGTCAACAGGATTGTTAAACAAACCGACTATGTCAGGCATGGGCAGAGCCAGGAGTTGATCACGGGTGGTTTTGTTATAATAATCAATACTGAAATTGAGTTGATCACGAAAAAGGCCTACATCCAGTCCAATGTTTGTCTGTTCCGAAGTCTCCCATTTGACCTGGGGATTCGGGAAACCTACAATTGCGCCGCCGGTTACAATCTGGGGGGATTGTCCGAAGACATAATTTTGAAGCGGAGTACCAATTTCTACTGCTGATGCATATGGATAGTCACTTATTTTGTCATTACCTATTCTTCCCCAACCGGCACGTATTTTCAGAAGACTGATAAATGATAATCCGGATTTGATAAATTTTTCCTCAGATATTTTCCAGCCCAGTGAGAAGGAAGGGAACACACCATATTTATTTTCCGAACCAAAACGTGAAGAACCGTCCCTTCTGACACTTGCTGTAATAAGGTATTTGTTATCAAAAACATAGTTCAGTCTTGCCAGACCCGAAATAATGGCAGATTCAGTGGCGCCTCCGCCAACGTCGCTTGAGAGTACATCAGTTGCAATGTTCAGATATCGTAAATCCGGATCATTATTTGGTGTATTGTATTTGATGGCATACATATCTTCGGTATGTGATTCCTGCATGGTATAACCGGCAAGTAATGAAATGTCATGTTTGTTGTTGAAGTTTTTTGAATAGGTGAGTGTATTTTCCCACAGCCAGGTGATATTCTTCCAGGTTCTGTTGGTAACTTTTGAAAGCTCATTTTTAGATACAGCGTCTTCAAAGAACAGAGGGTTATAACTTTTAATGTCATGAAATAAAAGATTAAGCCCTGCATTAGAACGGTATGTCAAGCCTTTCACAATTTCATAATCCATGAAGATATTTCCGATGATTGGAGTTTTTGACCGCTTTCTGTCTGTCCGTTCAGCAACGCCTACCGGATTAGGCTTTTCGCTGTATATTGAATTATCCCAGATACTATCGGGGCCGTAGAGAGGATCATCCTTGTCCCTGTAAACTTCAGATATCGGATCACGCGTCAGGGCCAGGTATGGCGCAGTACCTGAATGGTCCCTGGCCACCTCGTTTCCGTTCGACATACTGATGGAAAAGTTTTCTCCAAATTTGATTTTCTCTCCTAATTTGTGTTCTGAATTTACCCTGAAAGAGAATCGCTCGTAGGAGGAATTTATAATAATTCCCTCCTGGTTGTAATAATTTCCTGAGACAGCAAAAGTTGATTTTTCACCCCCTCCACTGGCTGAAACATTCAGATTGTGCATAAAAGCTTCCCTGAATAATGCCTCCTGCCAGTTTGTCCCTTCTCCCAGACTATCAATATTTTCCTGTATGAAATATTTTTTAGCGTGAATAGGATTATCCGGATTTCTGCCCCTTGTGATGGCTAATTGGTTATAAACTTGTGCATACTCATTTGCATTTGTTAAATCCACAAAATTCCACGCTGATTGCAACCCCGTGTAGTAATCAACATTAACCGTGGTTTTCCCTTTCTGTCCTTTTTTTGTAGTGATGAGTATAACACCATTAGCTGCTCTTGCACCATATATAGCAGAAGCAGATGCATCTTTAAGGATTTCTATTGACTGAATATCAGCCGGATTTAAAAAATTAATCCCTTTTTCAACAGGCATTCCGTCAACAACATAGAGCGGATCAGAATCGCCCCAGGTGCCCATGCCTCTGACCTGAATACTGACTCCGGCCCCCGGCATCCCGGAGTTTTGGGTCACCTGGACACCGGCGGCTCTTCCCTGTAAAGCCTGATCAATTCCTAACACAGCCGCTTCTTTAATATCTTCACTCTTAACCTGGGTTATGGCCCCGGTCAAATCACTTTTTTTCTGAACCCCATAACCTACAACAACCACTTCCTCAATCCCTCTAACATCTTCATCCAGAGCAATATCAACGTTATGACGCCCATTTAGTTTTATTTCTTTTGACTCGTAACCTATAAATGAATAAACCAATGTTGCATCCGGTTGATCTACTGTTATGGAATAATATCCGTCAAGATCAGTAATTGTACCATCCTGGGTGCCTTTTATTACAATATTGACACCTGGTATCGGATAGTTGTCTGTTGCCGAAGTAACTTTACCGGTTACCTGGTGAGACTGCGAAAATACTTTTAATGGCAGGTGCATAATAAATATGACTGAAAAGCACAGAAAATAATAATGTAACCTTTGGTAATAAAAAGTCCAAAGGTTCTTTGAGTTTCGAATATGAGATTTTTTCATATGACACATAGACATTAAATGTTGATATTACATTATTAGAATATATTCGTTATAAAAAAAATGACAAGTAGTATAAGCAACAGAGACAAAACAAATTCCACAATTACCAGATTCTTTATAAGACCGGCTGTTCTGGATTTTTTTTTTGAATCAAATCCATTTTTTTCCAAATAATCTTTTTGCTTTCTCATATATTATTTTTTTGCTTTCGCGGTACTACTGTAAATCCATTCCTGAAATGCTTATTCAAAGTTAATATTCAAATCATATTTTGAGGGGGTATTCATATTACATGAAGCAGGTTGTTATGTTGCACCGGGAGTATAGCTGTTTCTTTTCAGGGACACTATTTCACCTGGTTTATATAATGTTACATACATAGAGGGTATTTCAGGCTACCTTTGAGTCTAATCCTGTAATGGTGATTTTTGTCAAAATCATTGTCCAAAAAATGTCGAAGCATTTGTCTCTTCATGGACTCATCTATGCTTCCGCAAATATCAACTGATAATGATACCCGATGAAAGACCTTTATGTTCTTAAGTCTCTAATAGTCGCGGCTTATAAGTAGAAATGATTCAGAACTATCAATCATTTTTAGAGTAATTGTGTAAATTTAGCGTGAATTTTTACGATTAGTATTTAAAGAATTCGTGAATTTTTGCGATTTATATTAAAAATTTTCGTAATCTTTTACGATTAAAAATTAGATTTAATGTGAATTTGTATAATATATATTAAATTCTAACGCAAATTTTAAAACATATTCGTATAATTTGGGTTATTTTTTTTAATTATATAATTATTTGCGAGTCCACTCATTTACCTATTGTTTGTTCGATATATTCTGTCGGGGATTTTCCAAATTCTTTCTTAAAACATTTTCTGAAATAGGAGACATCTTTGAAGCCGACACGATAGCAAATCTCAGATACTGTAAGTTGTTTCTGGACCAGGAGCTGGACAGCGCGTTTCAGACGGATGGATTTGATAAATTCTTTTACTGTCTGGTTTGTAAGCGCCTGAATTTTCCTATACAGATGAACCCTGCTATAGCCCAGATCACGGCTAAATTGTTCAGTGTCATATTCACTGTTTGACATGTTATCTTCGATATATTTGATGGCTTTTTCCAGGAAAACCTGATCAAGAGGGGTAATGGTAACTTCCGATGGTTCCAGGGTGATTTGTTTCGAAAATTTTGAGTGTAATTCCTCCCGTATCGAAAGGATATTATCGACTTTCAACCTTAAGATATCCAGGTTAAATGGTTTTGAGATATAATCATCAGCTCCGGTTTCGAGTCCTTCTTTTTGATGTGAGTCGGATGACAAGGCTGTAAGCAGAATAACCGGGATGTGACTTGTCTTTTCATTATTCTTTAATGTTCTGCAAAGTTCTAAACCATCGGTTCCGGGCATCATAATATCGCTGATAACAATCTTTGGTAGCTCATCTGTTGCTTTTTGAATACCTTCTTTTCCATCTGAGGCTTCAATAATGTGGTAGGTATCTTTAAATTCACCTCTTATTAGTTTACGCATTTCAGCATTGTCTTCGATAATGAGCATTGATGGTTTATGCTGTTTTTCAATGATTTCTTTATCATTTGTTGTTTCCTGTACTTTTGAATGTTGTTCATTTTTCAATAAATCCTTCTTTTCTTCACCATCCATAGCCTTTTCGATTACAATTTCCTCTTCTTTGAGATGAACAGGCAGCCTGACAATAAAAGAAGTCCCTTTGCCTTTTGTGCTGTCAACAGAAATTTCGCCTTTATGAAGTTCAATGAGGTCTTTAGCCATAGCCAGTCCAATGCCTGTGCCATGATGTCTAAAAGTGACTTTATCCCCTGCCTGGTAAAAACGGTTAAATATTTTCGGAAGGTGTTCTTTATCTATACCAACCCCGGTGTCCTGAACAATTATTTCAACGAGTTTTTCTATTTTATCCTGGGGTTCCTGATTGGCAATCATACCTGGTCTGTGAAAAGTCAGGGACATTGTCACTGTGATTTTACCGCCATCCGGGGTGAATTTAAAGGCATTTGACAGTATGTTATACATCACTTTTTCAATTTTGTCAGGGTCAAAATGCATCATGATTTTTTCCGTAACAGCCTGGAAATGGAGCTCAATATTCCTTTCTTTGGCTAATTCTTCGAAGGACTCTGCAATTCCGCTGATAAATGATACCAGGTCCCCCAGATCAGTTTCAAGCTTTAGTACACCTGATTCGATCTTTCTGAAATCCATCAACTGGTTGATAAGCCTCATCAGCCTGTGTGCGTTTTTAAGCATTAAAGTATGATGTTGATGGATTTCTTCGGAGGATAGTTGTTTCTGTAACATTTTTTCCAGAGGGGCTATGATGAGTGTTAATGGCGTTTTGAATTCATGTGAAATATTCGTGAAAAACTGAAATTTCATTTTGTTCAGTTCGCTCATCTTAACTGCTTCAACTTTTTCAAGCCTGAGCGTATTTTTTAGGCGTTCGCGGTTCTGTACGGCTGATTTTATCAGGTACAAGACTAACAGAATAAAAATGGCAATTAGGACGCGAAACCACAGTGTCTCCCAATAAGGTGGAAGCACGGTTATTTTTACAGAGGCACCCTGTTCATTCCAGACACCATCATTGTTTGATGCTTTGACACGGAAAACATATTCACCTGCATCAAGGTTTGTATAGGAAGCAGTTCTTTTGTTTTGAATGTAATTCCATTCTTCCGGGGCATCAAAGCCTTCAAGAATATAGGCATATTGATTTTTTTGTGGTTGAATGAAATTTAATGATACAAATTCAAAGGTAATAACTGTTTGGTTATGCCTGAGCACAATTTCACCGGTTTGAGAAATTGTTTTTTGTAAAACCTGATTGTCTCCGGGTATTACATCTTTGTTAAAGAGCCTGAAACCGGTGATAATGACCGGTGGGACATACTCATTTTTCGGGATACTGTCCGGATAAAAAATATTAAAACCATTGACACCGCCAAAAACCATTTCTCCTCTCCGGGTTTTGCATACGGCATTGTATGTGAATTGATTGCTTTGCAAGCCGTCTTGTGTGTCAAAATTGCGAAAAGTTTCCTGCTCCGGATCAAAACATGACAGTCCCTTATTTGTACTTAACCATAGATGGTCGTTATCATCTTCAAGAATCCCATGAACAACGTCATTCGGTAAACCATCCTTTTTGGTATATTGTTTAATATCACTTTTACTTTGATACCTGATAAACCCTAATCCCTGTGTACCTATCCAGATTATTCCTTTTTTGTCCTCGTAAACAGTCAGGGTTTTTGTTTCATAAAGAAATGCATATTTCGAATCCCTGTCAACAAAATCAAAAAATTCTCCACTAAGTTTCTGATACGTTCTTAAACCATTATTTGAACAAATCCATGTGATGCCGTTCTTTAACATTAATATCCTGTATACGGGATTATAATTGTTTCCGGAACCAGAAAAAATTGAATTCATTTCATTTTTATTGCAGATGTAAATATTATTGGATGTCCCAATCCAGATATCCCCTTGTTTATCCTGATATAAATATTCAATTGAATTGTTATCAAGTTTTTTCATGCCAGGATTAAAATCTTCTAAACAACCGAATTTATTCGAATTCAAGTCATACAAATTAAGACCTTCTGTGGTGCCAATGAGTAGATGTCCCTGATCATCCAGCAATAAAGACTTTATTAAATCTGATTTTAGAGGTACAAGCTTTTCGTCAGGCAAAAACTGTGAAAAATGCTGTTCTTTTCTGTTAAAACGAATTAATCCACCATGATCGGTACCAATCCACAAATTTTTGTTGTCATCCTCTAAAATGCATCTGATAACATTGTTTTGCAGACTATTACGATTTATTTCTTTTTTATGATGCCTGAATTTAATATTTGTCTTATTATAAAAGGTAATACCATCATTCCAGCTTCCAATCCATATTGTATTGGCCCTGTCCCTGGTAATGCATTTCAGATTATCAGTAGGAAGACTTTTTTTGTTATATTGCTCATGGCGATATGTTTTTGTATTATTGTTGAAGGGATTAAATACCAACAGCCCTTTGTTTGTCGGAAACCATAACAATTCATTTTCTCCTTCTGTGATTCCCCTGATGCTGTTAATGTCATGAAATTTGTATCTGATAAAATTATCATTCAGGTTATTGTAGTGATGGAGCATCCCATCCCGAGTCACAACCCAAAGTTTACCGGATGAATCTTCGAAGATGTAATGAACCCATGTGGCAGAAAGACTATGTTTATCACCGGGTATATGTCTATAGACAGAAAATCCGTTTTTTGAACTGTGATATTGATGTAAACCGCTGTATGCCCCAATCCAAAGATTACCTGAATGGTCTTCGCAAATATCAAAAACAGCCAATTCATTAAATTCCTGCTCCTGTGGCGGGATGATTTTATAAGGGATTTTGCTAAAGTTATCCTGCAGGCTGTCATATAAGTCCAGTCCACGTGATGTTCCGGCCCAGATATTATTTTGACTGTCTTCGTAAATAACATTGATGGTTGTGCCTGAAAGGCAATTTTTATTATGGATATCAGCGCAATAATGCCTGAATGAACCATGGGCTCGATTAAACCTGTCGATGCCGTTTTTCCATACTCCCATCCATATTCTTCCTTTTGAATCTTCAAAAAGAGACTCAATCTGATTCCCTGCAATGCTGGTTGAATCATTTGGATCATGCCGGTAAACAGTAAAATTATATCCGTCAAACCTGTTTAATCCATCACGTGTTCCTATCCACAGATATCCCTCACTGTCTTGCATCATGCAAAGGATAGTGTTTTGTGATAATCCGTTATTTATATTGAGATGCTGAAAAGAAAGATTATTGGGGTGAGATAAAATATATCCCTGAAAGAAAAAAAAACAAATACTTAGATTGATAATATTTTTTATATATTTATACATACCTATCATGGATGTTGAAAGGGTAGAAATCTATCATTTACCCAAAATTACATTTTTTTTATGATTTCCTGCTTCTGGTGGTTCAAAAAAATCAGGTATTTGGGGTAATATTGACGGAAGGTTAAAATATGACCACTCTTTTGTAACAGTATTACCTGTTTCGTTTTTTGTTTCTATGATAGAAAACTTCGATTAAGAATAAATATACGTTAAGTATCCCGAATTTTACATGAGTTCCCTGATGAATTTTTGATTTTGTTCTTTATCAAAAATCGCCCTGACAGGTAAATCTAGTCCTTCAAGCACAATGCAGTGAAGCCGTCCGTCGTCAGATTTTTTTACTTCAGTATATGCTTCATCAACAAGCTTATATTGTTCAGCCACTTCTTTTTCAGGATCGATAATCCAGTATTCTTCTATACCATGGGCTGCATAATCAATGAATTTTACGCCCCGATCATACTTTTCCGTACTTTCAGAAATGATTTCCACAACAAAATCCGGAGCAGGAAATAGTTTTTGGTCAGGAGAAAAATTCTTTGCCTTTTCTTTTCTGAAAAAGCATATGTCAGGCTCGTAATCATTTCTTGTCAGGGAAATCATGATTTTTTCTATGCCAGTGAAGCCCAGGTCATTTATATCAACAAATGTGTCTATTATTTTGAATAATTTACTTGAAACCATATTATGCCGGAAGGTCACAGGAGAATGTACAATCATTTGCCCGTTTATAAACTCTGCCTTTATGTCTTCATTTACAGTATCATAAAATTCTTTCCTGTCCTTTTCTTCATTGTCAAGCACAGTTAATGCTTTTGTGATTATCAACCGGGCCTCTGGCATAGCTGTTAACTGATCAACCAGGTTTAAGACTCCCATTTTTTACAATTTTTTGGTAATATGATCAAATATAATAATTAACGTCATATTTTTCAAAAAAAGTATCACCGTCCTATGTAACCTGCAAATTAATCCTTTTTAATGCAACGGACTGACAAGCCCCAACTTTTCATACCGCCATTCAGGTGGACATCACTGCTGAAACTGTCGATGTCTAGTTGCCATGCCATTTCAGAGCTGCTCTCAGTTTCAGTCCAGAAGTAAGCAAAGTAACCTTCCATCTGAAAACTTCCATTGTCGCTGCGCCATCCTCCAAAAGATGCAGAAAATCCACTGCTTCCTCCCTTTATAAGCGCTTTGTATGCATCCTGCCGTGAACTGCCGATGTTATTCAGAAGAGTTTCAAAATCAGATTTTGCTGGTAAGCGCCAACCTTCAGGACAGGCATTTTGTGCAGCTTCCCATGTATAAAGATATCCATATTTTGCAACATTCGTTTCATCATCACCATAGGCCCACATACTATCTGCCATTATCTTTTTGTTCCACCAATTAAATGCCAGATTTTCAGCCATCCATACCTGATTTTTAATGGTAATGGTCTTATAGGTTTTGTCATCACGGGAGTCTGTAAATTTTGCGTATTCCTGAGAAAAACTATAACCAGCCAGAAGAAGAAAAACAAAACAAATACTTTTTTTCATAGTTAACTACTTTCTCATTGATGAGTCCACTCCTAAAAGTAAGATTTTCGTCAAAATCAAGCCTGCCCTCGTAAATAGAATGTCGGGGGCGTTAAGAATTTTTCAACCGGAGTTAACTGTCTGTTAATGAGGTCTGAAAAATTCTTAACAACGCAGAGTTTGGCGACAAAGGGACTTTTAGGAGTAGACTCATTTATTTAACCGGCAATGTAATATAATATCATGAAAGAGATGTGAATTCTGAATTGTCCTTATATTAAGTTTTTGTTAGTAATGGCGTTTTTCAATGCCTAACTGTTTTCCCGAAGTTGTAACATAATTATATTGTTCATTGAGCATATTGTGTTTGTTTGTTTTACTTTCTGTAAAAATCGATAACCATTATTGGTGTGTAATGTTGTTTTTTATCCGGATATGACATTTTGAGAACAATATGGTTACTATGGATTCTTTCAAAAGTTTGAATAAGTAAAGAATTATGCCAGTTTAGAAAAAGTGTGTCTTTGTCAATGAAATCACAGGTGGCTGTCATGTAATTGCCTGAGTCTTCAAACCACCAGTATCTGTATATTCCTGATTTTGAATCCTTCACGAATACCCCATGAGCCTGTGCAGACATTTTTGAAAACTTTGCTTCGTAATCAAAAAAAACGTATGAATCGTTCAGTTTTCTTTGAAAAATACCTTCTCCTTGTCCTTTGTCCTCATCACTAAAAGAGGATTTAGGAATTATATACTGAAGATTCCATTCACCAAGTAAAAAATTGAATTTCTCTATTTAATTATATTTTTCACATTCAATGCTCTGTAGGGTAAACCATATGTCCCGCTATTTTTAACCTGGAAACGCGGAGCTCAGTCATGAAAACCATATATCATGATATCGTCATTAAAATGTCTCTCTTGAATGATTTCATTACCGGCAGGCGAGTTATACCCGGCAAATGTTGCTAAACCTAAAAGTAAACTGCCTTTTGAATATTCCCGTCTGTTCATGATATTGAGTTTTTGATTTTTATTTATCCTCAAATGTAATTAATTCATAATGAGAATAAACATATTGATCCTTATTTTTTTGCAACTTCTCCTTTTTTATTGAGTATGTTTCTTTAGGATATTATACAGAAATTTATACTATTGATATCAATACAGGAATAATTTTCCAATTCATTGATTTAGAAATGATTTTTTTGTATTTTGCAAATGTATTATGAATTGAGTATGATGTTCCGACTTACACAAGAATTAGAAAATTCGTTTGAGAAAATTATCAGAAATAGTGGAAAGTTTTTATCCGCTTTCTTTAATCAATTACCTTTGTTGATAATGTTTGTTCACAACAATGAAATAAAAGGTATAAATAAAGCCGGTATTGATATATTAAAACTGAATGAAGCAGATAACCATGATAATCTAAGCATTGAATCTATTCTTCCTCACTTTAAATTGTCAACATTAATACCTGGTTCAGACCTGAGTCTGACAGGAAAAAAAAACAGCGTAAATATCACTCTGCCAGATAATAAAATTGCCACTTTAGACATCACAGTCATTCAAATTTCAGAAAAAAACCGCGAATTTCTGCTTATTGGAGAAGATATTACAGAAAAAGTTGAATTATCATCAAAAAACACCCTGAACAGATTTATCCTTGATAGTATAAATGAATCTGTTTTTTTAATAAATCAATTTGGAAATATTATTGACACAAATAGTAGAGCGTGTCAATTATTAGATTATTCCCGGTATGAAATTACCTCTTTTTCAATAGAAGATGTTGATCCGAATATCCCGGCCCATATGTGGAAAATCCTGCTGAATAAAATGAAGGAAAAAGGGATTGTCAGGTTTAAATCAGCTGCAAAGAAGAAGGATGGGAGCTACTTTCCAATTGAGGAAGTTATTTACCCTTTAGAAGAGAAAGATGAATCCTTCAGCATTTTGCTTATTAGCGACATCTCTCAACAGGTGAAAACAGAGGAGCATATTTCCAAACTTAGCACAGCTGTAGAGCAAAGCGCCAATAGTATTGTCATTACGGATATTGACGGAAATATTGAATATGTTAACAACAGATTTCAAGAGATAACCGGATATTCTTATGATGAAGTTGTAGGGAAAAATCCAAGAATTATAAAATCAGGAATTCATTCCGAAGGGTTTTATCTGGAATTATGGAATACCATTAAGAGCGGCAGCATATGGAAAGGAGAAATCTGTAACAAGAAGAAAAATAATGAGTTATATTGGGAGTCTTCGACCATTACACCTGTACATAATTATAAAAATGAAATATGTAGTTTCATTTCCATCAAAGAAGACATTACAGAAAAGCGGAAAGCAGCCCTGGCATTGAAAGAAAGTGAAGAGAAACTCAGGAATATATTTCTTGCCTCACCAAATTCCATTGCCATTATTGATACAGAAGGCAGGATTATGGACTGCAATGAAGCTAAACTCAATCTGTTTGGTTATTCCTGGTCTGAGTTAAATCAAATGTCTGTTTTGCAATTATTTGATAATAAAGATCAAAAAAAAGCAAAAATATTTTGGGATATACTCCTGTCAAAAGGATTACTAAAAAATTTTGAACTTCGTTGCAGGAAACAAAATAACGAGTTGTTCTTCGCAGAGTGTTCCGGTAGTGTGATCCGCGACAATCAGGGGGATGCAAAAATAATTATTTTAAGTATTGAAGATATAACACTAAGAAAAACAACAGAGCGGAAAATATTACATGCGACAATTGACACTGAAGAAAAGGAGCGGAAACGTTTTGCCGAAGACTTACATGATGAACTTGGCCCTTTCTTATCCGGTATCAAACTCTATATCAATGAACTTGAATACCAGGACCAGACAACAGAGCAGCGCCGGGAACTGATTGACTATCTTAAACAAATGGTTGATGAGGCTGTTCAAAAAACAAAATCAATTTCGAATAACCTCATGCCAAATATACTCATTGATTATGGATTGGTAAAAGCTATTCGTTCGTTTTGTTCCAAACTTAATGCAACAGGCCAAATCACTATAGCTTTTAAAGTGAATGATCCACACATCAGGCTAAGTAAAACACTGGAAGTTATCCTGTATCGTATAACCATTGAACTCATTAATAATACGTTAAAACATGCATCTGCAAAACATGTCACCATTACGCTCAATATAACCAACAATATGTTGTTATTATCGTATTTAGACGACGGAGAGGGATTTGACTTACACAATACAATAGAACAAAAAAAAGGACTCGGTCTTCAAAACATTATAAACAGAATAAATACCATAAACGGGAAGTATAAGTTTTGGAGCAAACCAGGGAAAGGTATTAGATTTGAAATAGAAGTCGATCAGGATCAATTATAAATTAAAACGATGTAACATTGAATTCAAAAGCCAAAATAGTAGTTGTTGACGACCATGAATTTTTTCGCAAGGGTGTTATTTTGACCATCAACCGGTTTAAACATTTTGAAGTGGTCGGTGAAGTTTCCAATGGAAAGGAGTTTCTTGATTTTATCAATAAAAATCAGGCAGATATCGTTCTCATGGACATAAAAATGCCTCAACTTAACGGCATTGAGGCAACAAAAATTGCCATGAAGAAATTTCCTTACCTGAAAATCATTGCTTTATCCATGTTTGGTGATGAGGAATACCTTGAACAGATGCTTGGGGCCGGGATACAGGGATTTTTGCTTAAAAATATTGACAAGGACGGACTTGAACATGCTTTGCAAATGATTTTAGACGGAAAACAATACTTTTCGGAAGAGCTATTGCCTTATTTTACAAAAAAGTACCTGCAAAAAGATAAACCGGACGAAAAGCCTGCATTAACAAATCGTGAAACAGAAGTTCTTTTACTCATCGCAGAAGGATTAACAAACCAACAGATTGCAGATAAGCTGCACATCAGTCTACGAACAGTGACCAACCACAGGGCAAATCTCAATCAAAAAACCGGATCAAAAAATACTGTTAATTTACTGTCTTATGCAGTGAAACATAACCTGGTGAAATTGTAAAATCTTTTTTGGGGTTTGAAACGAAATAAACATCTCAGAATATACTGTTCAGATTATTTCGTTTTAGACCCTTAACCAGCAGGTAAAGTTACAATAAATTCTGCCCCGTTTTTTACCCGGTTATTAAGTCTGATATCGCCCTGATGTTTCGAAATAATTCCAAATACAATAGAAAGCCCCAAACCTGTTCCTTCTCCGACTTTTTTTGTGGTAAAAAACGGATCAAAAATTTTATCTTTTATCTCATCAGGAATTCCTTTGCCACTGTCCCGGATTTTTATTACCACATTCTTTTTATCTTTTTGATAAGAGGTGGATATTTTTATGGCTCCTTTTTTCTCAATGGCCTGAACAGCATTAAGTAATAAATTCATAATAACCTGGTTTATTTTTCCCCTGCTGCAATAGACAGGTGGAATATTTTTATCGTATTCTTTCAGGATTGCTATCCTGTTTTTGTATTGATGGTAAAGGATTGTCAAAGTGTTTTCAAATAGTTCGTTAACGTTTACAAAATATCTTTGTCCATCAGGAAAATGGAATCATTGGCATATTCAAACAGTGAAAAATATTTTGTTTCCTGTTCTTTGAGGTTATCCAGCGTTTTTCGTAGTTTCTCATTACTTGCAAAAAGTTCTTTGTTCAGTTTCTCAAGGGTTTGTTCTGTTTCTTTGCTTTTCGTAATATCCTGTAAGACTCCAATGGCATATTGAATTCCGTTGATTTCTCTAATGATGTTGGCCTGATCATGCAACCATATCCATTCTCTGTCCATCCTTTGTATCCTGTAAGTAACATTGTATTTTACGTTCTTTGAGAATAATGCGTTAAAAGCCTGTTGAATATTTTTTTTGTCATCAGGATGTACACGGTCAAGCCAGAGTTTTTTGCCATCATTGTATATTTCCTTTGCTGAAAATCCATAGAGTTGCTTTATATTTGGGCTGATATAGTTTGTTTCTCCTTTTTCACTTGTTGACCAAAACACTGCCGGGGTATTTTCAATGAGAAGTCTGAATTTTTCTTCACTTTCCCTGATTTCCTGCTCTATCTTTTTATGTTCTGTGATATCACGTCCTTCCGCGACGATGTAAACAATCTCGTTATTTCTGTTATATACTGGATTCAGTGAGAAATCAATAATCCGGGTTTCACCTTTGTAGTTTTTATGTGTCGTTTCATATCGGACATGTTCACCCTTTGATGCTCTTGCTATTGATTGACTGAGTCTGTTTTGTACGTCAATATCTTCTCTCCACCAGGCTGTTTTGTGAAAAGGACTGTGAATGACCTCTGACTTGTCAACACGGGCAAAATCGAGGGCTGTCTGATTAACTTCAATAATAGTTCCCTCACGGGTTAGTAACCCAAGAAAATTGCTGGTATTATCCAAAATAGCCTGGAGTTTTTCGTTGCTTTCAATTAACTTCTTTTGTACTGATTTGATTTCAGAGATATTTCTAATCACTTTCATTCGCGCCTGTTCACCTTTATACGTAATATTTTTCGCAGCTATTTCAACTGATATCAGGGTACCGTCTTTTTTCCTGGCAACTATTTCGTATGGACCGGTTATATTTTTAGTGATGTTCTGTTTTACAACTTCATGATACTCTATAGGAATCAGCATTTGTATGATATTTTTGCCTGTGAGTTCTTCTCGTGTATATCCCGTAAAATCTACCAATGAATCATTTACCTCTAAAACAATCCCCTTTTTATGGATTAATATACCTTCAAATGATATTTGGGATAATTTATCATATTTATCCTCAATAAGCTGAAATTCCTTTAAAAGTTCTTCATACTCATGAATTATTGTTGCTGCTTCTGACGGTTTTTTTTCAGAGGGTGTTGTTTGATTTGTTTGTTCTGTAATATTAGATTGAGCTTATTTTCGAATTCACTTCTTAAAAATGGAGGAATGATGTAGTCTATATTTTCTCTGGTAAATATTTTTGATTTATTGACCAGGTGAATATCCGCAAAGATTAAAATTATTGCCTTATTATCCGGTTCATGCTGAGATGTGACGGATTTCAACAACTCATAATCAGTGTGTGTTTCCATAAGAATAACGAACAGGTCAAATGCTGTCTCTATCTTATCTTTCTTATGATCATAGTCTTTTTTAGTGACTTTTGTGAGACTTATATAATGAAGATTGAGCATATCTTCAACAGCATCAACAAAAGCGCTTTGATAATCAAGCAGCAAACAGATTTTCCCCTTGTTCTCCATGACAAATTGTGATAAGAATGATTTTTTTTCAAAAGGTACAAAAAAGAATTGATATATTGAAACGACAGAATGTTGAAGATTTTAGACTGGTATAGGCAATATAAAGGTCAAAAATAATTCAAAAAAAAACAGAAAAAAATTTGCAGTTATAAAATGCCATTATATATTTGCAACAAATAAGAAATGATATGGTATCAATTGTTATAAATACAACATGGTGGTGGCACAATCAAATACTCACAAAGTGAGGCGGGATAGCCATTTCATGTTGTCATAAAAAAAGCGGTTTATCAGTCTCACGATAAACCGCTTTTTTTTATACATGAATTTTAAAATTTAGAGACGAATTTTTTAAAATGTAAGAAAAAAATGATGAACGTAAAATACAAAACAAATTTTTGGTGGTGGCTCTTATTCATTCACATCCGGTGAAAACGGGCCTGTTATGTAAAAAATTAAGAGCGGCATACCGATTTCACCGGTAAGCCGCTTTTTTTTTGTAAATCCTTTAAAAATCAACATATGAAAAAAATTACATTTCAAATTGAACACAAAACGTTACTGGCAGATACAATTACGCCGGTAAGTATTTATCTTAAGCTCAGGGACCAGTATCCCAATACAATAATGCTTGAGAGCTCGGATTACAGGGCTAATGAAAACAGTTTTTCATTCATTTGTTTTCAGCCTGTGGCTTCTTTTCTTATTGAACAGGAGACTATTACGACCACTTTCCCTGATGATTCAAAAAAATCATCACCCATAACCAATGATACGAATGTCTCTGATTTATTTGAGCAATTCCTGGATTCGTTTTCTGTTGATGGGAATCAGAAAACGATTCCTGTTGATGGATTTTTTGGTTACACAACCTATGATGCAGTCAAATATTTTGAAGATATTGAGCTGACAAATCAATCAACAACACCGCATTCTGTGCCGGAAATGAGATACAGCTTTTATAAATATATCATTGCTATCAATCATTTCAAAAACGAACTTATTATCTTTGAGCATCTGACAAACGGAGAAGCTTCCTCTATTGAGCGAATTGAATCCCTCTTGTATAACAAAAATATCGCAACCTACCATTTTGTCCCGTCAGAAATGGAAAATTCAAATATAACTGATGATGAATACATGTCAATGGTGACCAGTGGCAAAGAGCATTGCTACAGGGGCGATGTCATACAGATTGTGTTGTCACGTCAGTATAATCAGAAATACACCGGGGATGATTTTAATGTCTACAGGGCTTTACGTTCAATAAATCCATCACCGTATTTATTTTATTTTGATTACGGGAATTACAAAATTTTTGGTTCCTCTCCGGAAGCTCAGCTTATCATAAAAGACAAGGTGGCTTATATCAACCCGATTGCAGGCACATATAAAAGAACAGGCGATGACCAGGCTGATGAAAAATTGGCTGAAAAATTATTAAAAGATAAAAAGGAAAAAGCTGAACATGTTATGTTGGTTGACCTGGCAAGAAATGATCTGAGCCGGAATGCCACTGATGTAAAAGTGGATATATACGGCGAGATACAGTTTTATTCTCATGTCCTGCACATGGTATCAAAAGTATCAGGGAAATTACCGGAAGATACCAATATCATCCGGGTCATGGGTGACTCATTTCCGGCAGGGACTTTATCAGGAGCGCCCAAATATAAAGCCATGGAGTTGATTGACAAATATGAAAACCAGAACAGGGGATATTACGGTGGCTGTATCGGGTATATTGGCCTCAACGGTGATTTTAACCATGCCATCATGATTCGGTCCTTCCTGTGCAAAGATAATTTCTTATTTTACCAGGCAGGCGCCGGAATTGTCTCTGAATCAAAAGAAGAGAATGAACTGGCTGAAGTGAATAATAAATTGGCTGCTCTCAAATCAGCCATTCAACTGGCAAAAAATATTCAATAATTCAAGTAAAGTTATAAGCAATGAAAGGAATACTTGTTATTGATAATTACGATTCTTTCACATATAATCTTGTTCAATATGTTGAAAGACTAACAGATGCTACCATTACTGTTTGCCGGAATGACAAGATTGGCATCAGTGAAATCAATGAATTTGACAAAATCCTTATATCTCCGGGACCCGGAATCCCTGAAGAAGCTGGTGTGTGCCTGGAAGCAATTAAGAAGTATGCCGGAAAAAAATCTATACTTGGCGTGTGTCTCGGGCATCAGGCCATAGCAGAAGCCTTTGGCGGACGACTTATTAATTACCCGAAAGTTTATCACGGTGTAGCTGCTGATACGTCTGTACTTGTTCCTGACGACAGACTTTTCAACGGAATACCCCAAAGATTCAGATCAGGCAGATACCATGCCTGGGGCGTCATGAAGGAGGGATTGCCGGATTGCTTTGAGATAACAGCCATAGATGAGGAAGGCAATATCATGGCCATGCGTCATAAAGATTATGATTTGAAAGGCGTTCAGTTCCATCCTGAATCTGTGCTGACTGATTTTGGCGAAAAAATTATTGGTAACTGGCTGAATGGCGAAAAAGTATAAGATAATTGTATTATCCTTGTCTTAATTAATTGACTATTAAAATGTATCTTTGTTTATACAAGTTTTGTTATTTTTTAGTTTTTAATAAATAAATATGACTGACATACAATTATATACAAAAATGTTTAACAATAAAGAGTTTGGCAACAATTGGACTATTCGGAGTTGACTCATTGATGGTTTTAAAGAGTATATGACATGAATTTATTGATTGATACCCCTGGTGCATTACTGACGATAAAAAATTACCTTTAAAAACATAATAGTATTTTATTTGATAAAATGAATAAATTTAAATTAACATGAAAAACATACTCAATCATTTGTTTGAATACAAAACACTGGATTATGAGCAGGCAAAGGAGATATTAATCAATGTTGCCAGCGGTCAGTATTCAGAAGCTGAAATAGCTGCTTTTTTATCGGTTTTTATTATGCGTACTGTTAAAGTTGATGAGCTGAAAGGATTTCGCGACGGTTTACTCGAGTTGTGTCTGCGTGTTGACTTGTCTGATTTTGATACAATCGATCTGTGTGGTACAGGAGGGGACGGAAAAAACACATTCAACATTTCAACCATCTCCTCATTTGTAGTGGCAGGAGCCGGAGTGAAAGTGGCTAAACACGGAAATTATGGTGTTTCTTCTTCCTGTGGCTCATCCAATGTCCTTGAATATCTCGGGTATACATTTACAACTGATGAAAGCAGGCTCAAAAAAGAACTTGACAAAGCCGGTATTTGCTTTTTGCATGCCCCTTTGTTTCATAAAGCAATGAAAAATGTTGCGCCGGTCAGGAAAAATCTGGGGATTAAAACATTTTTCAATATTCTTGGGCCTATGGTTAATCCTTCTTTTCCGAATAACCAGATTGTAGGTGTTTTCAGCCTCGAACTTGCCAGGCTTTACGGATATCTGTACCAGCTCTCGGGGAAAAAATACACAATTATACATGCACTGGACGGTTTTGACGAGATTTCACTGACCGGTCCAGTTAAGCTTATCTCCAATGATTCTGAACGGATATGCTCAACAGAAGAACTGGGTTTTCAGACTTACCGGCCGGAAGACCTGTTTGGCGGAAAATCAGTTGCCGATTCGGCAAAAATATGTATGAATATCCTGGAAGGAGAAGGAACAAAAGCGCAAAATGATGTCGTTCTTGTAAATTCTGCCATGGCTCTACAGGTGATGTCTCCTGAAAAAACATACAATGACTGTCTCAATATTGCCAGGAAGAGCCTGGAAGAAAAACAGGCGCTGAAAGTTTTTAACACATTAATCAATTTATAAAGACATGACAATTCTGGAAGAAATACTCGGGTACAAAAAAACTGAGGTAAAAACAAACAAAAAACAATTTCCTGTAAGTGAGCTGGAAAAAAGCAGATTTTTCAACAGGGACTGTTTGTCATTTAAAAAAGCCCTGATGGCTGACAATTCAACAGGTATCATCGCTGAATTTAAAAAAGCTTCACCATCTAAAGGAAGTATTAATGCACTGGCAAAGGTTGAGGAAGTTACAACCGGTTATGTTAAAAACGGAGCCTGCGCCTTATCTGTATTGACAGATGTAAAATATTTTGAAGGGGCCAATCAGTACCTGGTTAATGCAAGAAAAATGAATGATTGTCCTATTTTGAGAAAAGATTTTATTATTGATGAATACCAGATTCTTGAGGCTAAATCAATTGGCGCTGATATCATTCTGTTGATCGCCGCCGGGCTAAAACCTTTACAGGTTAAATCATTAGCCGGTTTTGCAAAATCTCTTGGTCTGGAAGTTTTACTCGAGATTCATTCGGAAGATGAGCTGTGGGCTATAAACGAAAACATTGATATTGTCGGTGTCAACAACAGGGATTTAAAAACCTTCAGGGTTGATATTCAAAGCTCCGTTAAACTGAGTAACCGGATTCCGGACAGGTTTGTTAAAATTTCAGAGAGTGGTATAAGTTCAGCAAAAGCCATAAATAAGCTGTTGACATATGGATACAGGGGATTCTTAATTGGCGAGGCATTTATGAGTAAACCTGACCCGCCAAAAGCGCTGGCTAAACTTGTTGAAGAGCTTGAGTTGATTCATTTATCCTGAAATATAACATATTCAATGTATGCAAAACAAATTACAACTCAAAGTCTGTGGAATGCGGGATAAAGAAAACCTGGAGGCATTAATCAGGCTGCAGCCGGATTATGTCGGGTTTATTTTTTATCCGAAATCAAAAAGATATGTTGGAAAGGATTTCCCAACAGAGATCACCCGGGTTGTCCCGGGTGATATCAAAAAAGCCGGTGTGTTTGTGAATGAACAAACAGGCAGTATAACTGATTTGATTCAAAAGCATGGCTTATCTCTTATTCAGCTACATGGAGATGAGACAACCGAATTCTGCAGCAGATTCTCTGAAGAACAAGTTCAGGTTGTTAAGGCTTTCAGGGTGGATGAACAATTCGATTTCGATGTTTTGAAATCCTATGAAACTTGTGTGGATTATTATCTTTTTGACACATTCACTCAAAATTACGGGGGAAGCGGTAAAAAATTTAACTGGGAAATACTGGCAAACCGGCAAATAAATAAACCCTTTTTTTTAAGCGGCGGTATTGGTCCTGAGGATGCGGATTCTATTCAACAACTGAAACACCAGGACTTATTTGCCATTGACATCAACAGTAAATTTGAAACTGAACCGGCATTTAAAGATATAAAACTAATCAAAAATTTTATGAGTCGTCTTTATGACTTACCAAAAGAACAGAGATAAAAATATGAGATATTTATCAGATGAACAGGGGTATTACGGGGAATTCGGCGGAGCATACATCCCTGAAATGTTGTACCCGAATGTGGAGGAACTGAGTCAGTTATACACTCAAATCATAAAGGATGATGAGTTCAATAAGGAATTCAGGAAATTACTAAAAGATTATGTAGGAAGGCCTTCTCCGCTGTATTATGCAAATCGCCTGTCCCAATACCATAAAACTAACATTTACCTGAAGCGGGAAGATTTAAACCACACCGGGGCCCACAAAATTAACAATACAATTGGGCAGATTCTTCTGGCAAAAAGGCTGGGCAAAGAGCGTATAATAGCTGAAACTGGCGCCGGCCAGCACGGCGTAGCAACGGCAACCGTTTGTGCCCTTACCGGTCTGAAATGTATTGTTTATATGGGAAAGCTTGATGTTGACAGGCAGGCACCCAATGTCGCTAAAATGAAGATGCTCGGGGCCGAGGTTGTTCCGGTGCATTCAGGGAACAAAACCCTGAAAGATGCCACAAACGAGGCAATACGCGACTGGATCAACAATCCGGTTGATACACATTACATCATCGGATCAGTTGTTGGCCCGCATCCGTATCCTGAGATGGTTGCCTATTTTCAGTCTGTGATTTCGGAAGAACTGCAATGGCAGCTTGGCGCAGAAACCGGACGCACTTACCCGGATGCCATTCTCGCCTGTGTTGGCGGCGGCAGCAATGCAATAGGCGCTTATTACCATTATCTTGACAATAATCATGTACGCTTGTTATCCGTTGAGGCAGCAGGAAAAGGGATTGATACGCCAATGTCGGCAGCAACCATTGCTCTGGGGAAAGTTGGCATTATTCACGGTAGCAAAACACTGTTGATGCAGGATGAGAACGGGCAGATAACAGAACCTTATTCCATTTCCGCAGGACTGGACTACCCAGGCATTGGCCCGGTACATTCACATTTGGCAAAAACCGAACGGGCTGAATTTTATTCCGTCACTGACGAAGAAGCGCTTCAGGCTGCTTATCGACTGACAAGGTTAGAAGGCATTATTCCTGCCCTGGAAAGCGCACACGCTTTAGCTGCTATTGACAAATCCGGATTTGCACAGGACGATGTTGTGGTTGTCAACCTGTCAGGAAGAGGAGATAAGGATATGGAGGCGTATATTGAAAATATGGAGTAGTTGGAAGGTATATCCGGCACCTGTTATACTATCTGAAATTGGTGAAAAATGGATTAAAGAAGCGAAATCAATAGTATTGAGAGCGCCAGGTTGTATTGTTCAAACCACGCATAATTATATTTTAAACTGCAGACATCCGGAATATTCAAAGGTGAGTTTAATTGAACGAACAAATTTCGATTTTGATTCAAGACTTAAAAAATAGTTTTGTCAGGAAGATAGAAAATGGCATTATCATGAATTATCAAACAGCAAAAGAAATTCATAAATGGCTGGGTAAACATATAGAAAAACTTGAGGAGATTTCAAATGATATAAATATTTCAATACATTTAAACTGATTTAT
Organism: uncultured Bacteroidales bacterium; assembly: GCA_964629805.1. Classification (GTDB taxonomy): domain Bacteria; phylum Bacteroidota; class Bacteroidia; order Bacteroidales; family CAZVTW01; genus CAZVTW01. The sequence goes on along the minus strand of CAZVTW010000006.1, from coordinate 987 downwards.
TGGGATAAAATACTCATAAATAAACACGTGAGTTTCTTGTAGGGCAATTGAAACATGTTTTGCCTGCCGCAAGTTCAACACAGGCAAAAACATGTTCAGTTTACATCAATGTAAAGTAATATAGAATCTGAAATCAGTAATTTTCGAAATCTAAGCCTTACGCCTTTATCTTCCGAATTTACTGAGTTCAGAGAATATAAATCACCAGCGATGAACTCTGAATAGGTTTAATATTCGATATAAAAATCTTTTAAAATAACACTATGAACAGAATAGACAGACTTTTTGAAAATAAAGAAAGTAACATCCTATCTATCTATTTTACAGCAGGATATCCTGAGATAGACAATACAGTGAGCATCGTTAAACTACTTGAACAGCATGGGGCTGACATGCTTGAGATAGGCATGCCTTTTTCTGATCCGCTGGCTGATGGGCCGGTTATTCAGCAGAGTAGTCACCAGGCCATTGAAAACGGGATGAGTATCAGGCTTCTCTTTGAGCAGCTCAGCGACATACGCAAGGATGTAGACATCCCGCTCATACTGATGGGATATCTCAACCCGGTCATGCAATTCGGAATAGAGCAATTTTGTAAAAAATGCCATGAAACCGGCATAGATGGCATTATTCTCCCTGACCTTCCTATGAAAGACTACCTTGAAACATATAAAGCAATTTTTGAGAGGTACAACCTGTACAACATTTTCCTTATTACGCCACAAACAACCAAAGACAGGATAAGGCTTATCGATGAAAACAGTCACGGATTTATTTATATGGTATCGTCGTCTTCGACAACCGGTGTAAAAGGGCAATTTACAGAAGAACAGATAAGCTATTTTGACCGGATCAGGGCAATGAACCTTAAAAATCCACGGATTATCGGGTTCGGCATTTCAGATGCCCATTCGTTCTCAAAGGCCTGTGAATATGCCAATGGCGCTATTGTTGGCAGCGCTTTTATCAGGGCGCTTGAAGGTGAAG
>CAZVTW010000005.1:0-43464 GCA_964629805.1 uncultured Bacteroidales bacterium | reverse complement strand
TGCCCTCGATAAAATCGGGGCCTGCCCTCGATAAAATCGGGGCCTGCCCTCGATATTATCGGGGAATACAATTGAAAAAACAATAAAACCACATGAATAATTCTGTACGTCCGGTTCTGCGAGGGGATAGGCGGAGTAATTCGCTATTCTATCTCAATTAAATGAAACTTTTGTACTTTTATCAGCCTAACAGCAAAATGAGTCTGGGTATCTTTGTTTACGGCTACGGCTCAAATGCTTATCGTTGTGTTTAATTCAAAAATGCTGCGATAAAATATAAAACTTTATACGATGAAAAACATAATAATATTGCTAGCTATTGGATTTCTTTTTTCATGCAATAATCTTTCACAGAACAAAACCGTCCAGACTAGAAATTTTAAAATAGTCCAACTTGGAGGAGATGATTTGCATGGAAATCTTTACCAAAAAAGTATTTTGAGCCCTCAGACATAAGAATACATAATGATAATTGGATAGGCTATGAGATTTCCTGCAATAGAGAAATAGAAGATTTTTATATAACTTTACCAGAATGTGAGGCCATTAGAATTTCCTTTTGGGAACATGATACATTAAAAAACTTTGAATTAACTCCAACAATAGGAAAATTCAAGAATCTTAAATTTCTTGAAATATACTCGAATAGAATTACAACATATCCAAAAACAATAGAAAAACTAAAAAACCTTGAAGAACTTGTATTACAAATAGGCAACAAAAAAAATATTGAATTTGTTTTTTCAAATTTTAAAATTTAAAGCATCTAACCATTCATTTTGGGGATGATTTACAGGTGTTTCCAAATAAAATTTTCAATTGTGTGAATTTGGAAACCCTAAAATTGTTTAGGGTCCTTCAAATTGAAAATAATACGTTAAATGGTCTGGAAAAACTTTAGAAATAGCAACTATTCATATCAAACCGAAAAGTTTCAAACATAAAAATACACTAAGAATTCTCTGGAATAAGATGTCTTATATCAATAATAGCTGATAAAAAAGCATCTGCAATCAAAATTTCGATGTTGACAACAACTTTTTATCTCTCACATTTTCAAATTCATCTTTAAAAACCAAATTTTCCATACTATTAGAAATTTCGACATAGTCAACCTGTCCTATTCCTTTAAATTCAAATGATATGCCCATCATTTCATCAAGTACATCTTTATAACCAATTTGATAAATTTGGACATTGTCGAGTTTTATAGTAATTTTTCTGTTCTTTGTCCTGATTTCAAGATTCCTCCAATAACCAACATCCTGATAAAATTGCAATAAATCATCAAATTCCCCATTGAGGATGTGTTCCCCAAACTCTGCATTGAGTAGTACTTTGGGACAGCCTGGTTCAACAAATGTGACTGATATCCTGCCATGTTTGTTTATTAGTTCAATTTTAGATTCTTTGCATATATTCTTATCAATATGGGGGTATCCAATATTTCTAAACTTGGTTTTGAATATCATTTTATCAGCTTTTGCATCAAAACTTCTGATATTTTTGTATTTAATAAAATCTTTTTGGTAATCAAAGTCCTTGCTAATATAATTTGTATCAATTGGTATGTGTAAAACCCCATTATTGATGAGGTCATCATTAGAATTTTTAAAATATTTATCTGCAACAGTTAAGTCCCAGCCTTTTGTTATTACATGAATTCCAATGCATTTTATTCTTTCACCACCTGCAATAATTTTTACAGCATAATAATCAGGGTAAGTAAAAGTTGTTTGGTAAAAATGCCTGTATTTTTCTATTGGCACCAGTTCCCCGTCTTCATCGTCATAAAAATTCCTGTCAATGAAAATATTGGAAGCCTGAAGTTTAGTCACATCATAGAAAAAGCTTGATGTATGAGGGGCTGATCCAACAAGTTCTGTTGACCTGAAATCAACCAGTGTTTTATTAATCCTTAGTTGGATAATTGGATAGAGTAAAATTGTCATTATAATAACAATTGGAATGCTAAAACCAAGGATAATCCATGGGAGTTTTCTTTTATAGCCCGGCGATTTAACAGTAGCATTCGGTGGATATTTATATCTGGTTGGATATTTATGTACATTATTATTATTATTTAAATCAATTTTAAATTCCTCCCAGTTAATAAACCCAATATATTGTGCCAATGCATTTTTGGTTGCAAGTTGAGGGTTTCCGCAGTTCTTGTTGGTGATTATTCTCCTGAGCGTCCTGCTGCTAATTGAAATACCAGTTTCATTGAAAATATTTTTACTCAGGGTATTAAAATTATAGCTTGTCCATTCTTCAAAATCTTCCCATTGAAGTTTTTCATTGACTTTTTCGAGACATTTTTGGATATAATGTATTTCTTTCATGAGCACCCTTAACATTTTTTTAAGACAAAATTGATAATAGGGTAAAATTCGAAACTGATCAATTGGCTCAAATATAACAAAAATATATATTAAAGGGGAAAATTATTCTGTCAAAATTTTGTCATTTTTTTTTCACCTCTTTATCTTGATTTTGTCTGAGGTTTTTTTTGGAATATGGGTGGGGACTGTGTTAAATTTAAGCATCTTTAAAACAAACTAAAATATAATATTAGAGATGAATAAAAATTACTTACTAAACGGTATTAAAACTTTTTTAATTATACTATGCACAAGTTTAATTACGCAAAATTTTGCATTTGCCCAAAATAAGGGTATAGTTACAGGTAAACTTCTGGATGCATCAACAAAGGAACCTCTTTTTTTTGCAAACATTTCAATTGAAGGGACTTCAATAGGGACTTCATCTGATGAAGAAGGTGAATTTTTACTTAACAATGTCCCAACAGGTGACCAAACCCTTATAATAAGTTATATAGGTTATAAAAGCCTTGAAGTCCAAGTATCAATTGGGCCCGGTGAAACAAAAAATATTGGGACAAAAGACCTTGAAATGTCTTCTATCATGGGAGAGGTTGTTGAAGTGACCGCACAATTGGCTGGACAGGCATCTGCAATCAACCAGCAGGTAAAATCAAATCAAATTGTAAATGTTGTATCAAAAGAAAAAATACAGGAAGTCCCTGATGCCAATGCCGCAGAAACATTGTCGCGTTTGCCTGGGATCACAATCAGCAGGAGCGGGGGCGAAGGCTCAAATGTGACGGTAAGAGGGGTATCACCAAGGTTTAATTCCATTACTGTCAATGGGCAACCAATTCCCTCAACTGGCACAAATGACAGGTCTGTAAATTTAAGTGTTGTGTCGTCAGATCTTCTGGATGGGATTGAATTATATAAAGCCATTACACCAGATATGGACGGTGATGCAATTGGGGGGACTGTAAACCTGGTCACAAAAACAGCAGAAGATGGTTTTCACGGAAGGGTACATCTTGAAACCGGGTATCACAGTTTAATTGAGGAGATTGGAACATATAAAGGTAGTTTTTCCCTATCAAACCGGTTTTTGGAGAACAAACTCGGTGTTATTGTTGGGGCTAATTATCACCGTGCGAACAGGAACACTGATTATTTTGACGGGGATTATGAATTGACAGGTGATGGCGGGTACAGGGGCAATAATGCCAGGTTCAGGAATGTCCTTGAAACCAGGGATAGATATGGGTTCAGTGCTACCGTGGATTATGAATTTGACAATGGAAAAATTATTTTTGATCATGTCACTTCACAAACAACAAGGGATGTTATTGACAGGGGAAAACGAGCCAGGCCAACTATTTCTGTCATTGATTTTACTTTAAGCAGTTGGGAAAGGACAATTGATTTGAACACAACGAACCTCAGGGGTGAATTCAAACTTTTTGAAAGCCTGGATTTAAGCTTCAACCTGGGGAGATCATCAACAACAAATGAACAACCTGATGGTTCCGGGGCAATGTCTGAGATGGAAAGTGGGCTAACCCCTGAATCAAACGATGCACAACCTTTGAATATGTTTAAACATTTGCAACCCTATTTTGGTTTGGACCAATTTTATGGTAGGCCGGGGGCACATAAATCATATAACAAGCTTGAGGATGTTAACTATACAGGGCAAGTGGATTTCAAAATTCCATTTTTCCTTGAAACATGGTTTTCTGGTGACATAAAATTCGGTGGTAAAGTCAGGCAAAAACAGAGGGAGAGGATAGTTGAAAATTATCAGGTTTGGGATGGGACTGCATTCGAATATGCTTTTAGGGAACATTTTCCTTACTATGCTGACAGGCGTTCATCTGAAGGATCATATCCTATGGAACTTTTCATTGATGAGGATTACTCAGGCTATGATTCACCATTTGAAGACCACAATGATATCCCGTTTGTATTTGATCCTGATCTTGTTGAAGAAATCGATGATGAAATGAAACAAATTGATTCATTATTTAAGAGGAGTACTGGTGATTTTTTTAACCAATATGAAGCAACAGAACGGATCACAGCAGGGTATTTAATGGCTGAAATTAATTTAGGCCCACGCATTACGCTTATCCCCGGGTTCAGGTATGAAAGCACCTATCTTGACTTCACCGGTGCAAAAGGGACACAAAGGAACAATGAACCGTTCAGGATTAATAAAACAGACACCTCTGCAACAAACACCACAGGGCTGTTTTTACCAATGGTCCACCTAAAATATGAGTTTATAAATGGCCTTGCCCTGAGATTAGCGGCCACAAAAACTTTATCAAGGCCAAATTTCCTGAACTTAACCCCATTCCACCAAAAAACACTGTCGAACAGAATTGAATTAGATTATGGGTCCATTGATTTGAAAATACCAACTGCATGGAATTATGATGCCATGCTATCATGGTTTTCAAAATATGGGTTGATATCTGTGGGTGGTTTCTACAAAGAAATTTATGATATTGATATAAATGTAGAGTACTTCGATTACACAGGAACAGAAGAAACAAACCCTACATATGGCTGGCAATTGAGGGGCCCGATTAATTCTGAGGAGACCACAACAATTTATGGTGGTGAAATGGAAGTGCAAACAAATTTAAGGTTTTTGCCAAAACCTTTTGATGGCATTGTGCTAAGCGGTAATTATGCATTTATGGAATCTGAAACGTATTATCCATTTTTCTATTTGGATTACCCCCCGCCAGATTATTTGCCTGTTGTGGCAGATTCTTTCAGGGTCAACAGTACGCAGGGGCAAGCTGATTTTATTGCCAATTTTACAATTGGGTATGAGAAAAAAGGATTTTCAGGACGGATTAGCATGAACTATCAGGGTTCAAAACTCATGACATCCGGCAATACAGAATTTCAGGATGAATATGAGGATGAATACCTCAGATGGGATGCCGCATTAACATACAAGTTTAAAAACCACTGGCAGATATTGGTGAATCTAATCAATATCACGAATGAAACTGAGAGGAGGTATATTTACGCTGCGGATCAGCCCAGTAGCATTCAACAGTATGGTTGGCAGGCTAATTTAGGTTTAAGATACAAGTTTTAATTGTTTAAACATATTATATTATAATTTTTACATCTCTCTATTTTAACTACTAGTAATTCAATTAACAATTTAAATTTACACGTTATGAGAAAACTTTACATTTTTGTAATTGTATTAGGGTTCGCCCTATGTAATGTAAACAATACGATTGCACAAGAATTTCCATGGCCTGATTTAGGTGAGGCAATGGTTATTGAACCGGGCGAACCCGGAAAAATTAATGATATGATTCATGGTGATACAACTGACACTGGTGAACGTATACATAATCATTTTATCTTAAAAAGGGGTGCAACATATTTATACACCGCAAGGATAAGAAATACGGGGTATCCATTGATGGTAACGGCAGAAGAAGGAACAGGGCCTTTACCAATTATTAAAGCTTTGGGGCCTGCACCTGGTGAAGATGAAGCTGAAAGGATTTTTCATGCTGAAGGGGACCTATATATAAAAGACATTGTTTTAAATGGATGGGATCAGGGTGGTAATTATACTGATAATGCCACTGTAAGGTTGGCTGCTGATAGCATTACTGTTGTTTGTAAGAATATCATATTTGATTTTAACAGGCAAAACAATTTAAGGATTAACTCCGTTGATTGCAAACTGTATGTTGAAGATTGTATTATTGCCAACCAGGGTATTGCAGCCAGGTTATGGCAGGGGTTTGCTGTACACTTCAGGGGCAACTGGGTGCCACTTGTCCATATGAGGAACAATACAATTTACAATTTGCATCATACTGTTATTAACAACAGGAACCTTGCCAGGTATCAAAAATTCATTTTTGAAAACAATACTGTAGTCAATACCGGAACTGGAGGTTCTAATTTTGGAAGGCCTGATTCGCTCATTGTTAAAAACAATTTGTATGTAAATGTTGGTATTTTAGGGGATGCCATTGTGGGTGACAGATCTGAATTTACCGAACCTCATTATTATTTTGTTGTGGATTCAAACTTTGTTGATACAACAAATACCGAATTACTTGATCCTTATGTGGAATTTGAAAATAACCAATTTTATTTAGATCCTGCTGTTGCGGAATTGTTGCCAGATTCTGCCAATAAAGCAACAGAATCTATGTTCCATCCTTATTTGAAGGATTTGATGGGCGATAACAATGAAGTGAAAGATGAAGCTTTTTCTTTCACAAATTTCCCGGCTGCAGTAAGTGAATATGAAAATTATATCAATGATTTTTATGCATTTTCTGATGCACCGGCAGAAATGCCACAGTTTACAACTGATTTCAGGGATTTGGATTTTAGCTACTCATCTTCACTAGCAGCCTATAATGCTGCTACTGATGGCGGCCCTCTTGGTGACAGGAATTGGTTCCCGGATTATGTAGGTATACCTGAACTGACTAAGGAATTCAAAATATTTCCAAACCCTGCCAGTGATTTCTTAAGGATTCGGGATATGGAAGGCGTGGATTATATTGAAGTTGTTAATTTGCTCGGACAATCATTAATCCAAATGGACAACTTTAATGAACAAAATGTGAATGTAAATGTGTCAGATCTTCAAAAAGGTATATATTTTATTACTTTTTATAAAAATAATGATGCTGTTGGCTATGTTAAGTTTTACAAACAATAGTTCTTTGTTTGCTTATTAATATGTTGAACAAATAATTTCATGAATGGGGTGGCAAAGCTTGTCATCCCATTCATGTATACCTTGCAACTATTTTATCAATTTTTATCTATTGTTGTAAAACGAACATGAATTTGTATAGAAAAGCCTTATTGTTCATACTTTTTTCATTTTCCTTGTTTTCTTGTTATAATAGTTTAGCCCCAAAACAATTTGATTATCAAAGCATTTCAATCGATCCTGTCTGGGAGCGTTTGGCTGATTGCACTGGTGAGATTGGGAAAGAAAGTGATTTGGCATCTGTTGAATCAGCGGTTATCTCACCTGATGGCAAATATGCCCTGTCTGGTTCTAAACGAGGAAAAGATATCATTTTATGGGATATTTTGTCCGGGGAAAGTTTATGGGAAAGGATACTGAACCATTCAACCTATTCTGTTGCTTTTTCAAACAACAATGAATTGGCATTGACAGGTGGATCATACAATTCTATTAAAGTATGGCGGACAAAATCAGGATATCTGGAAAAAGAACTGCCATCACAGTCTAAAGTTGAATCCCTGGCATTTTCAAATGATGGAAAATTATTGGCATCAGGAAATGTAAGCGGCACTATTTCAATATGGAATGGACAGACTTTTCAAAAAATTACAGATTTGGACCATGGCACTGTAAATGATTCAAGCCATATATATTTTTTGAGGGGTGATGTCAATTCTTTGTGCTTTTCAGGGGATGATAAGTATCTTATAAGTGCTGGCATAAATACCTTGATAAAAATATGGGATCTGACTGATTATTCCCTGGCAAAAGTTTTAAAAGGACATACTAGTTCGATAAAGTCAGTCAGGATAACGTCAGACAATAAAATATTGGCTTCATGTTCGTCCAGGTCGAAATTGGATAGAGAGGGTACAAACGCCCTAAAATTATGGGATTTTCATTCAGGGAAACAACTTGTATCCAAATATTTTGATTTTGGAATGGAAGCTGTTGAATTTTCCCCAAACAATATGTTCCTAGTTGCATGTGGCACTGAAGGAAGGGACATATCAGGACCCCTGGCCGGGTATGGAAACATTTATTTTTATAAAATTTTACAAAATACTCATTCAGGATACTCATTAGAACTCATCAATAAAGAAAAAACATTTCGTTGTGAATATTTGGATTTTAATAAAAACGGCAATCAAATGTTATCTTCTCATGAAGATGGGACTATCAGGTTATGGAATGTGAATTATAATTAAAAAACAATACAAATGTCAGAACATATTACACACGTGGCAGTTTACGAGGATTGCGCCAGGTTAATAAAAGCAGATAAAAATAATTTCCCCGGGGTTTTTGTTGAAAGCATTGAGAAGGGTTATGATTGTGGCCTTTTTTGCAGTGGCACAAGGGGAAATCATTTAAATTCCGTCCCAATTATTGAAAAATATAAAAACAGGGATAAAGGTTCATTTAAGCTGAAAGAACTTGAACAAATTGCAGGGGCAATTGGCTGGATAACCCACAGGGCTTCCGACCTACAGATGAAACCATTGTTCAAAATCATTGAAGATGAAAAACATCCGGTTTTTCATGACAATGAGTGCCAGATGTACCATGATGCAATTGTTTTCAAGGAAGTGTACCAGGGTGGCACAATATCATCAAAATCTATTTATGAACCATTTTCTCCGGCCACACTATCACATGATATGAATGAACACCCTGTTGCAGATAAAATGAATGTGCCGGTAACAGAAAAATTAATGACACACTATTTCCTGAGTGAATACCTGAAACAGCACGATTTTTTAAATGAAATAAATGACATTGATGATTATCTGGATTTGGTCATCAACAATAGTCAGGATTTATATGAAGATTTAAGGGTTTATATAAACGCTTTTCAAAATCCTGAGCATCATAAACTCATGGAATACATCTATAATTACAATGTTTATGATCAAAATGACAGTTTGATCCAAATAGTCAGGGATATTCAGCTTAAAAACAAGTATCCTTCAAATGAATATCTCAAAAATTCGCTCAATGAGGCAAGTCAGCAAAGCCAGTATGCACAGGCCCTGATAAAGGGATATGATTTCGTCATGGCACTTGCTGATTTTTATACAGACAAGAAATCGAAAGATGACACCTATGATTTTCTTGGTATTTTCACAAAATCCCACAGAATTTAACAACTTTTAAAACAAAACACATCATGAGCAATATGAATAGAAGGACATTTGTTAGAAATTCAGCTTTAGGGGGTGCAGGTATTTTTCTGTCAAAAGACTTGTTGTTTGCAAATTCATTCCAAACCATGTTTTCCAATTCCCTCACAAATGGCATTGGTGGTTTGGTCCCTGTTTCAATAATTGAAGATGCACTTTTGTTGGTCCATCGTTCAGGGAAACTAAAGGGCGAAGCAAAGTTTGCTTTGACATCTGACTTACATAACCGCCCTGCAGCACCAGGAAATAAAGGAAGGTTGGCAACAATCCTTCCGGTTTTGGACAAAAAACTCATTGAACTACTTCAGATTTTAAAAGAAAAGAAGGAAATAAACAAAAAAGTTGAAAAAATAGCCCTGGCTTTTGGGTGGATATGCAATAATGAGATTTACAAACAATTGAAACCTGTGTATGGTGACAAGCCTTCTCAGGATAAAATAAGGGAAGTACAGCTTTACCATGATGCAGAGCTCATCAGGCAAATTTCAAACCTCCAAAGCACCGGGAATCTGAAGGAGGAATATATTGCATCATTCATGAATGAAATACAACCACGGACTGTTACCCGTGTCCATACAATGAAACCTTCAAAAGACGGTCATGAATGGGTGAACAGAATGGCTGATTGGAGAAAGGAAAACAAAAGTTACCTCGATATTTTGGCGTCATTTATCGTCAACCCTGAACCAGGGAAAAAGGACATGTATGTCAGAAAAACGAATTTTTATAATCCTGCTGATCATGTCATCAGTTATATCAGGGCCTTGCAAAAAGCCCAAAATGTGCCAATAAAAAATATTGAAGCTGCTGTTTCGGGTGAAGAAGGAAAAAGTTTATATGCCAGGGCAATTATCAACTCATACAATTATATTTTGGCGACAAACGAATTTCTCAATGATAAAATTTCTGAAAGAGAACTTAAATCAAAACTTCTATGACTACAAGGCACAACAGGAGAAATTTTTTGGCAACACTAGGATTGGGAGGCCTGTCTTTTGCAGCCTTTCCACAGCAGGCATACACAAAAGAAAATGACAAATATACTGCATTGGAGGGTTCCGGGATAAAAATCACGGGATTAAAAACCTATGTTTTGCCCAGGGCAATATTGGTGAACATTGAAACAGATGCAGGTATTTCAGGATGGGGCGAATCAAGCCCGAACAACACAAAACTCATCCAGACTTTTATTGAAACAGACATGAAGGAGCGGATCATTGGCAAGGACCCCTTCAACACTGAACCCATTTGGAATGAACTGTATTGGTACAATCATGATTTGGGACCTGCAGGTGCTTTGCCTTATGCCATTGCAGGAATTGATCTTGCACTGTGGGATATCAAAGGGAAAGTCCTCAAACAGCCAGTTTACAAATTGTTAGGTGGTTGTTACAGGAAAGAATTTCTGGCTTATGGCGGGTTTGGTGTATATGGTTTCACTGTCCCGGTTGAAAAAGCTGTTGAAAAAGCCCTCAACTTAGCTGAAAAAGGTTTTAAAGTGGTGAAGGTGAGGACACAAATACGCGAATATAATTTAAACCCAATTCCGGATCATACTTTAAAATATTATACTGAAATACGAAAAGCTTTACCAGATGATGTGGAATTATTTATTGATCCGAATGAAGGATATACAGCACACAGGGCTATTCAAATTGGGAAGGAACTGGAGAAACTGGGAATGAAATATTTTGAAAGCCCTTGCCCGCTGGAAAACCATAAGGATACCGCTGCTGTTGTTGATGCCCTGGACATCACCTTACTTGCCGGTGAAAAATGCTACACACGTTGGCAATTCAGGGATTTGATACTTCATGCAAACCCTGATGTCATTCAACCTGACATTATCAAATCAGGTGGTATCACTGAGGTTAAAAAAATTGCAGCTTTAGGACAGACTTTTTTCAAAACAATTGCACCACACAATACAAAACCAACATTGGGGACTGCAGCTGCCCTGCACCTCCTTGCAACAATTTCAAATTTTGGCCCGTTTATTGAATTTATCGAAACGGAGTTATACAAGCCCATTTTAAGTGTCTTTGATACGCATGTTCAATTTAAGGATGGGAAAATGATCCTCCCTGAAGGACCGGGGCTTGGGCTGGAAATCAGTGAAAAAAGAGTGAAGAAAATGGCAGGATAGGCTCCTGGATATTGGAATTCATACATTTTTTTTCGTATTTAATTGGTATGTATATCTAAATAATTTATAAAAAATGAATCAACTCAAAGTATTATTAACCCTGGTTTTATGTTCAGGGTTGTTGTTCCAGGAGGGTTTAGATGCCCAAATCACAATTTTCAGGAAAGATAAGCCAATGATTAAGCCTTTGTGGCACCGGATGGCAGATTACAGCCCAACACTCCGTTCGGTTGAATCAGCAGAATTTTCCCCTGATGGTAAATATATTGTCTCTGCCGCTAAATTTGGATATTATTTAATGTTGTGGAGGGTTGCAGACGGATATTTATATTGGGAAAAAGTGATGGATGCAGAAATAGAAGCTGTAACATTTTCACCTGATGGGAAATATATTGCATCAGGTGATGAGGCATACAATGTCACAATATTTGATTTGAAAGGGAATGTTGTCAAAAAATTAGAGCATGATGCAGCTTTTGATGGGATCACATGGCGGCCGGATGGGAAATATGTTGGTGGAGGCTCGGAAAAAGGCGAAGTAGTGCTTTGGAACACCGAAACGTGGGAGAAAGAGTTGATACTAGATGCCGGGGGCACAGTCAATTCACTGCAATTTACTAAGGACAGCAAAAAATTGATTGCTGCCGGAAACAGGTTGGACCCTCAAAAACCTGACAAACCCAGGCACGGCTTTGTCAAGTCATGGGATGTGGAAAAAAACTGGGAAGTGATTTTTGATATCAAGGCACAGGAACGGTCAACAAAAAGTGTTAGGTTTCACCCTGATGAACAATCATTTGCCATTGCAGGTTTTGCAAACCAAATAAAAGTGTATTCATATCCCGGGCTAAAAGAACTTGCTCAATTTGATATGCCAAAAAAACTGGAAGCTGTTGAATATCACCCTGAGGGCAATTTTTTGTTTGCCGGGGGACATGGCGAGGTTGTTTATATTTACAATACAGACAAATATGATCTTGTTGACACCCTACAATGCAGAAGGGTGGAATATATTGACTTTACAGTAGACGGCAGGCTTATGGCAACAGGCCATGAAGACAGCGGATTGCTCTCTGTGTACCTTATCTGGTCGAAACTTACAGGTGAAGGGGATTATAAAACATTATCAAAGGAGATATTGAAAAACAAAGACATGCAAAGGTAGGATTATGACAAAATTCAGATGGTTTTTTTTGTGCTTGCTTATCCCTTTTTCAAGCCATGCACAATCTTGGAAACAAGCAGCAACAGATTCGATATTAAAATACAGGACTTCGCCTGTTCAAATAAAAGTGGTTGACAGTGATGGAATGCCTGTCAGGGGTGTTTCTGTGCATGTTAAAATGCTGAAACACTCTTTCAAATGGGGGACAACAGTGAATATCAATGATGTATCCAGGATAATTAGCAAAAATGGATCGTTTGATGTCAATTCTCCATACATAAATCATTTCAGGTATTTTAACTCTGTCACACCTGACAATGCCGGGAAATGGAAAGGATGGATTGATCCATCGCAACGTTCAACATATTTAAAAACAATTGAGTGGCTGGATAGCCTCGGCATTGCAAACAGGGGCCACACTTGTGTGTGGGAAAGCGAGAGGTTTAATGCAATCCCTGACATTTTAATTGGCCAGGAAGATACTTCAATTGTCAGGTCACTTGTGAAATCTCATATTACCAACGTCATGTCCACCTTGTCTGATAAATTATATGAAATTGACGTGGTCAATGAGCTGATCCATGAACAACATATTGTCAGGGGCATGCTCCATGCCCCTGACCCGGCACTGGAGCACAGCAAATGGTATAAATGGGCAAGGCAGGCAGCACCTGATGTCGGGCTTATTGCCAATGAATTTGATTTATTCCAGTCTGGCAATAATTTCTACCAAAAATATATCACATATGTCAACAAAATGATTGACGATGGCGCACCTGTTGATGGTGTGGGCATGCAGGGGCATTTTTGGTCATCAATGCCATCATGGGAAGAGTTGAAAAAAAGGATCAACAGGGTAAAACCTCTTGGCTTGCCAATGGCTGTGACCGAGTTTGATATGGTCGGCAGGGCTTACGATGACATGGAAAGGGTGATGTATGCCGTGTTTTCTGAACCCCAAATCTATGGGTTTACAATGTGGGGCGCCTGGGATGGAAGCCAATGGCGGAAAAATGGCCCTCTTTTTGAAGAAGACTGGGATTTGAAACCGAGTGGACAGGCATGGCTTGATTTGGTGCATGGAGAATGGTGGACTGACACCGTTTTGGTAACCGATGAATCAGGAATTTTTGACCTCCAGGCTTTCAAAGGTACTCATACAGTGGAATTGATGATGGACGATAAAATTTATGTGGACACTTTTTTAGTGGAAGATGGCCCCGTTTCACTGTCATTCAACAAAAACCTTATCAAATCAAATATTCCTTCTGCTTCAATCATTGTTGAAAATGAACTTGAAGAATATAATGTCTATCAACCAGCTTTTATCAAAATACTATCAGATTATCCTGATTCAATTGCAAAAGTTGAATTCAAAAGCGGGCTCTTTGTTGAGTACACAGACCGTTCCCCTGAATTTAACTATGATCTGACACAACCCTTTGCCGGTCAAAAAGAATTGTTTGCAACGGTGACATTTAAAAACGGGTATTCAGTTGTAACAGACACACTTCATTTTAAATTTGTCAACAAGAATGCATTTCCAATCATCCAGTCTGCATATCCTTTCAACAATCAATTTTTTGTGCATGGCAATGATGTTACGGTATCATGTGAGCCAATTGACTATGACGGCGAAATTTGGAAAGTTGAGCTTTCCGGCCTTGAAAATGGAATGGTATTGACAGACACCGCTGCACCCTTTGTTTTTACCCTGCAAAACCTTGCAGTAGGTTCCTATCAGCTTGAATTGAAAGCTTTGGACAGCTTATATTCCTTTGATAAAAAAACTGTCAAATTCAATGTTGTTGACCCTGAAGCCCAGAATATTTCTTTTTCTACGCCTTTAAGCGAAAATCATGATGTGGAAGAACTTGCAGATGGTTCTATTGAAATGATAGGGGATTTGGATATGGGCGAAAAATTAACCGGGATATATTTTCAAAGCCCGGGTATACCTTCCAATGCCACCATTGACAGTGCTTTTATTCAGTTTACCGTCGACAAGGCCAGCTTCGGGGCTGTTGAAATGCCCATGTTTGCAGAATTGTCAGCATGGCCAAAAACTTTTAGCAATACCACCAACAACCTGCAAAATCGTGAAAACCTGACAAGTTCAATTTCATGGGCACCTGTTGATTGGAAAATTGCCGGTGAAAATGGCCTGGCCCAGCGGACGCCTGACCTTAAACCCATAATAGAGGAATTGGTTTCACTAGATGGTTGGGATACATCTAACCCTGTTCTTTTTATCCTCGGATTGGGCCAAACTGATGCAAAAAGACGCGCAGTGTCATATGACATAAACCCGGGAAATGCACCAAACCTCATTATTTATTATAGCGGCGGTTTTAACCTGGCGAAACCTGAGCCTCCAAAGGATTTGCATATTTCTTCAAAACAAGGTAATGGATTTTCAATCAAATGGGATGAACATGAAGATAAAAATGTCATTGGATATTTTATTTATGTTGATGATGAAAAATACCTGTCATATGCAGTGGATAATCCGGGATTTACATTTGAAAACCTCAGTGCAGACGCTGAACACACAATTCATGTTACTGCCATCAGCAAATTGAGTATTGAATCATTACCAGGCAACAGCATTCAATCAAATGACGAAGTCCATTCCGGTATCAAGGACAGTGATATGGGTTCCAAAGTGTATCCAAACCCTTTTTCAAGCGGGATATCAATTTCATTGCAAAATAATTCTTCAATCAGGCAACTTGAAATTATCGACATTTTTGGCAAAACTGTTTACATGTCAACACAAATATCATCTGATCATTTTATGTGGAATGGCAAAGATCCTTCAGGCAAAGAACTGGCAAATGGCATTTACTTTTTAAATATCTATACAAAAAAATCAATACAAACAATTAAAATTATTAAATCGAAAAATTAATCATTATTAAGAAATGAAGCTACAATTAACATTTTTGATTGCGTTATTAACGTCTGTCCTTTTCTTTAACCACTCAGGGGCAAGCTCTTTGAATTACAACAAAGCTAACGATGACACATTAAAGTTTTCTTATGATACCATTTACATTGAAATGATCGGTAAAAAGTTTACCAGGGGTGAGAATGTCACTGAATACCAAGATAAAGCAGCTACTGGTGGGAATACAAGTATTAGGAACTATACAGAAGAGACTATACGGTGGAAAACACAAGGATACTACCAAAGGAACCGTGATTTGGGGCAAATTTTCATCCCCAAGAAAGACACATGGGTCAAATCCATTGTATTGCGCACCGGGCCAACAGAAAAGGCCATTATATGGGGTGCGCCGGGGGCTGAAATGTTTATGCAATTCTTTGTAATTAATGGAGATCCTGTTATCAATGACAATGGCACACCAAAAGGGACAAAATCAACTCATGGCTTTAATACAAACCACCGTACTGATGATTATATTGAAGGTGTGACGTATGAAAGCCTTCCAACAATTTACCGTGGTGTATTTCCGGTTGATGCACCAGTCACAAAAGACAAAGACGGCAACATTTTAAGTGAAGAAGGGCGTATGCATTATATGCGCTGGAGTTTTGAAAATGCAAAGTTTTTTAAGGCAAACCAGCAGTACGGGTTTATTATCGGTTTTTTGGAAACCGGCCCGGGCTACCGTATCACAATTGCCAATAACAACCAGGCTGCAAGGGGCGAAGAACCCAGCCTTGATGACAGGCACACACCATACAAAGGTGGATGGTCCTTCAGGCGCGAAGGTGACGGGACATTGCCGCCAACACAAATACCGGGTGACAACCCTCCTGATTCTGATAGCATTGTTGAACAATTAAAAAAAGAATCCCTCTTTTGGGAAGGCGAAAAGCGGTTTACATTATCGCCTACTTCTGATGGCTTCCCGGATGTTGACACTTACAGGGCTTTTGAATTTTATGTAGAAGAAGAATATACTGCTGTTGAAGGAATTCAATTAACAGAAGATTCGGTTGAGCTGGATGTTGGGGATGAATATCAGCTTTCTCACCAACTCATCCCCAATAATGCAAATGACACAACGGTACATTGGTTTTCCACAAATACATCTGTGGCAACTGTGGATTCACAAGGAAAAGTAAATGCTGTGAATCCAGGAACAGTTGTTTTGTCTGTCAGCTCACACGATTGGATGCACCATGCTACAGCGGTTATAAAAGTCAATGAATTGCAGTCTTCAATCGATGATATCACGGAGGTTAACCAACTTTTTGAAGTATACCCAAACCCATTTTCAAAATATGTAAAGATTGTAATCCCTAACAATTCCAGCAACAAACTTTTCATTTTGGACCAATTGGGCCAGCGGGTCAGGGTTTTGGAGCCTTCATCAATACAAAAAAATGTGTGCCAATATGAATGGGATGGCCGGTCAAGCATGGGGGAAATGCTCCCATCAGGTATTTACTACCTAAAAAATGGGAAGATTGTGGGGGAAATTATCAAGATAAACTAAGTATAATCTATTGATTTACAATATTCTGCAAGTTGCAGGAAGGTTTCGTTCCTATTTTAAGGCCTATTGACATAGTGCAAATCACATATTGCAATCTTGACTTTACCAACCTCATTTAAAACGAGGGTTGGAAAATCAAGTCCTTTTTTGCTTTCCAACGTCCGAAAGGACTTGGAAAAGTGAATAAGGCGACATCAATTTGAATGTTGAACCTGGATAGTCAACGAAGGCACAACAGACAGAATAGATAAGCGTAGGGTTTGTTTTTGTATTCAGCATTTCGTCCCCATTGCAGCTTTTTTCCCGGTGGATAAGAACGTGCCCAGAATACTACATCCACCCAAAATGGCAAAATGTTGTTGCACTTCTATTCAGCCTAGAATACAAAACATCGATTTTAAAGAAAAATTTTAGCCGTGGCATTAACTTCGTATTTTTGAAAATAAAAATATATTAATTATGAAAACACTTTGGTTCTTTTGTATAGGCTTACTTTTGACGGTCCAATCCATGTCCCAGGTGGATATTGAACCTGTTTGGATTCGCGTTGGTGATGAATATGGGGTTGTTGACCATGAAAATGAAACAGAATCGGTTGAATGTGCCGTGTTTTCGCCTGATGAAACAAAAATAGCCTCTGGTTCAAAAAAAGGTTGGGATATCATTTTATGGGATGTGATCACAGGCAAAAAAATTTGGGAAAACAAGGCACAGGAGGAAATTGAAGTCGTCAATTTTACACCTGACGGGAAATATGTCATTTCAGGAGGGGAAGACAAAAAACTGAGGATATGGGATGTGAACTCCGGCAAGCAAGTCAGGGAAATAGACAATATTGCCGGCTTTGACGCAATGGATGTCAGTCATCAAAGTAATTTACTGGCTGTTGGAGATGAGGCCGGGCAAATTTTGCTATTCGACACAAAAACCTGGGAACAACAAGAATTGGTCCAACAAGGTGAAGATGAGTTAACTGGTGCTGCAAAAGGTGTTCATGCTGATGTCAACCAACTGCATTTCTCACAAGATGATAAATGGTTACTTTCGGCTGGGAGAAACAAAGAAGTAAAGCTGTGGAAAGTGATAAAAAACAGCAAACTTAAGCATATCAGGACTTACAAAGGGCACACCGGGTCTGTTAAGTCTGTCCGGTTGTCGCCAAATGGCAAATTTGTTGCAGCAGGGGCTGGAAGTGCAAGTGGTGTGCGTATCTGGGATTTTGAAACAGGTGATTTGATTCATCACATCAAGGCAACAGCTATGATCATGGAAACAATTGAATTCACACCAAACGGAAAATACCTTTTTGTTGGTGGGAACGAAGGTGAAGGAAAAATTGGTGAACCTGTTGAAAATAATGGCTTCAGGAACAATAATGGAATGGGGCATATAAGGGCTTACAAAGTCCCTGAAAATGGAGGCAGTCAATTCAAACTTGTCATGGAAGAAAGTGTGTTCAGGCAAGAATTTTTTGACTTTACTAATGATGGAAAATACCTTGTGACTTCTCATGAAGACGGCACAGTAAGGTTGTGGGGAGTAATTTATTCTGATAAATAATTGAATCTGGCCTTACAAGTATAAAATACACAGCAATGAACAAAATTCTTTTCATTTCATTTCTTGGTTTATTGAGCATATTTTCCTGCAAAACAAATGATGACAAAAATGAGCAGAATCCAAATGTCCTGTTTATTATTTGCGATGATTTAAATGATTGGGTCCAGGACCTCAATGGGCATCCCCAAAATTTGACCCCAAACATCCAATCCCTCATGGAGGCAGGAATTTGTTTTACAAATGCTCATAGCAACAATCCAATATGTGGTCCTTCAAGGACCAGTCTATTAACAGGCATTTATCCACACAACAGTGGTTATTTTGGTTATAATCAACAGGCAAATAATTTTCGGAAATTCAAAACACTCGAAAATGCAAAAACCATCATGGAACATTTCTATGATAATGGATATGATGTGTATGGGACAGGCAAAATATTCCATAACGGACATGAAGACTGGAGTGTTTGGAAGGGATATGATTCAGTGGAGTACTTTGGCGTTCAACCCACCTTTGGTCCATTTGCATGGAACGGAAGCTGGGATAAAGGAACACATGATCATGCCATTGGGATGCCACATCCACAAGTGCTCAGAAATGACAGTGACAGGACACATTGGGGAAATAGTTTCGCATCCCTTGCAAATATTCCGGAATATAGTGCCCATCCGGAAAAAAACATCCCTGGCCACAGAGGCTGGATTTGTTTCAGTAAACCATTTAAGTATAAGGATGAAGAAAACAGGGACTAAATGCCGGATGAACTCAATGCTGAATGGGCAGAAAAAGTATTGCAGTCAAAACATGACAGGCCGTTTTTTATGGCAGTGGGCTTTAATCGGCCGCATACGCCATTGCATGTACCCCAAAAATTCTTTGATAAATTTGATCTTGACAGTATTATAATGCCGGAAACAAAGGAACATGACCTCCTTGATTGTGCCAATGCCTTGTGGAACCCAAATGGAACATGGAACAATGCAGGCTTCAAAAAATATGACTTCCTGACAAATCACCCCAAACCCGGAATGTGGAAAAAATGGGTGAGGGCTTACCTGGCAAATGTTGCTTTTGTGGACGAACAGGTGGGAAAGGTATTGAATGCCCTCAAAAAAAGTGAATATGCCAATAACACAATTGTGGTTTTCACAAGTGACCATGGATACCATTTAGGGGAAAAAGAATTTCTTTTTAAATGTTCACTTTGGGAAGAATCCTCTAGAATACCGCTCATTTTTTCCCTCCCCGGAATGGTACATGGAGGTTCACGTATTTCGCATCCAGTTGCATTGATTGATATGTATCCAACATTAATCGATTTATGTGGATTGTCAACAAATCCAAACAGACATACAAATCAATTGAAATTGGACGGATATAGTCTAGCACCTTTTTTGTCAAATCCAAACACACAAAACTGGGATGGCCCTGATTTTGCCATTATTTCAATTGCAAGCAATGATAAATTGAAAGACAATGAAGCTGGTGATCCTCAAAAACAATATTATGCCATGAGGACTGAAAGGTATAGATATATCCTTTGCCCCAATGGTGAAGAAGAGTTATATGATCACAACAATGATCCATTTGAATGGAACAACCTGGCCGGCTCACCAGATTATAAGCATGTGAAAGATGAATTTAAGTCACAGTTTATAACAAAAGTACTTGCAAATAACCAAAATAGATAATCAGTTGATTTACAATATGCTGCAAGTTTCAGTAAGGTTTCAAACCCATTTTAAAGTGTCCTGCAAGTTGCAGGAACGTTTCGGTCCAATTTCAAACCTCCCGGCTTAGTGCATACCTCCTGTCACAATCTTGACGTTTACAACCTCATTTAAAAGGAGGGTTGGAAAATCAAGTCCTTATTTAGTGCAAAAAGTGAACGCCCCAAAACAGAAAAGCTGAATTTTAATAAAGTAGTGCCACTGTTCAATCATGAGGTTCATTGTGTTGTTGCGTGCACCATACACGAGAAAGGTATATTTCGAAGAAAAGAATTTTCGGTGTTCAATCCATTATTTGGGCCTTTGATGTTTTGATGATCGGCATAAGGTGCTGTTTAAATGGGGAGATTTTTACAATTTTGCATATTTTTTATTGGCTATCCTGAAAACTTTCATTACGCAACAAAACCATGTTCAATGGCTGTAAGTTCGTCCATAATAAGGTTGATGCCTTCAATCAGATCTATATATGATTTTGGTTTATGACCGCTCAAAGCAATATTTTCTGTATCCATCCATAACATGAATTTTTTTTGATCACCGAAAACTGTGCTGCCCCTGGCATATAGTCTTGCAATGGCAAGGACTTTTGCAGAAACATCACTGGGAAACCTATCTGAGCACATCTTTTTCAGAATATTTCTTTCATTCCACGTTTCCAAGTCCTGCCGGACGTTGGAAAGTGATATCGTAGCTATTTTATTTTCGAAATTGCTTTATGGACCATATTCATAGATAGTTTGTTGCTGACACCTGCTTCTTTTGCAAAGTCCTTCCATTTGCTTATAGCTTCAGAAACCTGTTGCATTATTCCCTGGTTTTATCTGAAAATAATTTTTCTATCTCATCCATGTTTTCCTTAGGCAATAGCAGTCCTTCCATTTCATGCAAGCGGTCCAACACCAACAATAACTTAAGAAATGATGCTATGGATATTTGCCCTGTTGCTTCGAAGCGCTTCAGGCTCCCTAATGAAACACCCGAACGGTCAGCAAGGTTGGCTTGTGAATACCCTGCTTGCCTCCTTAGGGAACGGATTTTTTTTGCCAAATCTTTTTGTATTTCAAAAGGGGTTTTATATAGGCTGTATTTACTCATATAGCTAAAATATTATCCAAATATTTGAATTTTAATTCAAAATGGATAATATTTTAGCTATTCTAAATATAGTTGCAAAAAATGTAATATCCGATCAAGAGTTTTCATCATTTTATTAAACTCACTGGCTGCACCAAAGCCCCGTTCCCGGCAACATCCCAGGCTGCAAAACGGAACCATTTCTTGTTTTTAGTATTGAAGGGTATCTCAAACCTTTTTTTTCCAAATGGCTTTGTTTCAGATGTTGAAATGATTTCCCTGTCTGTTTTATCACCGTCGCCCCAAACTATTTCCACAAAATCAAGTGGAAATGTCCATTCAACATCTGCGATAATGGTCCGTTTATTTCCTTTTCCATCAATTGTATAGTTTGGTATAAGTACTTCACCGGTTGTCATAAAATATTCACCCTTTTGAAGCGCATTGATGACTGAACTCATATCGTCAATTTCCGGGACACTGTCAATTTTCAGATAGTTGACAGGTGACATGCCATATGCATCGTCCCATGAGGGTTTGCCACGGGACCCTTTGTCTGAACGTGCCTCAGAAATTGCAATGGCATATTTTGGGGGCAAACCACGTTTTGCCATCCAGTTGTTTGTTTCGTTCCAAAGTGCAAGGAACCGGTATTCACCAAGCCTTTTTTCAGAAGCATCAATACCCATTCCCCAGCGATAGCCAAGTGCAAAATAGTTTTGATGTAAAAATTGTGGTTCATCTTTTATGGATTCAGGATATCCTGTGGAACGTTTGGTATTTGGGTGTGGCATTGAAATCAGCACATTTTCAAGTTCCGTCATTTTCATCATGTCCTCAGGTGTTTTCAGGCTGTAGACAGTCCCGTATTTTGGGTGGTCAACAGAAAATGGTTCCTCTTTTTCCCCCCTTGGGTGCCAGTAAACAGGCTTTGGGAACAGAATGTCATAATGCCCGCCCATAAATGGTGGCCTTCCACCTGTGCTGTTCTCATCATTTGGCATGACCAAAAAATCTTTATCTGATTGCCTCCTTGCAGCGTCGTAATACTCTTCCAAATCTTTCAGGAATAACTCCCCTTTATCGTGACGGCCAGGCCCGCGTGCCCCGTCAATAATACTAAAAATGTCAACCCCGATACTTTTCATGGTGGCAATATCATTAATCCTTTGGTCAAAACCTCCGAGTTTTTTCAACCTTTTGACAAGGCCAACATGATAGTGGTGCCCCATGACTTTATACTCGGGCAATGGTTTAAATGTGTCACCATTTGTGAACCGGAGTGCTGCGTCAATGGCTTGTTCGCCTGTGCCGGTATTCACTTGCCAAAACACAGGCATCATCTGCCATTTTCCTGGCCTTGCACTGTACAATGCAAAATTATGGTAATATTCAGGGTCCTGTTCAAGCTCTGCCTGCCTTGTCCCGAATGAAAAAGTATTGTCGTTGTCTTTTCTGTACCAGCTATAGCCAAGGTTTTGTTCAGATTCCCTTGCCCAGTAAAACCTGTGTGGGGGCGGGAAGATAGCGATAGACCCAGCTTGCTGTTGAGCAGCAATCAACCGGTTATTACTTTTGATGATAGTTGCACCATTATCAACCGGCCCACCAAGGAGGTATTCCTGCCAGTGCCTTGCCATATCGCGCCAAACAATCCTGGATTTAGGTTGAATTTCCAATCCCTTTAATCCGGCATCATATTTAAAAGCGGCTGAAGGATGGCCTGTTTTGGCAACCAACATTTGCCTGACAAGGTTTGACCCTTTATAAATATCAAATTGCAAATAACCTGCGAATATCCCGGCTTCCACCCCTTGAAAAACAATTTCGGCCCTTGAACCATTGGTGCGCACTGTACAACTATCAATACTGAAAACAGCAGTTGCCCTTTTGACTTCGGATGCTTTCCGTGGCATCCCCGGATGGTTTGCAAAAGCTTCTTCAGCAGGGATTGATGATGTATGGGATTTCGGTGGTTCTTCGCTGATGTACAATGGGGCATCCCAAAAGGCATCCCATTTTATTTCATCGAGCTTTTCCGGTGTCAATGGCACCCCCATTTTTTCCAATGGTTCTGTTTGTTGTTGGGTAACCCTCCTGGTTCCTGAAACAATCCTGAATTCAGGTGTTACATCTACCATAATTTTGTTCCAATGCCCATTCTGTGCCCTTACAGAGAGCTCCCGGATGACAGGGGCACCATTGTTAACAGTCATTTCCAGATGGAATTCATCATCCCCTTCACCTGCCCAATCCACCAAAAGGATGTTGTTAGAAACCCTGGCTGTTAAACCATCCTGGGGTTGATATCCGCTCAAGTCCCAATGTGGGTTATTTTGTTGAGAAAATGAATACACACTAATAATTGAAGCAATCAGTATAAGAGTAATTTTTTTCATTGTGTATGTTATTTATCAGCATCTTTTTGTTGGGATTTTACCCATTCATGCCTTCTTGCATTGATATCAGAATCTTCTCCCATCCATACCCAGAGTTTTATCAACCCGTTTTGGTGGGCACTGACAAGGAAACTGCCATCAGCGTTAAAGTCAATAAATTCGGCATGGTCACTTGCCCAAACCTTGTGAGCAACCGGGATGGCATCATTTCCATAACTTATTATATCAGTAAACCTGTAAACGTAAATAAATGGATCGTGCCCTGCATGGGCTATATACTGTCCGTTTGGGTGCCATGATACAGACTCGATTTTTTTGCCTGTGTGGTTAAACATTTTGAGCAATTTGCCACTTTCAACTTCCCACAAATAGCAGTTCCCCCTTGAAGTGCCACCCTGGCCTACTGCGAAGACATGCTTTGCATCAGGTGAAAAAACACCACTTGTAAAAGTCACATAATAATCAGGTTTTAAAGTTTTAAGAAGGGACCAGTCATCAACATTATAAATTTTCACAGCCCCATGGCCTACTGCCAGCAGGTGTTTGTCGTCACCTGAGAAGAACAACTCATTTGTTGTGTTGCCAAAGTTGATTGCCTTAATTTCTTTGCCTGATGGCATATCAAACACCCTGATCCAGCCTTTTGTGGAACCATCATCATTTTTGATTTTCTCTTCACCTGTAACCAACAAACTTCCATTATTTGACCATGTCAGGCCATCAATGCCACGTGTGTGTTCCAGAGTTTTAAATACTTCTCCGCTCTTTGCATCATACACAGTCACAAGGTAATCTTCACTGGCAGCAGCAACATACTTTCCGTCAGATGACCAGCCAACGCGCTCTACCTCCTGTTTTGTGTAATTTCTCCATAGTTCTGCGCCATCAGATGTACGCCACATGATGACAGAATTGTCATATTTTGTCCCACTCACAATGTATTTCCCATCAGGTGAAAACTCTGCGCTTTCAACTGAACCGGGTTCACCCAATGCATCTGCCACCCTTGCCCACACAGGCTCCAACCTGAGTTGGTAATTAAGGGGCAGGTGGGTTTGGGCATTGAGGGACAATAAATAAATATTCAATAATAAAATACCTAGTAGTTTTTTCATCCTATTAAATTTAAATTGTCATTATTTTATGTTTTGCAATGAAACCAGGATCAATTTCAACACCACTACCAATACCTTTTGGCAGGTGTAGTATCCCTTGTTCCGGTTTTAGAGAAGATGTTTTGCATTCAAAAGGGATATCATTGCTCAGGCCCTTAAATTCATGATATGGCCCTGCATTGGGGATTGCTGACACAAATTGCATCATGTAAATGTAACCCAGGCCTGTCCCGGAGATATGAGGCGTACATAGATATCCTTTCATATCGGCCATCCTGGCAACTTTCATGCACCTGATCATCCCACCAAAATAAAACAAGTCTTGTTGCACCATTTGCACAGCATCATTGCCTATCAGCCTCCTGAAATTCCTGATGCTCACCTCACCACCTCCTGATCCAATAGGGATTGTCAATGCACCTGCTGTTTCTTTCCAGGTTTCATAATAATCAGTGGGGCTTGGTTGTTCATACATGTCAATTTTGTTGGCTTCAAGGATCCTGCCAATCCGTATTGCTTCCTCAGCCGTGTAATAACTTCCATTGCAATCCGCATATAGTGTAATGCTGCTGTCAAAAGCCTTGCGAACAAGTGGGATTAGTTTTTCAGTCCTGCCTGCCGGCTCTTCCGGATTGCTCCTTCGCCCCCCGATTTTGAATTTGACAGCTTTTGCTCCTGTTTCTGCCTGCCGTGCTTTTATCCGCTCAATGCTTTCTTCTGCGGTCCTTCCCCTGTTATTGTTGGCACGGTATATTGCAATTTCTTTGTTGTGGATATCCCCGATGAGTTCACCCATGCTTTTATTTGCAATCCTCCCCAGCATGTCAAGGATTGCCATTTCAACAGTCGCGATGGGTATCCAAAGTGTATAACCCTGATATTTATAGTTGTTTTTATACATGAATACACCATCAATCAATTGATCAAGGTCACGGGCATCTTTTCCAATAAAAAAAGGGTTCACAAGCATGAGCTGTATAGGGAAAAGATGTGGCATCCTATGGTTGTGCCCGACACAATATCCTTCAGCACCATCCTTTGAACGTACCCGTATCATGTAATTGCTGTTATATTTCAACAAATCACAGCTTTCAATGATAACAGGCTCAGGAAAATATTCTTTTTTAAGCACAGGCTCCTGCAAGGCTTTATCGAGTTTTGAATAATCAGCACTTTTATTTTGAATTGATGATGTTGCAGACAGGAATGAAATACCTGCTCCTGCCAAAAAACTTTTTTCTAAAAATTGACGTCTGTTTGAGCTCATTTAGTCCACTGGCTTTAATTTGAAACAATACATTTTACCTCCGGAAAACCTACACAAGAGCCAATATATTCTCCAATTGCTTTGTTACCTTCAGGTGCATATGGTGAATCAACTTTTCCCGTCAAAAAAAACATATTTTCCTTTACAGGTTTTCCGTGTTTAATTAAATCGTTCACAATCCATAGCAGGGCATTCCATGGGTTTCCATAAACTTCATTTGTATTTCCCTTGTATATGGTATCATTATTTTGTTCAATGTACAACATAAGATTTTCAAGTGGGTGATCAATCCCATCAACAGGCTTGCCCAGGACATACCTATGTGCCCCTCCCCCTGAAGCAACAAAATCATTTACGGTTTCCCTTCCGTTTGACCTGTCGAACCTTCCGTTTGAAATGTCTAAAGAAAGATGGATTGATTTTACGTATAATTTCAATTCCTCAACTGACTTCACAGGGCTATTTACTGGAGATTTCATTACAAAAGCAATTTCGTTTTCAATGTGGAACTTCATATAATCATTTAAATTGACTTCTCCACCATTTTCTATTTTTTGATTTTCAAAAAAAGGGCCATACACCGGGCCTGACAGATTGTTTTTTTCTATTGCGGATTTTGATGCATAGGCCATTTTGTAGCCGGCTATATCACCCAGTTTTGGGCGTAATCTTTCTGCAAGTAGGTTTTGCAGCGTATATGCCTCTTCCAGTGTATATTCCCCAAAGGTATTTGTCAATGGGGTGATTTGCTTTTTTTTGGCCCGGGCTTCAAACATTAAACTTACAATTTCATCAGATCTATCAATGACACTTTTTTTCACATGTTTATTTTCTGATTGCTGAGGGGTGTCATTTGTTCCACATTGAATGAACAATACACTTAATAATGCAATGAGAAAAATATGGATAAAATTCTTTTTCATATAGATTATTTTGGGTGGGTTGATTAAAATTCCAATTATTCCAAATATATTCATTCTTTTTGATAATACCAGCATTTGAAAAGATTGAATTAATGACAAAACAGGGCTGTCTGAAAGCATTTAATTTTAATGGGATAAATTCTTTGAAACCTGATTTGTCATGCTTTTGACATTAATTTGTCGTGGATTTTCATGATTTAGGATAGAAAATAACCTGCTTTTTCATTATTATTGTCAGAATTCTTTATGACATAAGTATAATTTAACCTGTAACTTATGAAAACCTCCATTTATTTCTTCTTTACCATATCTCTAGCTCTTTTCATCATTGCTTGTCAACAAAAACCACATGAACAAAAAAATGCAGATCTATTCACCGCAGATGTCATTGTTTATGGTGGCACTTCTGCAGCTGTTACAACGGCCGTGCAAATTGCCAGGATGGACAATTCTGTCTTGATTGTCTGTCCTGATACACATTTAGGTGGATTGTCATCCGGCGGCCTGGGATGGACAGACACAGGAAATAAAGCTGTGATTGGGGGATTATCAAGGGAATTCTATCAAAAAATTTATGAACACTACCAGAAAGAAGAAGCATGGAAATGGCAGTCAAAAGAAGAATACGGGAACAAGGGACAAGGGACACCAGCTATTGATGGTGACAAAAGGACAATGTGGATTTTTGAACCACATGTTGCAGAATTGGTTTTTGACAATTTTATTTCAGAACACAACATTAAGGTATATAGAGACGAATGGCTCGACAGGGAAAATGGTGTAAAAATCGACAATGGAAAAATTACATCAATTAAAATGTTAAGCGGAAAGGAGTTTAAAGGGGAAATTTTTGTTGATGCCACATATGAAGGAGACCTCATGGCAGCAGCAGGGGTGAGTTATCATGTAGGGCGTGAAGCAAACAGTGTGTATGGTGAAAAATGGAATGGTTTACAAGTTGGGGTCCTTCATCATTCACATCATTTTGGCGATATGCAAATTAGCCCTTATACGAGCCCAAATGATTCTACAAGTGGTGTATTACCCCGGATATCTACATTGCATCCCGGTGAAAAAGGCGAAGGTGACGACAAAGTACAAGCCTATTGTTTCAGGGCCTGCCTGACAAAAGTTGAAGAAAACCGCGTTCCATTCGAAAAACCCGAAGGATATGACCCAAATCAATATGAATTGCTCATCAGGATACTTGATGCCGGGTGGAAGCAAACATTCCACAAGTTTGATCCAATCCCAAACCTGAAAACTGATGTCAACAATCATGGCCCATTCAGTTTTGATAATATTGGAATGAACTATGATTATCCGGAAGCAAGCTATGAAAGAAGGGCTGAAATCATCAAAGAACATGAAACCTATCAAAAAGGTTTGCTCTATTTTTATTGCACAGACCCCAGGATCCCTAAAGAGATACAGGAAGAGATGAACCAATGGGGCTTTTCAAAAGATGAATTTCAGGATAATGGCAATTGGCCACACCAAATTTATGTAAGGGAAGCCAGACGAATGATTGGAACATTTGTAATGACAGAAAATGAGGTACTTGGAAAAAGTGAAGTGAAGCATCCTATTGGAATGGGTTCATACACAATGGATTCGCACAATACACAAAGATACATTAAACCAGATGGTTTTGTCCAAAACGAGGGCGATATTGGTGTTAAACCTGATATCCCTTATCAAATTGACTTAGGTTCGATTATGCCTCAACAAGTAGAATGCCAAAACCTTTTGGTCCCTGTTGCAGTTTCCAGTTCACACATAGCTTTTGGCTCCATAAGGATGGAACCTGTTTTCATGATTTTAGGGCAAAGTGCAGGTATGGTTGCCTCACTTGCCTTAGAAAAGGAAGTTAAAATCCATGATCTTGACTATAGCACTATCAAACCAAAGCTTCTTGAAGTTGGCCAGGTTTTGGATTACACCCAAAAACAAACGAATTAATAAAAATCTTTATAGAAAAACCTATTTAACTTATCTCCATGAAAAAACAAATTGTCATTTTGCTATTACTCATATTATCAATGCATTCTTTGATGTCCCAGCAACCTGAAAAAATTTCACCTGCCAGGGTCAATGAACCTATTCGTTCCGGCGCAAGGGAATATCTCTCATTAAGTGGGAAATGGGATTTTCAGCTTGATAGGGAAATTGTTGGTGAAAAGTAACAATGGTATTCACCTGATAAAACATTCAATGATGACATCCTTGTCCCCGGTTGCCTTGAAGCGCAGGGCAAAGGTGTTGAATTCCTTCCTTTGGCACAACCCGAATGGGCAGGAACTTGTGACAAACCCTATTTCGGCACTTCATGGTATAAACTGGAATTCAGGATACCTTCAACTTACAAAGGGAAAAAACTACATCTCAATTTTGGAGGCGTAATGACTGATTGCAAAGTGTGGTTGAATGGAATATTACTTGGGGAACACCATTATGCAAACGTTCCATTTGGTTTTGTGATTGATGGAATTGCAAAAACAGGTCAAAAAAATGTCCTGACAGTTATGGTTGAAAACAATCAAACATACATGGATAAGACCCCGGAAAACACACATGGCTTTGGGACAACAGTCATGGAAATGAGATGGTCTGGTATTTTCAGGGACGTAGAAATTGTGGCCACTGAAGAAATCCACATCTCAGATTTGTATATTGTCCCGGACATTAACAAGGGACAAATAAGCTGCAATTATGAAATTTCAGGAAAACTGTCGAAAAAAATGGAAATCCATGCCAGGGTTTTTCAATTGGGTAAACAGCAAGTTGTTGGTCAAACATCAAAAGAATTAGATGATAAAAATGATGGCAACCTGACAGTCAAAATTGAAAATCCAAAACTTTGGTATGATTATGATCCAAACCTCTATGTGTTGAGTCTTTCAATTCAAAAAAAGAATACAGTTATTGATGAAATCAACGAAAGGTTTGGATTGCGTGAAGTAAGTACTGATGGTGAATATATATACTTAAATGGCAAACCGGTTTACTTTCGTGGGGAAATGTGCCATATCCATTGGCCTCAAACAATTTCCCCACCAACTGACAGAAACGACATAAAGGAAAAACTCACATTGTTTAAGGACTATGGGTTTAATTTCTTCAGGCACCATACTCATTTCCCGGGAGTTGAATTCCTTGATGTATGTGACGAAATTGGCATCCTCAACTGGAACGAAATCAATGTTGTGGAAAGTTCAATGATTATCAGCGAAGAGCATCAGGACGCTTTGTGGACAAACCTGGTTAAGCGTGACAAAAACCATCCTTCTGTTATCATTTGGTGCATGGGAAATGAGAGGAATGCCTCTGAAAGCAAAATTGAACACTTTAAAGAACTGACCTTTGGAATTGATAAAACACGGTTTTTGTTGACAAATAGTCCGGGCTGGTTGATTAATTCAAAAGGGCAATCATTCCGTTTGCCAATCCATCATGAATACAGAAGGGCAGGGGCATCATATATTGATTTTGGCTACAAAAATAATTTCAAAGACAGCAAATTAAGGCCATGGAGAGTATTATATACACAAGAAAAGACAAAACAGGCAGGAATTGACAGCCTTTTGCCGGTTTTCACAAAACATACCCAATTATTACAGGCAAAGAGCCGGAAAATCCTGCTCGAACAAGCAAGGTTAAACAAAGATGAAATTTCTGACACCTATAACCTGAAAGGATTGAATTATGTTGGGTACCAACTGGCAACATTTAAGGATGCCGGCTCATTCATGTGGGGTGTTGTAGATGATTATTACAACCCTAAAATTGTCCCGCCAAAAGAGTTGCGGAATTATAATAATGCAACCGTCCTGCTTTGGAACCAGCACTGGACGGAACGTTGCTTTTATGCCGGCACAGAAAAAGAAAAAACACATTCAATCTCAGGCGACAGGAGCAGGGTTATACCAATCATTATCAAATGCTCACATTTTGGTGAACATGCCATTGAAAATGGTATTTTGAAATGGAAAATAGTTGATGAACAAAACAAAGTATACAAAAGCGGGATGATGGATGATGTTCAAATCGGACTTGGCGAGTTGAACATTATTTGCTCAGATTATTTTTTCCTCCCTGAGACAGATATTCCCCTGACAATCAATTTAAAAGCAACACTTGAAACAAATGGCCTTTCTCTTGAAAACAGCTGGGACTTTTGGGTATTTCCAAGGGTCATTCAGAGTTCCAGGGGATTTGATCCTGATATTGCAGCATTAAAAAAATCAAATATTCAGGTTATTGCCAATCTTGAAAATCAAAATTTTTTGAGGAGAATTCGAAATACCTATCCTTTTATAAAAACATTCAATGGGATACCACAAAATGAATCTCTGCTCATAACAGATATATTTGATGATACTGTCCTTGAGTTTTTGCAGAAGGGACACCGGGTTTTGTTATATGGCAACGAACATTTTGACGGGCACATCACAGAATGGGGTGCCGGAAGATCTGAATTTGCAAGGGGCACAAAAATTTATCAGCATCCATTGATGGATAAATTCCCACATCAGGGTTGGTGCGATATCCCTTTCAGCAATATGATCAGTGGTACAGAAGATTTGCATGGCAACAGGAACAGAAACGGGGTGATAATGGACCTAAGGCCCTGGCCTGACAATGTTTTTCCAATTATATTGGGTTTCCCGAGTTATAAAGATGAAAACCCGCAATTATATTCATTTATGCTTGAAGCAAAGGTTAAAGATGGAAAATTCCTCACAACTACATTTGATTTGTGGAAAACTGATCCAGCGTCTGTTTATTTCTTTGACCAATTGTTAAGATACCTTTGTGGAAATGATTTTAATCCTGATTCTCAAATAAATCTGGATTTTCTTGAGGAACAAATGGGCAAAAAGGCACAAATCAGGGAACACATTATTGAATTCAGGAAAGATGGTGTGATGCCAAACCTGGAAAGGCCTGATGAACCACCATATAAACATGAATAACATGCAAAACAAGGTAGTTGTATTGGATACAGGATATGATAATTTCATGCATGAACAAATATAGTTGCCTTGTTGAATGACAAAAAAATCGAAGATAGTCTAAACTAAAACCTATACAAACAAATGAAAAAACATTCAGCTTTTATTTTATTGATTTCTTTTTTCCTTATCAATTGTACTCAAAAAGAAGAAACAAGGGTAACAATCACCATCAATGATTCTGTGATTGCACCAATAGATCATGAAATTTTTGGCCAATTTTTGGAAAAACCAAGTTGGCATGGTGAATGGGGGCCTGAAGCTGCACTCGTTCAAGGCACAAATAAGCTCCAGGATGGGGTGGTAGAAATTATGCAGGATATGAATATTCCTGTGCTCCGTTTTCCGGGTGGGACAGATGTCAATTTTCAGGACTGGACCACAATGATTGACAATGCGCCGGGACGGGAAGGACCAAGGCCTGTATTTGTCGGCCACAGTGGTGACACTGTTACAAACATGTTTGGTTATGATGAAGCTTGCAGGTTGGCAGAACAACTCGATGCTGAAATGATGCTGGTCATCAATTTTGGGGATGCATATTTTGAAAGAAAACCTTTGGAAGAAGCTGTTATGCACGAAGCTGGCCTGTTGGCATATTGCAACTCAGAAATTGGCGCAGAACTGCCTGAAGGAATGCCAAATTGGCCTGCTGTCAGGGCAGAAAACGGGCATCCGGAACCCTATGACATCAAATACATCCAGGTTGTAAATGAGCCCTGGGTGATGGACAGAAAACTAAAGCGTATGGAACCAATTGATGAGGATGTCAAGGAACAATATTTCAAATGCATGGAAGCATTTATAGGTATGTTCAAAAAAATTGACCCGGATATCAAAATTATTGCTGATGGCAATTCAAAAGATGTTACTTTGCCCTTACAGGAAAAATTTGGCGATGAAATTGATTTTTTGTCATATCATATCTACAAGCCCTGGGGAATCAACAAAGTCATGAAAGGGGAGCAGGAAATAGAAATTGATTCATTGACAGATGAGGAAGTTTGGAAGGCATGGGTTGCAGTACCGGAATTCAACACAGAAGGCTATTCGGTACTTGACAATGATGTTTACAATATGGTCAAACAAACAAACTATCCAATTGCAGTCACAGAATGGAACTGGAACGGATGGTGGGGGCAGAACTCAGTCAATCAGGAAAAACTGGGATCACATTTTATAAAAGGAGTTGGTGCAGCAGGTTTTATCCATGCTTTGATGCGGGAAGGGAACAGCATAAAGATAGCCAACCAGTCAATGCTTGTTGGTAAATCCTGGGGAATAACCGGCATGCGGGTTTCACCCACAGGGGAATTTCCCCCACACCCTTACCCTACTGGCCAGGTCACAGGGCTTTATGCTTCACACCATGGAAATGTACTGTTGGATATTTCAATTGAAAATATGGAATATTACAATCAGCCATATAAAATGAGCGGAATCCAGGCTGTTGATAAAATTGCCTATTTAGATATTTTGGCAACAAAAAATGACAAGGCGGTTTATCTGCATGTCATCAATAGGTATTTCTCAGAAGATATTTCTGTAAAAATTGATTTCAACGGT
This sequence comes from uncultured Bacteroidales bacterium, assembly GCA_964629805.1. Lineage (GTDB taxonomy): Bacteria > Bacteroidota > Bacteroidia > Bacteroidales > CAZVTW01 > CAZVTW01. The sequence goes on along the minus strand of CAZVTW010000005.1, from coordinate 9,757 downwards.
TTTGAAACTCAACAAAACAATGGTATTCACTGGACACTTGAAGGCAATCTGAAAAATGTGCCATGCAAAGAAGGAAGCCTGCAAACAGGTTGTTTTTCTGAAAAATCAATTTCTTTGGAAGATACGGATGGTTCTGTGACATTGCCGAAACGCTCAATATCAATTCTCGAATTTCCGCTTAATTAATAATGAAAAAAATGGATTGATGTAGTATATTTTTGCATACAGTTCAAAACAATATATAGAAATTAGAACTTTTCATTAAAAAACTTCGTAAATTAAACAGTCCACGATCTTTGGTATATATATCAAGCTCTTTTAGATTGATAGGAGGGTAAAATTTTTCTTCTTACATAAAAATGACTGGATGCCTTACAAGTGTTTTATGTTGTAAAGTTCAATTAAATTTAAGTTGTCTCAAATTCTATATGCTATGTCAAAATCAATTCAAAGGAAATTTTTGTTATGGGTGCTCCCGATCCTTACCGTATTGTTAATAATTTTAGGTTTCAGCATTCATTTGATTGTGAAAAAAAGCCAGGAATCAGCTATTGAAAATTTTAGTTTTGAAATAGCAGGATCAAATGCTGATCAATTAAATATATGGTTAAATTCACTGATAAATGAACTGCAACGCATTGCAGAGCATGAAGATGTGGCTTCAATGGATTGGAAAAGGATGCAGCCTTATCTCAATAAAATTGTTACAAAACGGAACAATACTTATGGATTTATGCTTATTTCTGAGCCTGACGGGGCATTTTATACTTCTACAAAAGGGAAAGCAGATGGAAATATTTCAGACAGGGACTATTTCAAGGCAATTTTCGATCAAAACAAAGACTACTTTATAACCAATCCCATGATTTCAAGAGCTTTGGGAGTGAGAAAGTTTAATATTGCAGTCCCGGTGAAAGACAGCCTGGATCAAGTTCATGGCTTATTGGCCGGTAGTATAAGCCTTACAACATTATCTAAAATTGTTTCTTCTATCAATATATCAAATATGGGAAATGGTTTTATTGTTGATAATAAAGGGACAATAGCTGCACATCCTGAAAAAGACATTATTATGAAAATGAACATTTTTGAAAATTCTGAAGAATTCGGTTATAATTTCAGCCCTGACATGATTGAAAATATCAAACAAAATAAAACATGCAGTGGATTGCTCCGAGTAAAAGACACAAGCTACTTTGCTTTATCAATCCCAATTGAATCTTCTCCTGGATGGAACCTGGGCATCATCATACCAGAAAAGAAAATTTTTTCTGAAGTGAATATCCTTATTAGATATTTAGTTATATTTTTCATTTTTACACTTTTAAGTATTTTTGTTTTAATATGGCAATTGTCTTCAAGGTTTATTTCAAGGCCTTTGCACATTTTGATTGATTATATTGAGGTTATCTCCAGCGGAAACTTAACAAAAGTAATACATGAAATCTCTGATAATGAGATAGGCCGCAGCATAAAGGCTTTAAACGAAATGGCCACAAAAATAAAAGAGGTAATTTTGCGGGTACAGGAAAATGCGTCAAGTATAAAAGATGCCAGTCAAAGTTTAAGTTCAAGCTCTGAAATGATTTCTGAAGGTGCATCTGAACAAGCATCAAATACCAAAGAGATTTCTGGCACGATGGAAATAATAACTTCCAACATTAAACAAAACCTTACTAATGCAATGGATACCGAAAAACTTTCTGATAAAACCAAAGATGAAATAAATGGCATTAACACAACAATGAAAGAGGCTGTTGATTCAAATCGTTCTATTGCAGAGAAAATCAAGATAATCAATGAAATAGCATTTCAGATAAACTTGTTGGCATTGAATGCCTCTGTTGAAGCAGCAAGGGCGGGGCAACATGGAAAAGGTTTTGCTGTTATAGCTGCGGAAGTCAGGAAACTGGCTGACAAAAGCAAAAATGCAGCAGATAATATTGTAGAGCAGGCCCAATTAAGTTATAAAATTATTGAAAATGCTGGCTCAAAAATGGAACAGGTATTGCCGGATGTTTACAAAACCACACAATTGATTAAGGAAATCCTTCAGTCGAATTCAGAACAGAAAGATGGGGTGTTACAGGTTTCCCAATCAATACGGCAACTTGATGATATTGCCCAAAACAATGCTTCATCATCAGAAGAGTTAGCATCAAGTGCAGAAGAGTTTTCTGCACAGGCAGTTCAATTGTCCGAACTTGTTAGTTTTTTCAGAACTAAATAATAAATAAATTCATAAAAATGAGTAACTCCAGACGACATTTTATTAAAAACACCACGGCAATAGCTTTGGGCTCTCCTGTAATTCTCAAATCAGGCATCGCACAAAATTCACAGGACCCAAATATTGACTATTCAAAATTAGATCAAGTCCTTTCAAAGCCGGTATTAAAAACCGGATTATTTTCTTCTCCTGTTATCATTCAAAACCTGGACCTTCTTTTCTATGAAGGGAATTACATTTGTACCGTACAATCAAAAGATGGCGCAGAAGGCATTTCTGTGAGCAATAATTTTCAAATGCGCCATTTATACCCCATTTTTATCAACCGCCTGCAAAATTTCTTTATCGGGAAAGATGCTATGCGGTTTGAAAGTTTGTTGGATGAGGTGTATGTGCACAAAAGCAACTATAAACTGCAAAACCTTGCACTATGGGTCCCTTTGGCAACAATTGAATTCGCTATCCTTGATATGCTTGGGAAAATTGCCAAGAAACCTATGGGCGAGTTGATTGGAGAGGTACATCATAGCCACATCGGTGTATACAGGGCAAATAATTTCCGTGGGAGATCAGCAGACGAGTCACTTGAAGGCATCAAAAAACAGGTTGAAGAATCAAATGCAAAGGCATTGAAATTCAAAGTTGGCGGGAGGATGAACGCCCCTGAGTCACCTCCTGGCAGGTCAGAGAAACTCATTCCAATGGTCAGGGAGGCCTTTGGCAAAGATATGGTCATCTATGCTGATTCCAATGGCTCATATGATGTCAAAGAAGCTATCAGGATTGGCAAAATAATGGAGGAACACAACTTTGACTTTTATGAAGAACCTGTGCCTTTTGACTGGTATGAAGAAACAAAGCAAGTAGCAGATGCTTTAAATGTCCCTGTTGCCGGGGGTGAACAAGAACCAAGCATGCATAATTTCAGGTGGTTGATAGCACATGATGCTTTGCAGGTGGTGCAACCGGATATTTTTTACTTTGGTGGCATGATAAGATCAATGAAAGTCGCACGGATGGCAGAAGTTTTAGGAAAACCATGTGTGCCGCATATTTCCGGCTCAGGTCTTGGATATTTGTATATGATGCATTTTGTTTCAGCAGTGAAAAATGCAGGGCCGTATCATGAATTTAAAGGCTTTAACAAAGATATACCATTAGTATGTCGAACATCCGAATTAAAAAGTGTTGATGGAAAAGTCAAAGTGCCAACAGGGCCGGGACTTGGTGTTGACATTGATCCGGGATATATTCAAAAACACAAGAAGGTTAAACTTTAGGATTTGATCTTTGAGTCAGGTCTAAAAACTATTGGTATTTGGCTAAAGTCGTCTAACTCGCTGGTATTCAATAGTCCCATACTTTAGGTCGGGGGTATTGATGTTGTTGTGAATAAGGGCTCAATCAACTGTTTTTTGAAGGCCTTTTTAGACCAGACTCATCTTTGCCAACAGTTAGAGTGAAAAAATAACAACTGGAAAAAATCAAAACATATTTATACCAATCAATTTAACACCCCACCACGTGCAATGTTTTGCCGCTAGTTTCGTGTGTTTCCCAAAAGATTTTTTCGTCCCAGCTTTTACCGGTTTTTTGGTCGAACACCACCAGCCAGCCTTCTTTTTCGCCAAGCCTCTCCATATAGCCAGTGAGCTGTTCAATGCCCTGGGAAATGGTTTTTTCGTTATGCCAGAGTTTGAGTTCAATGGGGTAGCGGTTGTTTTTGTAGTTGACACATAAATCTATCCTGCGGCGTCCTGTGGCGTATTCCCTGTTAATTGTACCTCCGCCGTTTATCACTCTTTGAAGGAAAGCCTGCATAATCAGGTGGGGTGCTGCTTCTTTGTACTGGTACTTTTCTATCCAGATATCGCTGTTTTCTCTCCAGAAATCCTGAAATCCCTTTAACAATCCATTCATGTCTATTTTTCCATCCTTGCTGATCCAGTCAGGTTTGATTTTGTCGTACAGGTAAAACTGGGTGTCAGCATTTAGGGTCCGCATTATGACCTCGTTATAGATGGGGTTTGAAGGTAAAAGTTTCCCCTCATCCTGTTTAATAATGCCCAGATCGATACAATATTGTGTATCATCATGAAATATTGGAATGGATGCTTCTTCACCGAGAATAATTGGCTGGATAACATTTTTCACCCGTTCTTCTTTCAGCCTTTCCAACAGGCTGTCAATGTGCGTGTCGCGCCTGTCCATGATATTTTGGGAAGCCTGGTCAATAAGATCCTCTGTAATGGGTTTGGAAAAATCTTCCAGCAATATTTCCATCACACACTCGCGGGCTAGGGCATTGACCAGCCAGGGCTGTCCCTGTGTCCAGTAAAAGGCTTTTTCAATGGCGGCATCTTCAAAAACCTGTCCTTTGTCTTCGGTGTGCTGCAGGTACAAACGCCTCACCTCTTCCAAGGTGAAATTACCAATGGTCAGGCTTTTGGTGATGATGTTGAAGGGACTGGCCGAACCCAGCGTATGCCCGTTTTCCCTGATTTTACCCTTGTAATCGCGGATATCCCGCATGCCCACCAGGGCAATGGAATGTGGAAACGGTGCCCTTGTCCTATTAACAAAGCCGTCCCGAAGTTGCCTTAAAAATGTTATCAGGGTGCCATTGCTCAGGCAGTCTGCTTCATCAAAGAAAACAATGACAGGTTTATTGGCTTTAGTAAACAGGTTTATCAAACCTTTACGTACCAAATTAGTGTAATCATTGATGTCTAAATCCCGGATAAAACCAATTTCACTGAGATGTTTATTATATTGCACGGCCATATCAATTGCCCTACCGATAGCCGGAACCCCCTCTTTCGGGTCATTTATCCCCTGTACTGTTTCGAGCGAGCAATAAAGGCCAATATACTGCGAAGATTCGTTTAGTTCCCATTCAAGTGAATTTAACAAGGTGGTTTTGCCGGTTTGCCTCGCAGCATGTATCACAAAATACTGTTTGTTTTTAAACAATGACCGTATATGTTCATTTCTTTCCAAAGCCGGCAACATGTAATGATCTCCCGGAATACAAGGACCTGCTATGTTGAAGATTTTCTGCATTAAACAAAGATATAAATCTTCTTGGAACACTTTATTGTAAAATGTATCGAAGGGAAGTTTTATTTGAACTTTCGCACAAATAAACATACACCTTTTCTGCATGCCATCAATTAAAAATCAGGAAAGTATATGGCTTTCCCAAAATGTCTCCTTATGAACACATTTTTAAAAGCATTGAGTGGTAAAAATAAAAAAATCAAATACATTTGGAACAATTGTTCACCATCCTTGAATTGACAGATTTTTTAACACAAGCAGTTACAAATTGGTACAAAAATGTGGGTGGAGAGATGCCCGAAAACTGACATATTATCACAAGTCCGAAATTTGAGGTCTTGTGCGGAGATCAATTCAAGAAATAAAGTAACCTCAACCATAAAACAAACACATCATGGTGAAAAAAAATATATTTCTCTTGATAATCAATGATAATGGTGAATCGGTCCAATTCTATCCCCTTTAATATAGTTTATTTTCAGACGAATGATTACAGATAACATGGTTTTTTGCATCCTGTGTCAGAGATTTGTCACAAATCTGACAATTATCCTGTGTGTTTTGTCATGTGATTGGACATCTAAAATATATACAAATTGTTTATTATTGTCCTCAACGTAATTTAAAGAGTTGTTTTTTCATAGAGCATTTAGTTTTTAGTTAGTAGTTGTGGTTTGTAATTAGTAAAATGGATTTTTAGAATTAACAGGGGACCGGTATAGGTTCCCTGTTTTGTATAAAAAAAAAGATAACTTGCTCTATTTTTACAACCTGGAGTAGCCAAACAATACAGAATTGAACACTTTAAGTATTGTCCTGTTTGGTTTTAGCCTGAATTTGGGAAACACGTAAAAAACATAGTATTATTTACCAATGCTTAAAAATTTAATAATTTAGTAATTCCAATGAATAAAAAAACATTTGGCTTCATATCAGGTATTGTTGCATTTATAATTATATTATTATTTATTGATTTAGAACCTGGCAAACCTGAAATAACAAATACGTTTGCAATTGCCTTGCTTATGGCAATATGGTGGGTGACAGAAGCTCTGCCTTTATCTGTCACAGCTTTGGTGCCAATTGCTGCATTTCCATTGTTAGGTGTTGTGGACGGTAAAGTTGTTTCAGGTGCCTACATCAACCATATCATTTTTTTGTTTATTGGTGGCTTTATCATGGCACTTGCAATGGAACGGTGGAACCTGCACAAAAGGATAGCCCTGCAAATACTGATGTGGGTCGGTGTCAGCCCGGGCAGGATACTTCTTGGGTTTATGCTGTCGGCCCTGATCCTTTCAATGTGGATATCCAACACAGCTACAACAATGATGATGATACCAATTGTCACATCCATCATTTTTAAACTTGACGAGAGCATCGGGAAGAAACAAGTTTCAAAATACACACTCGGTTTACTGCTTGGTATAGCCTATAGCGCTTCTATTGGCGGCAATGCAACGCTGGTCGGGACTCCAACCAACCTTATTTGTGTCCGTATTCTCACTTTGTTGTACCCATCTGCTCCGGAAATATCTTTTGCACAGTGGTTTATTTTTGCATTGCCAATTTCGCTTATCATGTTCTGTGCTGCATTTTTTCTATTATATGTGATTTATAAGCCAAAAGAAAAATGGGCAAACCTTTCAACAGACACATTTAAAATACAAATGAAAGCTTTGGGAAAAACATCTTACGAAGAAAAAGTGGTGTTTTTCCTGTTCATCCTTCTTGCATTCCTTTGGATTTCAAGGGCTGGGATATCTTTTGAGAATTTCAGCATTCTTGGTTGGGCAGATCTGTTTAAACAGAATAAATACATCAATGATGGCACAACAGCAATATTTATTTCACTTGTTTTGTTTATCTGGCCTTCGAAACAGGGGAATGGAGGAAAAATAATGGACTGGAAAACAGCAAACCGCCTCCCCTGGAACATTGTTTTATTATTTGGCGGTGGGTTTGCATTGGCAAAAGGGTTTGAACAATCAGGGCTTGCCCTTTGGTTTGGTGAACAACTGGCATGGGGAGGGGCTATCCCTTCTATTGTTTTTGTCCTGGCAATTGTTGCAATGATGTCTTTCCTCACTGAACTCACTTCAAATGTCGCTTCAACACAAATGTTGCTCCCTGCTTTTGCCAGCATTGCAGTTGCTACAGGAGACAACCCCCTGTTGTTTATGGTACCTGCCACAATAGCTTCTTCTCTGGCATTTATGCTGCCAACAGCAACACCTTCAAATGCAATCATCTTTGGTACAGACAGGGTCAGCATTGACAGGATGATGAGGACAGGTTTTTTGTTGAATTTTTTAGGGATAATAATTGTTACATTCATGACATACTGGCTCATTGGGTTTGCTTTTGATGTTGAGTTCAACATCATACCTGAGTGGGCTGTGAAGTTTGGATGAATTTTTTATCAATTCTACACCTATAAGTTCTTAACAATGCAGTTTTCTAAAGACAGAATACTTTTGAAGCAGCTTTTATCTCCAAATACGGGTTTATTAAACATACCAGATGTTTAAGAAAATAAGCATTTCTTGTTATGCCTGAAATTTTGTCTGAGTCACCCGCTAAAGAGAATTCGTTTGAAATATTAAGAATATCAAGAGACATCCAGAATATATTGGCGGGTCAGAAAAAAATCAGATCAAAAAAACAAAGTTCATCTAATTTTTTCATGAAAAACAATTTCTGCCCGGGTAAAAATACAACAAAAATAGTTTTACCAATTCAATTCTATCCGGCAATGCTGATTAAAAAACTCAACACACAAACTTTTTCAAATATAACAAACAGCAAACAGATATCTTATAATATGCTAATTATAAGAAATAAATCCGTTCGTAAACGACTACAAACGACTATTAAACGAAAACAAACGTTTAATTACCGGCTCCGGTAACCAGGCTACCATACATTTGCAATGTCGTTGGTTTTGAAACGGCAGCTTAGTATTAACAATTTTATTTATTTACTTTTTAAAAATTTAGAATTATGAATGCATTAAGAAACAAAGTTCAGTTAATTGGTAACCTGGGAATGGACCCTGAAGTCACAAATTTTGAAACGGGTAATTCATTGGTGAAATTTTCTCTGGCAACATCAGAGTTTTACAAAGACAAAGAGGGTAATCTCAACAAAAACACACAGTGGCATAATCTTGTGGCCTGGAACGGCATGGCAAAAAACATTGGCAAATTGTTACGCAAAGGAAGTGAAGTTGCTGTTGAGGGACGTCTTAATCACCGTCAGTATATTGACAAAGACGGAAATAAAAAATACATCACTGAAATTGTTGTAAACGATTTTGTTATGCTTGGGAAAAAGAAGGAAGAAAAAAATTAACACCCTACATTTTCTTCAAAAAGCGGGATTTCAGGAATGTTCATTTCAGATATCCCGTTTTTTTTTTATTGTATGAGCGCTGCATCTGCCACATAATCCTTATTCCCCCGAAAAGCTATCACAATTCCTCGCCAGTCAGCATAATCCCCGGTCAGATAATCTTGCATCTCCTTTTTTCCTTCTTCAAATTTTGCCTGTAGTTCAGCATCTGATGCTCCTTTGGGAACCTGTTTCACTTCGAAAAGGTCATTAATGACACAATCCACATCAGCGCCGGGGAGACTTCGAAACATGATATCAACTCTTCCGTTGGGTAGGTTATATTCAGGAAGTATTTCGTGAGTGTCTTTTTTGAAATTATTGAACAGGATATGAAATAATAAACCATGATAAAAACTCTCATTGGCATTTGCAAAAAACTGCCCGGGAAATATATAAATAACATCATCAAAAAAGCCCTGAAGCAAGGTCTTGTAATCTCCGCTGATCATATACCGGAAAAGCCATTTACCAGCCCTCAGGTTGTTTATTTCAAAATCCTGGACTTGTTCAAAATATTGTAATGCAAAATCATATGTTACAATATTTGGAATGACCAATTGTCCGTGTCTCTTGCCGTGTGTCAGTATACCCGAATAAAACAAGCCTTCGGTAATATATTTTCCGTCACGGTAATCAATCATGTCAAAAGAGACATCAAGGTTTGATAAATGTATAATCTCTTTGTTGTCAGTGATATCTTTAATGATAGAATCTCTCTTTTCTTTGTTCTGACCAAATAAAAAGGCTATCTGATTATAATCAATTCGTGTGTTTCTATCGTTTAAATCTGGAGGATATTCGCCATGATTGATGACATAATTCAAAAAATAAAGGGTCATCATTGGATTATAAACCTTCTCAGATTTATTCTCAAATCTATATCCGTTATAGTATTGTTTGATGGTGTTTCTCACCAGCTCTTTATCCAGTTTAATATCATAATCATTATAAATGTGATCTGTTAAATCATCAAATTCCTGCTTTGTAATTCCTAACATATAAATGAAACGCGGATCAAAAGTAAGCCATGTGGCAATATTAAAACCGCTTTTCATGTCAGAGATGGTAATT
>CAZVTW010000004.1:0-43985 GCA_964629805.1 uncultured Bacteroidales bacterium | reverse complement strand
AATTCCGTATAAACAGGGTCAAAATAAGTGTTCTGTGTAAGCAGGTAATCGGCGCCAACACTTGTTTTAAACTTTAAATTTTTTAATAATGAAAATTCTAAATAAATATTTCCAAGTGCGTTTTTATTAATGGTATTTCGGTCGAGGATTTCACTTACCAAAACCGGATTTGCTATCCTCCCTGTATAACCAGATTCAAATTCTCCGGGCCCTGCATAATTCAGTCCGTCTTCGGTATAAACGGGCAATGTCGGGCCCCGGGTTAAAGCATAACGTACAATGTTTGCAGGCACAATTTCGTTCTCAGTCTGGCTCAATAAAACCCTGGTTCCCATTTTAAACCAATTGGTAATTTGGTTATCATTGTTGACCTTCAGGTTAATCCTTTCAAATCCGGAATTATTAATAATACCATCCTGCGAAGTATAGCTTCCTGATATGTAATACGTTGAACCTTTTTGGCCGCCAGATATTGAGAGATTATAATCCTGGTAAGGCGCCGCACTAAATATTTCATCCTGGTAATCTGTTCCAGCGCCTATTCCGGCAGTGTTCGACCATTTCGGATATGGTAATAATTCGGCAGCATGACGGGCATCATTACTGAAAGCGACATATTCCTCAGCATTTAGCAAATCAAATTTTTTGGATAGCGTTTGAATTCCGTATTTAGCATTGAAGGAGATTGCAGGTTTACCCTCTTTCCCACTTTTGGTTGTGATAATTACGACACCATTCCCTCCTCTTGAACCATAAATGGCACTCGCAGAAGCATCCTTAAGCACATCAATACTTTCAATATCAGCAGGATTCAGATTCGAAAGTACATTCGAAACATTGGTGCCATAATCCAGCCTCCCTTCATGAATATTATTCTGGTAATCATATAAAATGACCCCGTCAACCACGTATAAGGGCTCGTTGCGTCCAAGTCCGCCCATGCCTCTGATGTTTACAGAAGTCATTCCTCCGGGTTGACCTGAATTGGTCATAACCTGCACACCTGCCATTTGTCCCTGTAATGCCTGATCGAAACTTACACTTGCAGACTTTACCAAATCCTCACTTTTCACTGATGCAACTGAAGTAGAGACATCGCTTTTCTTCTGGGTGCCATAACCGATTACGACAACTTCGTCCAGGCCTCTGACATCTTCCTCCAGGACAACATTTATTGTTGATCGATTATCAACCTGAATTGTTTTTGACTGGTAGCCAACTGATGAAAAAATGAGGCTTGCATTTCCTGCCGGTATCTGTAATGAATAATTTCCATCCAAATCAGTAATTGTACCTTCGGTTGTTCCTTCAATGACAACATTAACACCTATCATCGGGTAACCATCATCAGAGGCTGTGACTTTTCCTGACACCTGCAAACCCTGTGAAAAGGCGGCAGAACAAAATCCACAAAAAATCAGTAAAATAATATATCTCATAATGTCATATTAATTAATGTGTGATAAATAAAATTTAACTATTCAGGAAAAAGAAGAGAAAAATCAGGAATCCGGTCATTAAGCACCACATGATTATTTCTATTGTGTGTAATATCCTGATTTTTTTCTGCCTGTTGTTTGAACTCATATTCCTGTTTTATTGCAAAAATACCCGGTTTAGAACAAGGATAATATAAAATGAATCCATTTTTATATCATGGCAGATTTTGCATGATAAGAAATGTGTAAAAAAATATAAGAAATGTGTATACCGGGCTAAAAAAAAACCAATCAAAAAACTGTATAACAATATTTTATGTCTTTTCAGAATAAGAGTCTTTGTTTTTTTGTTCTTCAATAAATTCTTTGGGTGTTTTTCCGAATTGCTTTTTAAAACAATGTGTAAAATATGCTGGTGAGTTAAAACCAACACGAAAACAAACATCTGAAATATGGGCGCCGGCATCTTCCAGTAACAGTTTGGCAGCTTTTTTCAGTCTGATAGTACGTGTAAACTCACTTGGTGTCAACCCGAGGAGTGATTTAAGTTTCTTGAAAAGGTTACTTCGGCTCATTCCAAGGTCTTGTCCTAATTTCTCAACATTTAAATCAGGATTACCGAGATTTTTTTCTACATAAGCAGTTAGATCATGTAAAAATTCCCTGTCCAGCGAACCCATATTATCATCAGAAATGTCATGAGTAAAATCAAAACTAAATTTTTCTTTCAGTCTGCTGCGTAATTCAAGAAGTTTTTTCACTCTTACTTCAAGATGAACCGGATGAAACGGTTTAGGAATATATGAATCAGCACCGGTCTTTAGGCCTTCAATTCGGTTTTCGATGCTTCCTTTGGCAGTAAGTAAAATAACTGGTATATGGCAGGTCCGAATATCCTTTTTTATTTTCTGAGTTAGTTCAAGACCGTCCATTTGAGGCATCATAATATCAGAAACAATGATATCCGGCGGATGCTTAGAGACAGACTGATAAGCCTGATAGCCATTAGTTGCCTGAATAACCCGGAAAGATTCACTGAAAAACTCTGTAAGAAAAGACAGAAGCTCGCGATTATCCTCTGCCAAAAGAATAACAGGTTTCTCCTGGTCATCATTTTGTTCTGTAAGTAACTGAACAGATTTTTTTTCTGATCTTAAAGTCTGTTCATATAAAAGTTCCGTATAAGAATCAGAATGAGCAAGAACAGGCTTATCAATAATATCCGATGCATCAAAATGATCATTACCGGGTAACAGAATAATCGTAAATGTTGTTTCTATACCAGGCGTACTGCGCACCATAATATGTCCCCTGTGCATTTTTACATATTCTTTGGTAATAGAAAGGCCAATGCCGGTCCCTTTAACCTGCATTTGGTTATTACCCGGGTCAATTTTATAGAACCTGTCAAATATTTTGTTGATATGTTCGGCGGGAATACCTGTTCCTGTGTCTGTAAATTCGATGACAATTACTTCTTTGATGGTATTAAATGTATCCACAAGTTCAGGGTGTAGGGCCTTATGTTGTCCTGACATAAATAGTTTTATTGTTATCCTGCCTCCGTCCGGGGTAAATTTACATGCATTGGAAAGAATATTTCTAACTATTTTACTCATTTTGTCCCTGTCAAACCATACAAAAAGCTCTTCCTGGTTTGTTGAGAACAGCAGTTGTATATTGTTTTGTTGTGATATACTTTTAAAATCATCAATAATATCTTCAAGAAAACTTTTCAACTCATATTTATATACTTTTAAACTTTCCTGCCTGCTTTCAATTTTTCTGAAATCTACCAATTGTTCAACCAGTGAATTCATTTTTAACGCGTTTCGAAGTATTGTTCCTATCTGATTTTTAAGTTTCGGATCATTAAATTCCTTTTCGAAAAGCATTTTTAACGGGGCAGTAATTAAAGTTATCGGCGTCCTTATTTCATGGGAGATATTTGTAAAAAATCTCATCTTAGTCTCCATGACTTCCGAATCTTTTTCCCTGAGTTTCTTCTGTAGGTCAATTTCGTTGATATAGTGAAAGCGTAATATTGTAATTTTCCGTATTATGTATGAAAAAATAATAACAATCAAAACAAACAGTGCATAAGCATAAGTTGTTTTATACCAGGGTGGCAGTATCCGGATATCGAGAGAGGCAGAACTGTGATCCTGGTAATTATCTGTATTAAACCCCTGTACCCTGAATGTATAATATCCTGCCGGTATATTTGTATAATCAACAATTCCTTTGCCGGAGCCCGGTTCTGCCCACTCCTGATCAAATCCCTCCAGTTTGTATTTGTACCTGGCACCTGACTGAGAGGAGAAATCCAGTAAACTGAAGAATATGGAGAAGGAATTATTATTGTAATCAAGGGTTATTTTTTTTGTTTTGTTGAGAGATTGTTTTAGAACAACCTTGTTGTTCACTTTTTCCCCCACTGATAGAAGTTTATTTTTAATCCTGAAACCTGTAAAACGTAAGGGAGATTTTTGTGCCGGAATGTCAATATTATCAGGATCAAAAGCAACAAATCCATCTTTGGTGCCGAAAATTAATGATCCGCCAGGCGTTTTAACCGAGGCATTTTGTGTGAAGAAATGTATATGTTTCCCGGGATATACAGGGTAGCTAAAATTATCTCCTGTATAGGAATTGAACCGGGTAATTCCCTCATCTGTTGCAATCCACAAATTGTTGTGCGAATCCTCAAGTATAGCGCCTATATGATTTGATCCAATCCCTTCTTTGATTCCGTAGCGCTTAAAAGACCCGGTTCCCGAATTATAAAGATTTAAACCGTTATTTCTGGTTCCAACCCAAATTTGATTATTCTCCGTTTGATAAAGACAGGTAATACTATTTCCTGAAATACTTGAATCATTATTAAAATCATATAAAAAGGTATTGAATTTTATTTCCCACGGCGTCACAGATGTATTAATAACTCCGCGATTCAGTCCGTCCTGGAGAGTTCCGGCCCACAACACAGTATCATTTTCAAATAACAATGACGTAATATAATTATGACTTAGTGAATGTGGATTATGCTCATCATAACAATAATAAAATAATTTGTCCTTATCAGGGAGGTATGCTACAAGACCGGCACCGGTGCCAAAAAAAACCGAATTTTCAGGGCCAAAACACGAAACTATGACATAATCAATGTTATCAACATGGTTTGTTTCTATATTTAATTCTTTACTGAAGGTTTTCCTCATTATCATATCATATTTAAAAAAGCCCCGGTTCATTGTCGAAATCCACAAGTTGCCGATGCTATCACTCAATAAACAGGTTACTTCATCAGTGAAATCAGGATGTACCGGGATTTTTCTAAACTCTGCTCCATATATGCCGGTACTATTCATTGTTGCCCGGTAAATTCCCTCTTCCCAGACTGAAGCAAAAACATCACCAGTATGATTCACCGTAAATGAAACAGTATTGTTTCTATCCGGTAAAGCCGGATTGATACGAAAGACAGGAAATATTTTTTTTCGGAATTTATAGACCCCGACATTTGTGCCCACCCAGACATTTTCTTTATGGTCTTCATAAATTGAATAAACACCTGCTTTAATGATATTTGATGACAGGGTATGTGCAGTAAAATTCAGGCTGTCAGCCAGAATAGTTTCTTTTTGTCCTTTAAGAAAAGCGTTGATTCTGAACAGTTTTGTTTTATCTACAATAAAAAAAGAATTATCACAACCGAAAATAATTTCACCCTGTTCGGTTTGAAAAAGACTTCTCAATTCCCTTTTTCTGTTCATCTCAGAAAGTGAAACATATTCGGTTAAATTAATAAATCTTCGGTTTTTCGTGTTATATGCAAAAATACCCTCTCCAAATGCAGCAATCCAGACAATTCCGTTTTCGTCTGTTTCTATGTCAAAAATTTTGTGGATGCGGGCTGAGTCATTAACAAATGAAATGTCTTTAAATTCAAAACTTGTTTTAATTTCAGCCTGATTAACCTGCTCTGAATCCAGGAAACACAGCCCCTCATCCCATGTACCAATCCATAAATTGTTATCATTATCTACATGCAGGGCAGAAATTCCACTACTGATAATACCATGCCTGTCATCTTTTTTATAACGATAATTATCAATCTGGCCAGTTTCCGGCTGAAGCAAATCAAGACCTTTATCAGAATATCCAATCCAAATATTTCCTGTGGTATCGACAGCTAAATCATTAATATTATTACTACTTATTCGTAAAGAGTCATTTTGACGGGTGTAATAAAAAAAGGTACATAAATTGGTATCAAACTTTGTGAGACCACTTCCCATTGCACCAATCCAGATATTTCCGTCTTCATCTTCTACAATGGATTTAATATTATTACTGCCTGTACCCTGTTGACGGTTTTGTTCCGGGGTGTATCCGGAAAATTCATGCCCGTCAAATCTTAATAATCCCTGTTCTGTTCCAAACCATAAAAAGCCGTTCGAATCCTTTAAAATGCAGTTTATATGCATCGTCTGCATAAAATGGGACTCAAAAAAATAGGTTTTTTCGGGATTAATCTGCCCGGCAGTCGTTTGGTATAAAAGACATATAAGCACAAACAGATATAATGATATGTTAAACTTAAACATTTTCATAATTTATCAGTAAAACTCAAATTGCTGTAAATCAAACTAAATAATACTCCTTCATTATTCGGATTAACGGCTAAAATAAAAAAAAGTTACAAATTTTGATAATCGTAAAAGTGGTCTGTTTGATTAATATCTCAATTCTTATTTTCTTGTATTTTTTGGTAGAAAATATTATTTACAACGCTGCCGGGTGCAAGCACGCCGGCAGGTTAAACGCTCAAACCCAAAAAGGTTAAAAAATGTTAATCTATTCCGGTTTGTCCGGTTTAGGAGAATAGGATAGAAACCAGAAGCTAACTACTGCACAGCTTAATTCAATGTCTGTCATAACATCTTATTTTTTTGTGTAAAACACTCAGGTTATTTCAATTTAAACCCTTATGTACTGAGCATTCTTTTTATTATTTATTTGTGCCATTTTTTATGTATTTATGCCAATGGCATGATTTAATCAAAGAATGGCACATATTGATAAACTCACTGTTTCGGTTTTATATTACTTTGTTTATATAATGTAAATCCATATGAATGAATCATCTTCGAAAAGTGCTTTTGTCGTCAAACACTGAGTTGTGGAGTCTCGACTCAGTCGAGACGATAATCTTACTTTTCGGAGTAGACTTATGAGTTATAAATTAACCTTTAAAAAATATTGAATATGAAAAAAATTACATTTACTTTTTTAATTCAGGTTTGTTTTCTTTGGTTTATGATGCCAGGTTTGCACGCGCAAACAACTGTTGAATTCAGACAATCTGATACGTATAACATGCATGCGACCCATTTTCATACAACTTGGGGCAGTGGTAATAATTATGATGGAGAAGAGCAGCTTCAAATTACAAATAGTAATTGGGGTGCTGCAGCTAATGGTTGTGATATTAGCTCAATACCAGCTAATGCTACTATTCTTTCGGTTGTCCTTGACCTCTATACATCAGCTACAATATTTGGGGGACAGGCATTTTCAGATGAACTACGCACTACTGATGCTGATTTTGACGAAACCACAGCCACTTATGACAGTTACAGTGGTAGTATTAATGAAACTCCTGTTTTGGGGAATATTAGTGCGGCTCCTGTTGGTGGTCCTATGAATGCAAACACACTCGTATCCACAGACGGGAACAGTGATTTCGTGGATTATATACAAGCTGAACTTGCCGGAGATAAATTTTTATCATTTATAATAAAGAGAACAGGTGTTAATGATGGTTATACCAAATTTTGGTCAGATGATGCTCCAGATGAATCTATGCGTCCAACACTTAAAATTACATACGAAATATCCACCTATACTTTAACCGTAAATGGAGGGACCCCGGCAACAGGTGATTATGAAGAAGGAGATGTTGTTAATATTACTGCTGATGCACCTGTGCAGGGTAAACAATTTGATGCCTGGACAGGCGATGTTGCCAATATTGCAGATGTCAATGCAGCCAACACAACAATTACAATGCCTGCATCAAATGTTGCGATAACAGCTACATACAAAGACTGTACAGGACCAGAAGCACCTACAGGCCTGAATGCCATAGTCGGAAATACCAAAGTGACCCTTCATTGGAATACAGTGGCCGGTGTAGACGGGTATTTAATAAAATACGGGACATCGCAGGGCGGTCCATATGACTTGGGGCCAATTGCAGTAAATGACGGAGCAACTGATGAGAATAAAATAACCGGCCTGACAAACGAGACAACCTATTATTTTGTGATAACCGCTATACAAGGGGCATGCGAGAGCGCCAATTCAAATGAAGAACAGGAAACACCCTCGGAGACAATCGATGAATTTGTAAGTACCCATTTTGCCATCAGCACCGAAGGCTCTGGTAAAAACATGGGCGAGGATCTTATGGTAAACCGGACAAACGGAAGCCCGTCATCTACTACCGGATTTAACGAATATACGCCAATTCTTTTTGTTTTGGATATTTCTGCTCCCGGGGCAGAGGATAATCTTGACGCCTGTATCACGTTTAGCTACGATGACAGTGATTTACCTGAGGATATGAATGAACACACTCTTGTACTGTTCAGGTACAATGAAATTGACAAAAAGTGGGAAATGATAGGCGGGACTGTTGATACTGAAAACAACACAGTTGAGTATTGTGGTGTGAATGAATTCTCACAATGGACACTGGGCGGAAAAGTACCACCACCAGTACCTGTATCAAACACAGGTATTATCATAATTATTATTGCCCTGGGACTGATTTCATTTTTTGGAATAAGAATGAGAGGGTAAACTGATTTTTTTACGTTGGTACCCTGTCCCAAAAATTTGGGCTAAAATACTGGTAAAAAAAATAATGCGGTTTTTTTTTGACTTGTCATAATTTCTGATACCAAAACGCTATCAAGAGGTTGATATTCATCATCTTGATAGCGTTTTTGTATAAGGTTAAAGGGAGGGATAAAGTTATGTAGATTACACAAACCTTATCCCTCTTTTTACAGGAATAGTTTTTTCTACTCTGCCTGATGTAGTCACATCTGTAGGTATTGTAAAATATTCAGTTATGAGTGGACTCATTTATTCTGTCTTTCCCGGATAAAAAAAAATCCTCATATTTTTACCTTTACAATTTGCCGTTATAAGGAATCAGACCTGCAATTTTGTGGTATATCTTATTCAACAATCAATAATACCGGTTATTCAAATCTGCCATTTCGTTGTGTTCTTCTGCCATTGGGATAATAGTAATAAAAAATGGCAGAATTAACCCATAAGTATATTCGTATTTCCATTTTTTTTGTTTCAAATTATGTAATTATTGATTATTATATTTCTTAAAATGGAATTTATGAAAAATTTTTATACTGTCATCCTGGTCATATCTTACTTGTTGCTGTCTGTAATATTAGATATACAAGCACAGCAAGCTGGTTCCTCTGATTATTTTGTGGCACAAAATGATGAAAATGCCTCTGACGATAATCCCGGAACAGAAGAACTTCCGTTTTTAACCATTCAGGCTGCTGCCAATGTTGCCAGTGCGGGAGATGTCGTTTATATAAAAGAAGGAACGTATCGTGAAACTATCATTCCGGCAAACAGCGGAACAGAGAAAAATCCGATTGTATACCGGGCTTTTGGAAATGATCGCCCTGTTGTTTCCGGTACTGAGATTATTTCCGGTTGGTCTCAGCATGAAGGCAGTATATATAAAGCCTCTATGCCATGGCCATTTTTAGAATATGAAAGAGGTTCAACAAATCAGATTTTTGTCGATGGGCAAATGATGAATATTGCCCGGTGGCCAAACAATAGCTTAAATCAGAATGTACAGTCGAAAGCCCTGACAACATCTGCAGGCAGGCCTGTCGAAGCTCCAAAATATCCTGGCGAATTAACCGGAACCATTGTGTCACAAGAAGCCCCGCCTGAAATAGATTACACCGGAACAAAAATATTTTTTTATCCTGACACCGGGAAATGGACATGGAGCTTTACCGGCAGGATTGAATCGGTGAGTGGAAACGATATCGTTTTTCAAACAAGAAATTATTCCGGAGAAGACGGCGTGTATAATAAATATGCTGACATCTCCAGGTTTTGGCTTTTTGATGCATTAGAACTGTTGGATGCACCAGGCGAATATTATCATGATAAAAACACGGGGGAACTCTTTTTATGGGTACCCAATGGTGATGATCCGTCAAATTACCTCATTGAAGCAAAAAAGCGGGATTTTGCTTTTGACCTGAGTAACAAATCACATATAGAGCTTAAAGGACTCAGGATATTTGGAGCGACGGTGACAATGGATAATATAGCTGGTATAAAAGGGGGGACATATGATGAATACGGCTTCAATACCAATCAATATCCCTGGCGGGGCAAAGCTTCAGTGGCTTCAGCACATCATATTGTACTGGACGGATTAGATGTTCTGTATCCAACCCACAGCCTGAACCAGGAGGGGCATGCATTTATGCAGCATGGACAGAGTAGCGGAATTGTTTTGGGCGGATATGATCATGTCGTGAAAAATTGTCATATTCAGTATGCTTCTGATAATGGAATTTCATGTTTAGGCCACAGGCACAAAATAATCAACAATGTCATTGAGAATATTAATTATTATGCCCGGATTCATTCTGCTGTTGCCTTTGGCGGGAGTGGCACCGAATCATACGATCATGAAATCGCATACAACACTATCCGCAGAACAGGCCGATCTGGTATTGTTGACCATAACCTGAAAGACTCGGATTTGTCAGATTTATCGGTTCCAAGAATACATCACAATGATATCTCCGAATATATGCTCCAGGATAATGACGGTGCAGGTATCAGAATTACAGGTCATGGAGAATCTATTATTCGTGTTGACCACAACTATGTACACAATGGTAATAACAAGTACATCAACAGTTGTTACTATACTGATTTTGCCAGAAATGTTATTTTTGATCATAATATCGGAACCGGCATGTGGAGTACTATCCATTTAAACGGGTGGTGGCTTGGTGATGATGCGGACCACAGCAGCAATATACTGGTATATAACAATACGGTCATTTGTCAAAATAACCCAAATACTGATTCGTACATCTCCGGTCCGTTTAATTTCAGCGGAGGCAAAGAAAAAAATAACGTTGTCATTAAAAATAACATAATGGTATATCATGAGCCACCTGCAAAAGGGAACCACAGAACGTATCAGAATGCCACTCATTATGAACCAGCCGAAAAATCAAATAACCTGAACGGTATACATGCAGAAGATGTTCATTTTGAGGATTACACGCACGGAGATTTCAGGCTCACATCTACTTCTGATAATGCAATAGATAAAGGAGTGGAAATAGATACATATACCTTTAAAGAATCAGACGGCACTTTCATATTTCCTCCCTTTAATGAGCCCCATAACGGTTCTGCTCCTGATTTGGGAGCTATTGAATATGGCATGCCCATGTTCAAAGTCGGGGCATCTGAAACAACGCATGTTATTACCATTCATTCCGAAAACGGGAAAACCAACATTCAATCGGGTAGTGAAATACCCGAAGGCGCTGAAATATCAATTTCGGTAAAAGGAAACGCCGGATATGCTTTTACCCATTGGACAGGCGATGTCCCCGCAGGGAACGAAAATGACAACCCCCTGTTTATAACAATAGATGCAGCAAAAAATATCACGGCAAATTACACCGAAGTATCCACATTTGCCTTAACTGTGGAAAATGACGGATTCGGAAATGCAAATGTAAGCCCTCAATCTGAAAGTTATAACAAAGGGGATGTCGTCAGCATAATTCCTCAGCCAAATCCCACCTATGAGCTGGACAAATGGACCGGTGATGTACCAGTTTCACAACAAACAGATAATCCATTAGAACTTGTGATGGACGCAGATAAAACCATAACTGCCACCTTCAAAAAAAGAGACCTGTGGTATGACTTAACTTCTACTTCATACAGCAATCGGTTTACAGGAACCACTCATAGCAATGATGAAATTGAATGGCTCAACAATGGTGACTGGACAGGCATTACATTCAGCCAAAACAATAGCCTTACCATTACAAATGCAGGAAAAAAATGGTCGGATATAAAAAATGAGTTTAAAGCCACAACAATTGATATTTCTTCCAATCCGGTACTTACATTTTCATTGAAATCCGATAAAACTTATACTTATAATGTCCGGATAGATGATGTAAACGGTTCATGGGGAAATAGCAGCAAAGAAATTGAAATACAGGGCGATAATCAATTTCACCAGTATACTGTTGACTTCAGCGGTTCGGGGGGTGTAGATATGACAAAAATAAAACGAATTGTTTGGTGGTTTGGTGGCCAGGACGATGATTTGGGAACCTGGGTAATAGAAAGTTTAACTTTAGGCGATAATGATATACCTGTATCAAATTATACGCTTAGTACTGCCACAAGCGGTTCTGGCGTTGTAAGTCTCAGCCCGGACGGTGGAACGTATGATGAAGGAACCATTGTTACAGCAACAGCAACCCCTGATGATGGCAATGAATTCTCAAATTGGAGCGGCGATGCAAACGGAACAACCAATCCCATAACTGTAACAATGGATGGAGACAAATCCATAACAGCAAATTATAAAGAAATTGTACAGGAAAAAACCTATACACTTCAAATTGAAAGCGAAGGAAAAGGAAGCACTTCAGCGAATCCGGAAAAAACTGAATACACAGAAAATGAATCAGTTCAGATAACAGCAACGCCGGATGAAGGGTATACTTTCGAATCATGGACAGGGGATGTTGATGATGCTGACAAAAATAAAAGCACCTTTGATTTGATGATGGACAGTGATAAAAACCTGACAGCCCAATTTGTTAAAATTCCGGAAGAAACATTTCTGCTCACTATCAATGAAGATGAAAACGGGACAGTTGATAAATCGCCTGACCAGGAAGAGTATACTGAAAATCAAACAGTCATCCTGACTGCCAAACCAAAGGACGGGTACTTGTTTACAAAATGGACAGGTGATGTTTCTGCGGATGATGAAGCTGTAAATCCGCTGACACTTACAATGGATACTGATAAAACAATTTCAGCAGGTTTCCGGCAGATTATGTATTCGTTAACTATAGGAGAGACCTTACATGGCAGCGTAACCACCGAACCTGAAAAGGATGAATATCCGGCAGGTGAAACAGTAAAACTCATGTCTGTCCCGGATGAGGGATATACATTTCACTCATGGGTTGGAGACATACCTGAAGAGGACAAAACAAACAGTGAGGTCACACTCATCATGGATGCTGATAAAATGCTCATCCCCCAGTTTACAGAATCAGACGATAATATCGGAATTGCAGACAATCCGGATGCCGGCATGTTCATTGGCTATAAGCGTAATGGTGATATTTCTGTGCATTTTAAAAATATCACAGCTCCGCAACAAGTCTCTCTGTATTCCGTGCAGGGAGTGTGTCTGATGAATAAGCTGATTTCTGATAACATGTTCGTCATCAAAAAGGGAGATTTAAACAGCGGCATATACATTTTAAGGGCAACAGGCAAAAGAAAATCATTTGTCAGCAAATTTGTTGCCCCATAGTAACAAATAAGCAGGAATAGTTTAACAAACACAAGTAATACCGGGGTTTTTTCTGAAAATGTGTTGCTATAAGGCAATTGCATTCATCAGTTAAATATCCCGGTATTTGTTTTTTTGGAGATTTACGCGTCCACTCATAAATAGTGTCCATCCATAAAGTAAGTGACCTGGCCGGAAAGTTCGGGGTCGGGGCAGATTATAAATCATAAACCGCAGTGTACTAAAGTGATTGGTTTCTTTTAATCCAATGAAGAAATCGGACTTTATGGAAGACACTAATCAGCATCGGCGTCGCTATTCGCCGAAAACCATCGGCGTCGCTCAAAGCGACACCGATGGTAGAAAAAGCGACACAGATGGTTGACTGCTGCCCGTTAAAAAAAATGCCGGATGCTTTTTGAAGTTTCTACCCGAAGTTTACTGTCTGTAAATGAGAATTTAATATTTCAAAGTAATGCAAAACTTAGGCAAGCGATCTCCTAAATAAATTGGCGTTTATTAGGAAAACTTATTAGTGTCCTGGCCAATAAGTTCGGGGTCGGGGCGGATCAAAAATCATAACCCGCAGTGTACTAATGTACTCGGGAATTGGTTTTTTTATCCAACTAAGATATCGGACTTTATGGACAGACAATAATAATTTAGTTATTGTATGAGACTCCTCCCTACGTCGAAACAACTTAGCCTGTCATTCCTACCGCAGGGAGGTATCTTTCAATTAAGATATGCACCTAAACAATTCGCTTTTTTTACCTAAATTTCTAAAACAGAATCGTAACGAAACACTGAAATGTGCTTAGTCATTGAGAAGCGTATCAAAAAATATCGCATGCCTAGCTATTGTTACGTTGAGATATTCAGTATTGCAGTAGATTTTCGTTTTAGAATTTTAGGTAATATATTATCTTTGCAGGAATAGTTTTTAAATTGGTTTGTCATACGCTATGAGAAAGTTGTTACTCCTCGTGTTGGTCTTTTTTTTCTGGCAGAATTTCACAATTTGCCGGCATACAATCAAATTCAATTACCTCTCAACACAGGACGGACTTTCATCAAACCGCACAACCTGTGTATTTAAAGACAGTAAAGGCTATATATGGATTGGCACCAGAAACGGGCTAAACAGATACAATGCGTATGAATTTGAAGTGTGGAAACATATTCCCGGTGATACTTCCGGGATAACAAACAACCATATAACTTGTTTTGGTGAAGATAATGCCGGAAAAATATGGATAGGTACATATTCCGGGATAAGCATTTATAATTAGTGTCCATCCATATAGTAAGTGTCTCGGCCAGAAAGTTCGAGGTCGAGGCGGATTAAAAATCATAAACCGCAGTGTACTAATGTACATGAGGATTTAGGGTTTTTAATCCAACGAAGAGATCGGACTTTATGGACAGACACTAATTACTCAACTCATAGCTTCAGACAAATATTCCCAAATAAAATTAACAGAAGTCATTACTATTCCTATATTCTCAGAAACATATTTCCCACAAAAAATGGAATGTGGTGTGTTTTCAACACCGGTTTATATTTCTCGGCCAATAATTCTGATGTGCTTGTTGAAATCCCGTTGATTGATTCTGCCCAAAAGAAACCTAATAAGTTCATTTCTGCTGAAATGGACACAACTAATAACATTCTGTGGCTTGGGACTTTTGATAAAGAGTTATATGAATATCATATCAAAACGAAAAAATTAAAAAAAATTAATTTCAAAGAATCGCTAATTAGAGCCGTTTCTTTACTTTATGACCAAAAACACACTTTATATATCGCTTCGAATACAAAAGGAATATTTTTGTACGAACCTGGTTCAGGCGATATAAAAAGATTTTTCCCTGAAAATCATAATTCACAGGTTGAATTAAACTGCTCCTGGTACATAACACAGGATAATGATGATAATATCTGGATTTCACAAAATAACTATCTCTATCAATATTCAAATAATAAACTGACTAAAACAATCCCCCTGATTAAACAAAAGCCTGGTTTCCACACACCAGGATTCATTCGTCATATTTATTGTGATAATACAGGCATCATATGGTTCTCACATGATGTATCCGGTGTTGACATTTATGATCCCTACAGCAGGATATTTGAACAATTTCATATTCAGACCGGTTCTCCCCTTGATAACAGGAACCATGTAAAATCTATCGTTCATGATACCTGTAACAATCTTTGGGTTGGGACATATGGTAAGGGCATTAAACTATACGACAAACACTATAGATTAATTGATTCATTCCCAGAAGGAAAACTCATTTATAAAAATCATTATATTAGAAATATTATGCCTGATAGTCACAATAATATGTGGATTAGCACCCTTAATGGTTTAATAAAGTATAGTGTAAAAAATGCCGGCCCGGTTAAGGTCTTCAACACAACAGACAATTTGTGGCACAAAACAATTATGAAGACCTTTGAAGACAGTAAGGATAACATATGGATCATAACACAGGAAGGTTTGAATAAACTGGAATATTCATCTCAAAAAATCCTTAAATACAATACAGAAGACGGTCTAATTTACTATAAAATTAACGATATAACGGAGGATGCTCAACAAAACATCTGGATAGCTACATACAGTGGCATTTCAAAATATGAGCCGGAACAAAAGACATTCACGAATTATTATGAAACAACAGATGGGAAAACAGGCCTGAGTCACAGAAAAGTCAATTGTATCCTGCAGCATAGTAACGGAAGTATTTGGTTCGGGACAGATAATGGACTTAACAGATATGATATCGAAAAAGACACATTTGTATGGTTTTTTGAACATGACGGTTTAGACTGTAACCGCATTGAAAATATACAGGAAGGAAGAAATCAAACTATTTGGATTACTACTGAAACAGGATTGACTCACTATGATGTAAATAGTGGTATATTTAAAAGCTATAGTGACCCTGACGGACTGCGAATAAGCGGAGGTGTCTTGTATATGGACAAAAAGGGATACCTGCACCTGGCTGATAAGCATACAGGGTTCTATGTTTTTCATCCGGACAGTATTCCCCGTAACAACTCTATAACTCCTGTTTATATCACTGAAATATGTTCCGGGGCAAAGGATTGCCGCCGCGTGTTGCCACGTAAAAAGGAATTTTTTAAGTATAACGACAGAAATATACGCATAAAATTCACTGCTCTTAACTATTCATCGCCTGAAAAAAGCCAATATATTTACCAACTCATTGGAGAAGATAAAAACCCTGTACGTGTATCTGCAAAAAACAGGCAGGCAGTTTACCATAATCTCACCCCCGGTGAATATACATTTCATGTTGCAGCCTCAAATGATAACAGTGCACTTAATCACAGAGGAGATAAACTTCTTATTGAGATACTTCCGCCCTGGTGGCTCACATGGCAGGCCTATATTTTATACCTCTCAGTTATACTTGCATTATTTTTTATCTATCACAAAATACAAAAAGAAAAAAACAGGTTCATTACAAAATTACGTTTGGCGAAAGAACAAATAGAGGTTCAAAAGGAGAAAACAAGACTTCAACAAGAAGTAAATGAGCAACGGACAGAATTCTTCACTGAAATTTCGCATGAGTTTCGCACCCCGCTGACCCTTATATCAATACCGGTAGACGGACTACTTGCTCATAAATCAATGCCGGAAGGAGCTTTGAATAAGTTGACATTGATCAAAAAAAACGTTGTACGACTCCAAAGACTCGTAAATCAAATTATTGATTATCGAAAAATTTCATTGAACAAACTGACCCCAAACCCTCAGCAGGTTGAAATAGTATCTTTCATTAAGAATATATTCAATGTGTTTATTCCCTCTTTTGAAAAAATGCAAATTGATTATATATTTAACAATCAACAAAATGAATATTTTTGTTTGTTTGACTGTGAAATGCTTGATAAAATTATTTATAACCTTTTATCAAATGCATTAAAACACACACCAACCGGAGGGAAAATCGAACTGGAAATTCAGTTCACAAAAT
The DNA here is from genome assembly GCA_964629805.1 of uncultured Bacteroidales bacterium. Taxonomy (GTDB): domain Bacteria; phylum Bacteroidota; class Bacteroidia; order Bacteroidales; family CAZVTW01; genus CAZVTW01. The sequence continues at coordinate 26,864 of CAZVTW010000004.1, read as the reverse complement.
CATCTGAAAACAGGTCTGCTGATGGTCAAAAAATCAAAAACGGTTCAATCACGGATGAGGCGCTGAAAATATCTGTCAGTAATACCGGTAAGGGAATTAAACCTGAATATACTGAACAAATTTTTCAGCGTTTTTTCCGGATTCCGGACCAGCAAAACACCATTATTAAAGGCTCAGGCATTGGCTTATCAATTGTTAAGGAGTATGTTACTCTACTTGGAGGAACAATTGATGTGAAAAGCAAACCCAATGTTAAGACTGGTTTTCATTTGGTTTTTCCGGTCAGGAAAATAATGAGACTGCCGGATGTAAACCACTCTGACAAACAGGAACAATTTACAATTAATGAATATCATGAAGATATTTACACAACGATTGATAATGACACACAAAAAATTCCGGAACAAGATGCCGAAAAAAAAGTGATGCTGATTGTGGAAGACAACAAAGAGTTGCTGAATATTTTATGTGAGCTGTTTTTTGCTGAATTCAATACCATTTCTGCTGAAAACGGTCAAAAAGGCTTAGAGCTGGCCATTGAACATGTTCCGGACATCATTATTAGTGACATCATGATGCCGGTAATGGATGGTTTTGAACTTTGTCAAAAATGTAAAAAGCACGAATTCACCTCACATGTACCGGTTATTCTGCTTACCTCACGTGCTGATGTGTCATCAAGAATTTCAGGTCTGGAAAAAGGTGCTGATGCTTATTTGAATAAACCTTTTCATGTTGGGGAGTTAAAAACTGTTGTTATCAGCTTACTGAAAAACAGGAAACATTTAAGACAAAAATTCAGTCAAAAAATCAACCTGCAAACCAATATTGCTTTAAACTCACCTGCTGATGTAACATTTATTGGCAAAATCAATGAAATTATTGATAACAACATCCAAAATGAAAACATGACAGTGGAATTAATAGCTAACACTCTTGGTATGAGCCTAAGACAGTTCCACAGAAAATTTAAAGGTATTATGAAATCCTCGCCTGGCGATTATATCCGGTCTTACAAACTGAATAAAGCAGCAAAATTATTTGCCGGAGATATAAACGCCTCAATTTCAGAAATAGCTTATTCCCTGGGATTTAAGCAGGTATCTCATTTTAGTTCGGCCTTTAAAAAACAATTTGGAACAAGTCCGTCCGATTTTCTTTCGGAAAAAAATTTATAAGTCCACCTCTATAAGACTATTTGTCGCCGATCTTTGCCTTTTTGAATCTTGATACAACCCCCCGACATTTTATCTAAGGGACAAGCTTCCTGACCACGATTGAGTTGAAACGAAAATCATATTTCTCTGAGTAGACTCATTCATCGAACTCTTTCAATCGATCATCTCTCTGATGGTTGGTACGAAATGCAACCTTTTATTCTCGGAAAACCTGGCATTCCGCAAGAAAATATTAAAAGTAGTTAACACTTTTTCAAAAATATGTCAGTCAGGCACTATTGATTTATAATGAAGAATACAGTTCAAGTGGACATTTACAAAGAATCGTAAATAATAATAAGATTCAAAAAAAATCAATAAGTAGAAAAATAAAACTTAAAACTATTTTTGGAGATATTTATTTGCCCAATATCCAAATTAGAGTGAGGAACGAGAAAAAACAAAAATATCGACAATTAAATATATCCCGGATTTTATTGGGGGGGGGAGAAAGATATGCACAAATTCCAGGCTTCATGAAGCAAATGTTAGGATTAATCGGGAGTTTAACAAGTTTTCGGGTTGGGCATCAAATATGCATGGGATTAAGCAATTTGAATATTAGTTTAATGAGTCTTTGGCGGAGTGTGCAACATTTATCAAAAAGAATAGAAATAAAACGCCAAAAAGATATCATAAATGAGTATGAGGCTGCCGCCACCGGCGTTCCTGCTCATAATTCAGGTAAGAGGGGAAGTGAGTTTAAGATAATATTTAGAAGGACAGATTTAGGGAAATTGCATTTTTGTGGAATTTCAATTGGTAAATATACAAGTAAAACAGAACGTTCAATGCGTACTTTAAATAATAGAATTAATGCTGGCAGGTGGAGTCAGGATGGTGCATTCAATGTATGTAAAATAAGATTACTTTATTATTACAATAGATTAAACTGATTTGAATAAAAAAAAGCATCTTAAAATATGTACACATAATGCAACTTATATGCTGATCGGGCATAACATAACTTTATAAAACAAAATAAAGTACTTATTTGAAGCTGGTTATGGTTTTTGAAAAACGTAAGTTATGCCCAGTCGAAGTATATTTGAATATCTCTATTTGGAAAAATTATTTTTGACAAAAATAACAAGATTATCTTTGCTTGGCAAAAATCAATATCTAATAAATTGAGTAAATTCTGTCTAAAAAGCTATTTCGCTAATAAGATACCCTGTCAAAATTTTAACAGGCCAACCTGTGAGTGAATTTATCCGAAATATAAGATTAAAAAGAGCCGCAGAAATTCTTAGCAGTTGGGAAAAAATATCTATAAATGATCTGTCCTACAGTTTGGGGTTCAATGTACCCAGTTACTTTATTAAAATGTTCCGGGAAAAATTTGGACAGACACATAAGACCTTCAATAATAAATATAGCCGGACTGAATAAAGACGTGACAGTCCTGTATGTCCCTATGCAAGTTTGAAAACCCTGTCCATTAACTGCCATTTTGTGCCTTCGGGGGAACCTGGTACTGATTGTTGAAACTGCCACATGAACTTCTCCCATTCTTCCTGCCTGGGAAATGTTCCCAAACGGGCCATATCCTTATCCAAATCAAAATCAGGTTTCGTCTCCAAAATCATAAACATCCGGGTATTATAGAGATAAATTTCCATATTTAATATTCCGGCTTCTTTTATTCCTTTGGGTATTTCCGGCCAGATATTTTTATTATCATGCCAGTATTTATACTCTTCTATTAATTTCGGGTCATCTTTTAAATCAAGGGTCATGCAGTACCTTTTGCAATCTGTTTTGTATTCAGGCACATTATATCCTTTTTGAGCTTCCATTTTTTTTATAATTTTAATAATAATTTTAGGGGGCGAAGATATAAATCAGACCATAAAAAAAGAAATTGACAGGCGGTGATCTAAAAAATATTTCATAAGTCAACACATAAGAAACACAATAACTCCTTTGGAGATTATTTTTAAAAACTATCGAACCAGCAAATTGTATCCCTGACAGGCTAAAAAATTGCTCTAAATAATCTTTTATGTCAAGGCTTTTTGTCACAACTCAATCGGGATTAACCGTCTCTGTTTAGCAGAGAGACTCAGTCGAAATGAGGATTTATCTCGACTGAGATAATGTCATTTGACATCGAAAATGTCAAGCTGACTTTATCTGAATTTGTGCCATATGACTAAAAATCAATGTCAATTATTATTGACAGTCATATGACACTAACTATAGTCGAGACAAAATAACACAGAGTTTGGCGATAAACCGCCTTACCGGAGTAAACTTATTTCATGCTATGTTCAAACATGCCCCGTTATCTCCTGACTGGTATAAAATTAATATGTTTAAAATTAGCAATTGTATGAATAATACTGTAACCAGCCTTAACCTGAAGTATTCCTTCTGTCCCGGCTATTAAAAATACCTCTCCGACAATAACAGCCTGGTCATTGTACCAACCCTCATGTTCAGTAATTTTATGTTTGAACTCTTTTCCGTTTATGACAATATGGATATCATTGTCATGACTTAATTCATGGGCGCCGTATACCAATTCAATCTTATAAGTTCCATCTCTTATGGTTCTGAAATTCCACGTCATTGTCCCGCCTTTGTTCCATTCTTTCATTTCGTTCCCCCTGTTTTTGCCCCATCTGCGATTAAATCCGTATTCAATATTTCCTGATGTATCTGCATCAGCAGGATGAAATGAAGCTGTATGAGCGTAATCAATAATAACATCCCGGTTTTTATCTGATAGCCGGCCTGTATGCTCTATTGCAATGGTATTTGCTAATGGATCAATAAACTCAGATGATATTTTTGCCGGGCCAAGATCAATTAACAGGTCCTGGTTATTAATATGCTCATATCGTAAATTCCTTCTTTTTTTATCAGCAAGAAAATAAACTTTATCTACTTTCGTATCCAGATCGCCAATAATAAGCTCTCCGTTATGTGGCCAATCAAACATGTGAATAAATAATTTCCCGGGCTTGGCGGTGCAATAGGCATTACGGTAAAAAACCATACCTACAGGGCTTTTTTCTGTGCCATAAATGCCTTCTCCGTGCTGTTTAAGCCAATTACCTGCAATTTTTAGGATTTGAACTGCCTTAGGCGGAATATTACCATGTGCATCCGGGCCGACATTGAGCAGGTAATTCCCGCCCGCTGAGACATTCATAATCAAATTTTGTATGATAGTTCCTGCATCTTTCCAGTTATTATCATAATAGCAATAACCCCAGTTTTCATTCAGTGTCATACATGTTTCAAAATTCATGTCCAAATCGGTTGGAATATATTGCTCTGGTGTATAATAATCACCCATGATAAGCTTCTTTTTTTTGTGCTCATTACTAATTCTGTCATTAATGATACATTCCGGTGCATTGCGGCGGACTATTTTTAAAATCTCGAAGCTCTGGCGGGAGGTAATGTCAGATGGAACATCAAACCACATTATATCAGGATTATATCTGGTTACTAACTCTTTAATTTGCGGAAAGCTTTTATTTGTATAATATTTTTGCGGTTCTTTTATATCAGTCTCCGGAAAATCCCAGGTATTTGCAAGACCTTTCGCATGTGGTTCGCTCCAGTCCCAATTGTGTGAATAATAAAATCCAAGTTTTAATCCGAATTTATCACATGATTTTCTGAGTTCCAAGAGTGGGTCTCTCTCAAATGGAGTTGCATAAACAATATTGTAAGAATTCGTTCTGGAATGAAACATAGCAAAACCTTCACAATGCTTTGATGTTATTACAATGTATTTCATTCCGGCATCTTTGGCAATTTTCACCCATGTATCAGCATTAAAATCAACGGGATTGAACGTTTTAGCCAGTTCACTGTATGTCCGGAGGGGTATTTTTGCATGATACATGATCCATTCAGCCCCGCCTTTGATGTGATTTCCCTTCCATTGACCTGCCAATTTCGAATACAGTCCCCAGTGTATGAACATGCCGTATTTAGCATCCTTCCACCAGGACAATCTTTCTGCACGTCCCTTCGTATAAAAGTAAATGCTGTCTCCGGATTGACCTGCAACCTGGTATGAAATACCTATGAAAAGAGTGATAACAATGATGTTTCGTATAAATTTATCCATAAAACTTGAAATTACGATGTAAAAGTAGAATATATTGTATTCTTATATTTGTAATGATATGATAATATTTTGCACAAATACGACATTTTTTTTTTAAAATTGCAATAATAATATCAAAAAAGAAAAGCTATGCTAAATACATTATTACATAGTTTAAGATTTTCAATCCTTAATATAGAATTTTGCAGACTAGATTCTTCATGGAATTACAAAGATGTCATAAGTCCCTTTACCAGGATATATTTAATTACCGGTGGAGAAGGATATTTAAACCATCATACAACACAGTTTCACCTGAAAAAAAACTGTCTTTGCCTCATTCCCCGTTTTTCCCACAGTAGTTATGAATGTCCGCAGTATTTAGAGCAATACTATATCCATGTATCACATGAAATGGACCAGGGGATGGATATTTTTAATTTATTGCGTTTTAATTATATGGAAAAAGCAGAGGAAAATGATTTCTATTTATTTAAACGTTTGCTTAATTTGAATCCGGGCAAAGAGCTTAAGGTAAAAGACCCGAAAATATATGACAATAAACCGGGATTATTTGATAACCAAAAACCAAAAGAAATATCTCATTGTAAAAACTTCACTGAAAGTATGGGTATCCTTTTGCAATTATTTTCGCGCTTCATGACGAATGATTCTACCAGAATGTGTAAAAATTTGACAACCAATACCCGGATAAGAGAGGCATTTCATTATATCAATTCTCATTTAGACAAAAAGATAACAATAAAGCAACTGGCAGACAGAGTTTGTCTGAATCCTGATCACTTCTCCCGCCTATTCCTTCGTCTGATTGGAATGCGTCCCCTTGAGTATATCAATAAACAACGCATTGAAAAAGCACAATCTATCATACTCACATCTGATCGGTCTTTTGATGAGATTGCTTTTTCGCTTGGATTTGAAAATTACAATTATTTCTCCAGACTTTTCAGTAAATATTTACATATAACTCCAACAGAATATAAAAAGAAATATCGGTTAATGGTTTATTAATTGGCAAATATCATTTGCAGGCAAAGGATTTACTATCAGATGACATTTTGTCTCTTTAACCGGGTTTTCCCAAAGATTTATCTACCTTTGCCTGGGTTAAAATTCAACATGTTTGCTATTAATTGAATCAATAGTGATATTAATAAAGGCCATGTTATGATAACTTGCGGCCCAAAAAATGACAGGAAAAATCATTAATTTAGATTATACATACACTAAAATTTTAAAAAATTGAAAAAAAGAAATTCATTTCCGGTTTTGATTTCCCTGATTGTTGCCATTGGCGGTTTTCTCCTGGGATTCGACAGTGCCGTAATATCCGGCGCTGTACCTTTTGTTGAGACCTATTTTGACCTCACAAAAATTCAGTTAGGATGGTCGGTAAGTTGTTTATTATTAGGAGCTATGCTCGGCAATTTGCTATCGGGACCTGTCAGTGACAAAATCGGACGAAAATACACATTGATAATCACCTCGGTCCTTTTTACCGTGTCGGCTATTTCATCAGCCCTGGCTACAAACTTCATCTTTTTTATTGTGGCACGTATGATCGGTGGTTTGGGAATAGGTGCTGCCATATTGATTGCGCCGATATATATTGCTGAAATCGCTCCGCCTAAGAAAAGAGGACAACTGGTTTCTTTCAACCAGCTCAATATAGTCATCGGTATTTCCGCGGCCTATTTCTCCAACTATTTATTGCTGGATATTGGTGAAAACAACTGGCGCTGGATGCTTGGAGTTGAAGCAATCCCGGCAATCCTGTATTTTATTTTTTTGTTTCTAGTGCCCAGAAGCCCGCGTTGGCTCATTTTAAAACGCGGACATCATGATGAGGCTGTTAAAGTCCTGACAAAAATTGGAGGTAAAGATCACGCCGAAAAAGAATTTCAGCTCATTAAAAATTCTGTCCAGGGTGAATCGTCTGAACAGGGCCGTTTTAAGGAATTATTCTCCCGAAAAATGCGCCTTATCATGACTATCGCCATTGCAATTGCTGTTTTACAACAAATAACCGGAATCAATGCCATCTTATACTATGCCCCGATTATTTTTGAAGCAGCCGGCGGGGGTCGTGATGCTTCCTTTTTACAGGCTACATTTGTCGGACTGGCAAATCTGTCATTTACAATTCTGGCCATCTACCTTATCGACAAACTGGGACGAAAACCATTGTTGCTATTCGGAACACTGGGAATGGCTATCAGCTTATTTGTTATGTCTTATGCTTCGCATATTGCCACGTATAAAATATCTGATGCCACTTTCGAAAAACTCGAACATGACAAATCTGTGCCTGAAGATATTATGAAGAAATTCAGCAGGTTGAAGGATACATCATATGACACACGACACTTGTTTAGCCAGGCGGTCTCTAAAGCTATTGGCGCCGAAAACTTCGAACAACATAAGGAAGCCCTTATAAAGCATTCACTCCTTTTGAACACAGTTCTCGTATTAATAGCGATACTCGGTTATGTTGGTTCTTTTGCAATGTCAATAGGCCCTGTTATGTGGGCTCTGCTGTCAGAAATTTTCCCAAATCGTTTAAGAGGGGTGGCAATTTCAACAGCAGGTTTGACAAATGGCACAGTGAGTTTCCTCGTAACACTGGTATTTCCCTGGGAAATTGACAATATTGGCACAACAGGAACATTTCTCATTTTCGGTGTATTTGCGGCACTGGCCTTTTTCTTTACCCTGTTCTATGTGCCTGAGACAAAAGGCAAATCTCTTGAAGAACTGGAAAAAACACTCATAAAAACTGATTAAATATTAATGTAATTTATGAAAGGACAAGAAAAAATATCGACATGGAAATTTACAGGCGAATCAAACGCTGAATTTATATCAGAAAATCCGTATTCCAACTCCAGGTTGTTTTTCCCGCTTTTTAACCGGGCTGGTATGAAGTGTTCAGTAACTCCGGAATTAAAAGGGGATATCTGCTCTTCTTTTCATTCTTATCATTCAACTCCTGTTGTTACTGAGGATTTTCACCGTGTACTGAACGGCAGATATTTCTGGATATATACCGACAAAAGCCGCCCCTGGAGTATTGCCGGAAGAAGTATTTTTGAAAAGACATCCATCTGGGACAACCAGGAAAAGATAAAAACCCAGATAGAAGGAAAAATAGGCTCTTTTAAGGTCATTAAAACAAATCCTGGGTTGCATCTCAAAGCAACAACAACCGTTTTTGTACCTTTCAATGAAGATTTCGTTGAAATATCAATTGTAGAAATTGAAAATACAGGTCAAACACCGGTTACCTGTACACCAACCTCTGCTGTTCCTATCTACGCCCGGTCTGCCGATAACCTCAGAGACCACAGGAATGTGACATCAATGTTCAACCGGATTTTCGTTGTTGAACATGGTGTACAGGTGAAGCCTCTAATAAACTTTAATGAATTTGGACATTCAGATAATGACACCTCATATTACTCTGTTGGTTTTAAAGGAGACGGAGAGGCCCCTGTAAATATATGGTGTACCATGCGTGATTTTATTGGCGAAGGTGGAAGCATGGATAATCCACGCGCAGTTTTTCGAAACCTACAAGCACCAGAACTTAAGGAAAACCAAAGACATGGATATGAAGCTGTCGGGGCCCTGGGTTTTAATGAGGTTACCATACAACCCGGAGAGAAAAAATCCTACATCATTATTAATGGTATCTCCGAAACAAAAGATATTGCAAAAAAATGGAAAGAAAAATACGGAACCATTACTAAAGCCCGGGAACATTTACAAAATACTCTGGATGGATGGGAATCCCTGGTAAACAGAGTTTCTTTTAAATCACACTCGACAGAATTTGATAACTGGACGAAATGGATCAATTTTCAGCTTTTTTGCAGGCAGGTTTACGGGAATTCTTACCTGCCCGATTTTGGCTATGGCCGTGGAGGCAGAGGCTGGCGCGACCTGTGGTCTGACTTGCTTGCTATTTTTCTCGTTCATCCTGAAAGCGCTGTTGATGAAATGATTAATAATTTTAGGGGTATACGCATCGACGGGACAAATGCAACAATCATTGGTACACGTCCCGGAGAATTTATAGCTGACAGAAATAATGTTCCGCGTACCTGGTGTGATCATGGTGTTTGGCCCGTTTTTGTGCTCAATTTTTATATACAACAAACAGGAGACTTTAATATTCTTTGGAAGAATATTTCATATTGGAAGGATGTGTTTTCTCACAGAAGTAAAAAGAGGGACGAACTATGGGAAGCTTCATACGGACATCACCAAAAAGATGAAAATGGAAATATTTATGAAGGGAGTATATTTGAACATGTACTGTTACAGCAATTAGCATCTTTTTATAATGTTGGGGATCACAACATTATGCTCTTAGAAGGGGCTGACTGGAATGATACATATGACATGGCCCGACAAAACGGCGAATCGGTTTGTTTCAATAACTGGGTAGCCGGTAATTTTAAAACACTGGCCAGTCTCTTAAAACATACAGAACAGAACGGAAGCACAAAAATCAGTCTGCTTTCAGAAATAGTAATTCTTTTGGATACACTGAATGATAATCAAAAATATAATTATGATTCTGTTACCTATAAACAAGACATTTTAAATAAATATTATCAAAACATTCAACATAATGTTAGCGGAAATAAAATTGAAATAGATATCAACCTGCTCATCAATGATTTGGAGACAAAGGCTGAATTCCTCTTTAATCATATCCGGTCACAGGAATGGCTTACTGTATCTGAAGGGAATAGCTTTTTCAATGGTCATTATGACAATAACAGGAACAAGGTACATGGTGATCACCCTAAAGGTGTCCGAATCGACCTAACATCACAGGTACTTCCAACCATTTTTAAGGTGGCAACAGATGAACAAATACCACAGATGTATCAGTCTATTAGTAAATATTTACATAACAAAAAAGTTGGCGGATTACATCTATGCTCAGATTTTAAAGAAGACAGGCTATACTTCGGAAGGATAACAGGATTTTCTTATGGCCATAAAGAGCATGGAGGTATCTGGATGCAGCAAAATGTAATGTATATGTACGGATTGTACCTTCGAAATTTCGTCCGGGAGGGCTACCAGGTATATTGCGATATTTATAAACTTTGTAATACTTCCGAAACAGCAAAAACTTATCCCGGTATTCCCTCATATTTCGAACCCGACGGGCATGGCTCTTACATGTACCTGACAGGATCAGCCACCTGGTTAACACTGACGTTGGTAACTCAAATGTATGGTATAAGAGGAGAAAACGGAAATTTACTGATTAATCCAAAATTAACAAAGGAACAGTTCTTTGAAACCGATTCGTTGATATTGTTTTGTAACTTCCAGGAATTTACTATAGAAGTTTCATATCAAAACAAGAATAAGAAAGAATGGAACATGTATTCCATAAAAGAGGTGCAGGTAAATGGAAAAACAACAGAAATATGTCAGCCTACAGGAAATAAAGCGATTATTTCTATGGAAAAACTAGTTGATATTTTCGATAAATCAAAAACAAATAAAATACTTGTAATACTTAATTAAATTAATAAACTAACTTTTAAATATAGATTAAAATGATAAAGAAACTTGTTAAAAAAGAGGTAGAAGCTTTTAATATCTTTAATGCGGATGCAAAAAAATTAATTATCATTAATTTGATTTATTCTTTGGCTTTTCCTTTCATTATTATCTTTGGTTCGGCCTTTATAATGAGGGTCACAAACGGTAATAATACACTGGCCATAGTCTATAACTGGGGATTTTTTCTTGGGTTGATTCTTGGTTATTTCATTAACGGCAAATTGTTGAAACATAAATATGATATAAGGAATGTTTTTACTGTCGGCGTATTTTTGACAGTAGTGCCTTTGAGCCTGCTTATGTTTTTCGGAAAAGATGCTGGCTATTATGTCATTTTTTATGGCTTGTTGGTCGGAACCGGAAACGGGATTTACTGGTCATGCCGGAATATGATAACGCTCCAGGTAACAAATGATGATAACCGAAACTTCTTTGCTAGCCTTGAGCAATTTATCATTATTTTTTGCAATGCCCTTATCCCACTCCTATTTGGAACATTCATCCTGGGAAGTGATCCTGGTATTGAATTCAAAATGACTGCCTATAAGTATACTTCAGTTGTGGTTGTATTAATTACCTTAGTGGCAGGAATACTGATTTTAAAAAGTAATTTTAAAACCCCGCCTATCAAACGTTTCGTCTATTTTCGTTTTGGCAAAATATGGAATTATCAACGCACACTTACTTTCACGGTCGGGATGGTGGAAGCTGGTTTTATGGTTCTGATGACCTTATTGATATTGAATGTGGCCGGAGATGAATCGGTATTGGGTAAAATAGAGTTTTTCACTGCAATTGTTTCGGTCATTTCAATTTACATCGTTGGCAGGATAGCTAAGCCAAAGCACCGGGGAAAAATCATGCTTGCCGGCGCCATTAGCTTAATTATTGGCGGAACATTTCTGGCTTTTACAATTACAAATGAAGAGCTGTTGTTTAATTTCCTCGCTATTTCATTCCTTGGTGTTATTATTATGAAAATTGGCCAGGTGATTGCCGATCCTATGGTACATAGCTCATTCAGGGCAACATTCCTCACCAGCATTGACAAATCTTCAATTGCTGAAAACAGGGACAGTTATTCCTTTATTATGGATAATGAATATTTCATGAATGGCGGAAGAATATTCGGAGGAATTGTTTTTGTCCTGATTACTTATTATATTAATGACATCACTGCTTTACGGTATACATTTATCATTCTCGCTCTTATACAGCTTATTTCCGCTTTCCTTGTGAATAAACTTGCTTTTATGGGGAGTGAAAAAACAGAAAATGCAGAAGCTGTTGATCCTCAAAAAGAAGCCCCTGTTAGCTCTCTCGAAAAAAGAGCTTGAAAAAATATAATTAATCTATTGTGAATATAAAAAATAAGCGTGTTTATGGAAACAGACAGAAATAACATTGAAAGCTATTTTGAATTTGATGATAAAAACAAAGAAGTCATTATTAAACGGTATGACACACCAACACCTTGGATCAACTATCTTTCCAACGGAACGTTTCATACCATGATGTCGCAGGCCGGCGGCGGACTGGCATTTCACAAATCACCCCAGATATGGCGCATCAACAGGTACAGATTCTATCATTTGCCAACCGACAGGTCAGGTTTTTACTTTTACATCAAAGATAAAACAACAGGCAGCTATTGGTGCCCGACAAGCGAACCGGCGCTGGCCAAACCTGATAGCTGGAAAGCAATGCATGGTATGGGATATACCAGGTTCGTTGCTGAGAAAGACGGATTAAAAGCCGAATTGAAATATTTTGTCGGTAAGCAGGAAAATGCATTAGTCTGGAACCTGAAACTGACCAACAATTCGGATAAAAGTAAAAATATTGACCTTTTTTCCTTTGTTGAGTTTGGCATGATGGAATATCTGCGTGAGGTTTCATGGGTTTGTTATATGAAGCACCAAATGTCTGTTTGGCATAAGGATGACATAGATAGCCTGATATTTAAATACGGAGTTGAAACTCAGCCTAAACCTGATGAAACACCTCTGGTTTTCTTTGCTGCGGATAAAAAACTGAAAGGTTTTGACGGAGACAGGGATGAATTTATCGGGGCATATCGGTCTGAAACAAATCCGTATGCAATTGAAAAAGACGGATGCACAAATTCTACTTTATTTGGCGGCGATCCATGTGGCGCCCTTCAGATGGACGTTAATATTGAACCCGGGCAAACCGAAGAAATCAATGTGTTCCTCGGTACCGGAATGACAGAAAGTGAAATTGGCTCAAGCCTCCAAAATCTGAGGGACAAATCATTTATCCAACAGTCTTTTGATGATTTGAAAAAGGAATGGGATAATTACTTATCTCCTTTTTCCTGTGAATTACCAGATAAAGACGCCGAACGGGAAGTTAATATCTGGAATCCATACCAGTCGCAGCGAAATTTCCTTTTTTCAAGGAATATCTCTTTTTATGCAACCGGAACCTTCCGCGGGGTGGGTTTTCGCGACACCTCACAGGATGTTTTATCACAAACTCCATTAGATACAGAATCATCAAAAGCAAAAATGAGGCTTCTGCTCGGCCAGCAGTATGCTGACGGACACACAAATCATTACTTTTTCCCGGTAGAGAACTGGGATCCGCTTCACAGGAAACACTCAGATAACCACATATGGCCTATACTCGGCGTTTGGAACATTGTTGCTGAGGAAGGGACAACAGATTTTCTGAACGAAACCATTCCATTCTATGATAATGGCGAAGCAACAGTATATCAGCATCTGAAAAAATCAATTGATTTTACACTTGCCAATATCGGCCCCCACGGCTTACCGCTGATGCTTCATTCGGACTGGAATGACCAGATGTTTAAAGTGTGTCGCGAAGGCAAAGGTCAAAGTTTCTGGACAGCAATGCAACTCGGTGTTGCCCTGCCAAAACTTATTGAACTCGCAAAGCTTACAGGAAATGAGCAGGATATAGATCAATATCAACAATTATGGGATAAACAAAAAGAGTTGATAAACACAATTGGCTGGGATGGTGAATGGTTCCGCCGGGCTATTATGGACAACGGACTGTTCCTCGGCACAAAAGAGAACTATGAGGCGAAAATCTGGCTCAACGCACAATCCTGGGCTGTGATGTCTGGCTATGTCTCACAGGAACGTGGTGAACAGGCCATGAATGTTGTCAGGGATAAACTTGATACAGAACTGGGTATCAAACTCATTGACCCTTCTATTACAACATTCCCGGACCCGAAAGACCCCTTAACCAACTATAACAAAGGAACAGGTGAAAACGCCGCCATTTTCTGCCATGCCAACACCTGGGCTATTATGGCTGAGTGTATGCTTGGCAGGGGTGATATTGCCTGGAAATATTATCAACAGCTTATTCCTAAAGTGGCTATGGAACAGGCAGGCCCCTGGAGATACAAAGCTGAACCCTATGCCTATTGTTCTAATCTTTTTGGCCCTGAATCAGATAAATTCGGACTTGCAAATGTCTCCTGGTTAAGTGGCACCGCTGCCTGGATGTATGTAGCAGCAACACAGCATATACTTGGAATCAGACCTTCATGGGAAGGACTGGTTATTGATCCGTGCCTGCCTTCTGACTGGACAGATGTTAAAGTCACCAGAGTGTTCAGGAACGTTAAACATCATATTACCATAAACAAGAAAAAAGGCATTTCAAAAGGACAAACAGAAATCACTGTTAACGGAAAACCAGTTCCGGGAAATGTTATCCCGCCACCTAAAAATAAAAAACAGGTAAACATTATTGTTAATATTAAATAAATACTACTATGTTATCAAATCATATGAATAAAAAACTCCGGATGCTTGCAGGTGCCACTTTTTTAGCACCGCTGGCTTTTTCCGGTCATAGTGTATCTGCTGATGAAGATCAGCCGGATGCCTTAAAACAGGAAGACAGTCTGAAAAATAAAAATCTGATTGTCATAAAGCTTGATGAATTACGGTGGGACCAATTAGGTTACATGGACCACCCTGTTGTCAAAACACCTCATATAGACAAACTTGCGGGAGAATCTCACGTGTTTGAAAACAATTACACTGTCTCTCCGCTATGTACGCCCAGCAGAGCAAGTTTTTTTACCGGGAAATATACCATGCAGCATGGTTGTAAGTTTGTTGACATGCCGAACCATATGAAAGCCCACCAGTGGTCATATCTGAACACGCTCAGGGAGGCAGGTTATGTTATCGGACTGGCCGGTAAGAACCACTGTTTCAATGATGAGTATATGGAAAAATTCTTTGATTACAGGGAAGAATATACCCATTTCGGTAAGATTCACGGAGAAATGATTAAAAAGGATAAAGAAATATACGAATACCGGCATACTGATCCCAGGCCGGAATTTCGCGGCTCAACACCTGACCAGGGAAGCGGGATTCTGGGTGAAGGACTCATAGAAGGGCCAATGCCCTTTACAGAGGAAGAAGGCATGACCTACAGAATAGCTGAAGATGGCATAAAATTTTTGGATAAATACAAAGATTCAACCTTTTTTCTCCATTATTCTTTTCCTGATCCCCACTGGCCGAATGTAGTTCCGGAACCATATTTTTCGATGTACGACCCGGATAAACTCGAGTTGGAAGGACTGGATATCAACTGGCAGGAACACCCCTTTGCTCATTATGTTCAGTCTGTCTCACAGGGCTATGATAAATACACCGTTGCTGAAAGAAAGAGGATACTGGCTACCATGTACGGACAGGTAACTTATTGTGATAAAGCTATTGGTATGCTCCTTGATAAGCTTGATGAGCTTAATCTTCGGAAAAAAACAGTCATTGTTTTTACTGTTGATCATGGCAACTTTGGCGGAAGGTACGGATTAATCGGAAAAACAAAAGCTTTTTATGATGCGCTTGTCAGAATTCCTCTGGTCATAAGTATGCCTGGCTTAGAAGGCGGTAAAAGATACCAGGCGCAGTTAGAGAATATTGATGTAATGCCAACGGTCATGCAATATCTTGGTTTTGAAAAACCAATCGGGGTTAAAGGTGAATCATTCCTTGGTATCATGAAAGGAGAAAAACCGGATAAGCATCGCGAAGTAATCTATTCAGAAGTGGGATTGCCGGGAACACCTCCTCCGGTTATGAGTAAAGAAGAATTTATGCCTTACAGAAAAAAGAGAATTGAGGAAGACGGAACAAGCTGGTTCCTTGATTATACAACGGTAGGCCGCTCTTCTATGATAAAAAAAGACGGATGGAAATATTGTTTCTATATCAACGACCGCGAAGAATTGTACAACTGCAATGAAGACCCGCTGGAACTTGAAAATCTGGCAAATAATGCTGAATATGCTGAGAAAAAAGCGGAGATGAAAAAACTCTGGCAGGAAGAGATACTCAGAAAATCAATGCGGGAAATAACAGATATTGATTACTAAAATATGCGTTATTCAACACACAAATTGTTTGCTTTCGGGGCTTCTCTCTCCCTGATGTCCTGTAATTCGCCCATAAACAAAGAACAAAATACAGGTGTAACCAGGGAAAATAAGCCCAATTTTGTTGTTATCATGGCTGATGATATTTCAGCCTTAGATTTGAGTTGTTATGGTAATGAAGACATTCATACACCAAACCTGGACAGACTGGCAGAGACCGGAATTCAGTTTCATACATGCTGGTCTACTCCGCTTTGCATGCCTTCGCGAATCCAGATAATGACAGGCAGGTATGCCTCAAGTACCCGATGGTACGGAAATAGTTTTAAACCTGCCGGCGATCCGCCTTATGGAATTAAAGGCGAGCCTGGTTACACAATAAAGGATGAATTATTCTTCTCAGAATTTTTCAAATCAAAAGGGTATGCAACTGCTATTTCTGGCAAATGGCATATTGAAGACTATCCGGAATGGGATACTTTTAAAAAAGATTACGGATTTGATGAATATTGCCTGTGGGGATTACCAGACAGCCTGCCCCCGGAATATGAAGATTATGTCAAAGTGAAAGATGCCTCCGGGCCATACTGGGATGTTGGCGGCAGAGGCCCGTTTTGGCAACCTGCTATGATTAAAAACGGCAAACTTGGTCCTACAGGAAACTATGATTACGGGCCTGATTATTTCACCGAGTTCATAAATGAATTTGTCAGGAAACATCAGGAAGAACCGTTTTTTGTCTATTATCCTGCAAATATAGCCCACAACTGGTGGTACAAACCTGTTAGTGAAGAAACCAGGTGGGGTACATTTGGCCCGGTACCAGAGCTTGATTCAACAGGCACTAAAACCGGAAAACGTACACCTGTTGGACGAAAATTTGCCATTGAATATTTAGACCATCTGATTGGTAAAATTGTCAATAACCTGAATGATCTGAATATTCGGGATAATACAGTCATCATCTTTACGGCAGATAACGGAGGCCCAAAAATGGGCAAAGGACGTTTAGAGTCCGAAAATGGTTTTCGGGTGCCGATGATTGTCAATTGCCCGGGCTTGATCACGGAGCCTGTCAAAAGTATGGATTATGTCCAGTTAGCGGATGTTTTTCCTACGGTTGCTGATATGGCAGGCTTTGAATTGCCGGATTCTGTGAATTTTGACGGAATGAGTTTTAAACCGGTAATTGATGGAAAAGATTCACCACGCGATTATCTTTATACTTATGTCAACTGGTTAAATGGTTTCAAATACAAAGACTATTATCTTGACGGAAATGACAGTTTATGGCGTTGTGTTCAGTTATCGGAGTGGAAAATGAAATATGTCAATGTCACCGATTCAGCCGGCAGCCCGGAGCTGAAGGAAATCATGAAAAAGATGACTCAGCTCGAAAAAAAATATCCGGCACCGGATACCACTCATAATCCAATGTATGAAAGGTATAAGGCAAAACATGACTTTTTTAATAAAACAATCAGTAAGATAACTCAATAGAGAGGGTATCTGTGTTCGTCCGGTTGAGAACTTTTATCCGCGCTGCTTCCGGTAGGCCGATGGCGAAAGCCCGGTATGTTTTTTAAATACGCGGCAAAAATAGGAAGCGCTTTTAAAATATAATTGCCCGGTTATTTGTTGTAGCGTCAGATCCGTTGTCAACAACAAAAACCGGGCTTTTTCTATTCTTTTATGCATAATGAACTCACCCGGAGGTGTTCCTGTCAGACTTTTAAAAACCCTGGTAAAATGATCTTTCGAATAACAGGCTATATCTGAAAGTTCCTGTATTGTGATGTTTTTATTGAGATTTTTTTCGATGTATAAAAGAATTCTCTGGACATTGTAACGTAACATATTGTTTACGGATACATCTTTCTCTTTCAGAATAAACTTTGAAAACAAATATGAAAGAATACCAATTGTCTCCAGATGACAATTGACAGATGTATAGGTCACCTTTGGGTTTATCCAGGGCTTCGACTGATATATTTTAGGATCATGGTGAGGTATTTGTATATTGGGATGAATTTCCAGAAGCCTTTCAAAAAGCGGTTTTATTAATGCTGTTATCTTAACTTTGTTTTTGACATGGTATAAATTATAGATATCCAGTTTGTTTTCCGGTTCAGCAGTAAAATGAATGTAAAAATGGCTTAAACCGGGTTCAAAAATATATGTACAGGTTGTAAATGCCGGAATCAAATACGTATATCCCTCCTCCAGCAATATTGAATTGCTACCTGTTATGATATATCCCTTCCCTTTTGTTATCAGGTACATTCTTGAAAAGGGACTTATAATATTCTCATACTTTGACAAACCATCAAATGTCGAAAATGAGAGATTTTTCAGTTGAAATTGTATGGATTCCCCTATTTCGTTGTTGTAAGACAATGTGATAATTAGCTTTTCCGGTCACTCAAAAACATCTGATAACTTTGTAAAATAAAAGGCATTTTTCATTTATCAGTTTACACTTAAATAAAGGGAAACCTTATTTTTAGAATATTCAACCTTATTACCTTATTAAATTCACTGTAAATAAGGTAATAAGGTTGAAAAGTTGCGATGATATTTGTTTTCTGTTAAGGTTTTAAAAAAAATATAAGGTTTTAAAAAATAAGGCTCTATTCTAATTAAGGGTTGATAACAATTGGGATGCTGTAAAGTACAGAATATGAACTATCAACAATCATCTATTGTTGAATATTTCAAAAATATCAATCAAAAAGAAAGTAAATTTGAAATATTTCATCTTGTAATTATTGATTTTATTGATGTTTAAACAAACCAACCTTAAATTAGAATAGAGCCAAAAATAAAAAAGTGTAAACTACTTTGTGTGCATTTTGAAAAATGCCAAATAAAAATATAAATTATCGTAAAAGTACAATAAATTCCCTCAAATGTTCAAATATTTATTGATTTTTATCATTATTTTTGCTCTATGTATTAAATTGTCTGTCAGTAAATAAATAATCAATATTTAGAATATTTTATAATGAAAGGCCTGGAAGTTAAAAAATTTTAATGACGTTATTGTGACATAACCTGCTAAACGGTTTAACGTCACCAATGACAGGATTTACCATTACTACTTGGGCTATTTAACTCACTCAATGATAAATAGATAAGTAAATATATTAATATTATGACATCAAGAGAACGCATATTAGCATCAATAAATCACAGGGAACCGGATAAAATTCCTGTTGACATGGGGTCTACCCCCAGCTCAGGTATTTCGGCAATAGCTTACAACAATCTCACAAAGTATCTGGGACTGAAGGACAGTCAGACACTCATCTATGATGTGGTGCAGGAACTGGCACAGCCTGAAGATAGCATCATTGACAGGTTTGGCATTGATGTGATTGATGTAGGACGCGAATTTAACACAGAAGCCTCAGACTGGTATAATATGACCCTTTCTGATAACAGCAAAGCCAGATACCCTCAATGGTTCAAACCACAAAAAGACGACAAGGGCAACCTGCTTGTTTACAATGAAAAGAATGAGCTGATTGCTAAAAAACCCGTTGGAGCGACCTTCTTTGACCAGACTTTGTTTCCGTATCTTGACGGTTATCCGGATAATTACGGGGATTTACCCGCTGCGATGAACAAAGTGTTATGGCAGGCCCTGGCTCACAGTCCCTGGGATAATGCCGGTGATGAAAATTTTTGGGATAAACTGCGTGAAAAAGCCATTTATCTCAGACAAAATACGGATAAAGCAGTTATGATGGTAGCAGGTTGCAACCTGTTTGAATGGGGCACATTTCTCAGAAGAATGGATAACTTTTTGATGGATTTATTTATAGATCCTGACAATGTTAAAAAAATGCTGGATGCATTACTTGAACTTCACCTTGCAGGTTTGGAAAAAATATGTCGTACTGTTGGTGATGTCGTTGACGTGGTAAGGCTTGGTGATGACCTGGGAACTGACAACGGCCCTTTTATGCCACGCGAAATGTACCAGGAAATTTTTAAACCGCGACATAAACAGATAATACAGTACATCAAAGAGCACAGTAACATGAAAATATTGCTTCACTCATGCGGCGGAATATTTCCCTTAATCCCTGATTTGATTGACATCGGACTTGATATTATAAACCCTGTTCAAACCAATGCTCATGAAATGGAACCTGCCAGGCTTAAACAGGAATACGGCAAAGATATAACATTTTGGGGCGGCGGAATTGACACAAGGACTGTTTTGAATAATGCAACCCCGGGAAAAGTGAAGGAGCAGGTAACTGAAAGACTCGAAATATTCTCAAAAGGTGGTGGCTTTGTTTTTAATACCGTTCACAATATACTGCCGGATGTGCCTCCTGAAAATATTGTAGCCATGTTTGATGCCATAAAAGAATTCAATTCTAATCGCTAATCACCAAAAAAATATCTATTTTTGTTGAAATAATAAATGAGTCCGCTCCAAAAAGTTTGATTTTCGTCTCGACTGAGATAATGACATCTGACATCGAAAATGACAGGCTGACTCTCTCTTTGTTTGTGCCATATACCTGACTATCAATGTCATTTTTTTTGACAGTTATATGTCACAAACCATAGCCGGGATAAGGACCCGTCCTGACTTAGTCGGTACTAATAACAAAGCGTCCGATTAAAAATGGACTTCCCGGAGTGGATTCACAAATAAAAAGCACACACAATGCAGTATATCAGCGACAGAAATTTCGGATGCCGGATAATGGAAGTATCATGGCAGGGAAACAGGTTGTTAATGATTGAAAATGAAAAAATAAAAATAACACTCTTACCTGATAAAGGATGTGATATTGTTGATTTCAATTACAAAGAAAACGATACTTCATTTTTGTGGCGCACACCGAAAGGATTAAAAAGCCTTGACAGACGGCACGTTTATTATTCAGATATTTTCAACCAGGCTTATCACGGTGGCTGGTTTGAAGCTTTTCCAAATGTGGGTCTGAATTGCACCTATAAGGGCATTGATTTTTCACCATATGATGAAGTCATGTATCTGCCCTGGTACTACCAGGTTCTTAAAGACACAGCCGGTGAGGTTGAGATTAAATGTTGTGTTAAAACACTCAAAACCCCATTTTTGCTGGAAAAAACCATTAAACTGATTTCACAAAGTCCCGCTGTTCAAATACATGAAAGCATAAAAAATCTTGGGCGTGAAGAAATATCCTATCAGTGGGGGCATCATCCCTTGCTGGGAGAACCATTTTTGTCCGGCAATTGCATTATTGATCTTCCCGGTGGGGATATCAATACCTATTTTGAATTTGATAATGCAAGAGTTGAACAGGGTGTAAATGGCACGTGGCCACATATCGACGGCAGGCAGGGTTCTGTTGATCTCAGGCATTTCCCTGAAAAAGGGGCAGACATCAATGATCTATACTGGTTATCGAATTTAAAGGGTAGCTGGGCTGCTGTAAGAAATACCGGCAAAGGAATTGGTTTTGGACTGGCCTGGGATAGCAAGATGTTTAATAACTGCCTGATATGGATAAATGCCAATGGCGACAGGGAGTATCCATACTTTGGGAAGGTTTATACACTCTGTATCCTCCCGTCAACATCCGATACACATACCATTGAGGCAGAAACCGGGAAAGGTATTGCGCGAAAACTTCATCCGGACGAAACAACCACAAGCTGGATAACAGCAACTGTTTTCACTGAAACAAAAAAACGACCATCAGGCATTTCACAGGAAGGGGATGTGAGTTTTTAAGATAGCCTTTGGTTTTTAAGAATCTGAATTTTTATAACCGACCTCATAACTTATTACTATAATTTTCGTACAAAAAAGTACAGACAGAATTGTCTTCATTTTATTTTGACAATTTCCGGTTTTTTACTGAAATGTGCAAATTTGTATGTAATTTATGATAATTTATAGCAAGATAAGAAGAAGCAGGCAGCGTATTAAAATAATATTCTTACTCATTATTTTTTTTATCCTGACAGGATTAGAAGGTCTTTTTGTTTCAGATATCTTTGGCAGGGTTATTCATTGGTCTTTACCTGAGACCAATCATGTATCGGAAAAGCAGGACACAAAAATTGATACAACTTTCATAAATAATCTTTTTGATGCATATGAGCAACAGGTTATTGACGATTACACAAATTCACGCAAAACATTGCGATTACTTTTACAAACATTTAACTCCCTTCCCAATACGGAAAAAAAACAATACCTAACCCGATATATAGATATTGCCGGAACAGAAGCCAGAACAGGAAGGATGGCATTCTCTGACAGCCTTCTGTATCAGGCATTTTCTCTTGTTAAACAATATGACGATACATCTCTTTTAGTCTCATACCACACAGCAACCGGCTATAATGACCGACTGAAAGGAAAATATGATTCTGCATTTTTTCATCTCGAAACAGCACACAGACTCGCCACTAAAAAAACATAAATAAGCGGCTTATCCCGGTTTTACTTAATTTGGGGGTCTTAGAATTAAACAGGAATAATTATCCTGCTGCCATTGATTCATTTTCCAGGGGATTGGAAATAGCAACTAAATTTGATGAGAAGCAATCTGTTGCTGAATTCAAACTTATGCTTGCCACAATTTATAAAAACAGCGGAAAGATTCATACTGCATTACAGATGTTTAAATCCTCTATTCAAATTCTTGAAGAAATAAATTCAGTGAAAAATTATGATGTCGCCCTGGGCAATCTGGCTATTCTGTATGCCACAATGGGGGCAGATTCACTGGCTTATAAATATTTTATCAAAACAAAAAAACTGGCCGAAAAACAAAACACACCCGGGAACCACGCAAATAGCCTGGTTAATCTTGGTCGACTTGAAATGAACTTTGGAAACAATTCTGCTGCGCTTTCATTCCTTAACGAGGCACTGAAAATTATAAAAAAAGAAAAAATCCCCTATCTTGAACCAACAATTTATCAATTTCTGGGACAGTTATACCTGCGCCAGGAGGATGCTGAAAAAGGAAAAGAATATATTTCCAAATCTCTCCGGCTTTCTTATAAATATAATGAGATTAATCGCCAGGCTCACGGAGCATTCTATCTTTCAAAAATCTATTTGGAAAATAACCACATTGACAGCGCTGAATATTACGCTAAAATAGCTTATGAATTGGCAACAGAAAAAGAATTACTACCAATTATACCTAAAATCAGCAGGATACTGGCGAAAATAAATAAGCACCACAGGGACTTGTCAAAAAGTATCTATTTTTATGAAAAAATGGATAGTGCCCAAACACTCTACCAGGATTCTTTAAACCGAAATCTCAACAGAAATTTCGGATATCGGTTTGAGATTCAACGCAAAGAAGCAGAAAACAAAATTTTGCATAAAGAAGCTAAACTGAAAGAACTGGAACTGGAAAGAAAAGAACTTAAAATGAAACAAAAAAATGTTGTTTTACTTATAAGTCTGATTTCAATCTTCATTATTCTATCACTTTTGATTGTTCTATTTAAACAAAACAAAGATAAAAGCCATAAAAACCATCTTCTGCAAAACATGAACAGAAAAATCACTGATAAAAGTAGACAACTTAAAAGTGAAAACACATTTAAAAATACAATTTTTTCGATTATTTCTCATGACATTCGATCTCCCATAATTAGTCTTATTAATATACAAAAACTGATTGTATTAAAAGATAATAGTCCCGAACAAAAAAAATACCTTGAAAATGAGAGTCAGCGATTGTTAAACAAAATAATGAACCTCATTGATAGTTTATTGCTCTGGACTGGTCAACAGATGAAGAAAGAGTCACTCGATCTAACTACATTTGATATGTATGATTTGGCAGATGACATAGTATCATTTTTTGAATTTGACTCAAAAAATCTACAAATTCAGATTCAAAATCAAATTCCAAAAGGATTTTTTTGTCGATCAGACTATAATATTGTGCGAGTAGTATTAAGAAACTTAGTTGGAAATGCATTAAAATTCAAACCAAAATACGGAACTATTCAAATTTCCGCTTTTCAGTCCGAAATGAAGAATATTGTATCTGTTAAAGATTCAGGAATAGGAATGGATAAAGAAATTGCGAACAATTTATTCAACAGGGAACATATTTCTTCAGAAAAAGGTCTGAGAAAAGAAAAAGGATTTGGCCTGGGGCTGTATCTTTGTAAATATTTTCTCAACAAATGTAATGAAGAAATATGGTGTAACAGTAAAAAAAATGAAGGTTCTACATTTTCTTTTACTTTAACCAAGGGTAAAAAGGAAGAAAAAGAAATAATCAGGCAGACTCTCACCACAAAAAGTCTGACATAAGGCCTTAAAAAAGCAAAATAACCAACATTTATCATATATGAATAAAAATATTTTACCGTTTTCACTTACCCCGGGATTCCTCCCGGAGATTTTTTAAATTCTGCCTTTTCAATCCGCTGCGAAGCAACGGATTGAGAGGAGAGTAGGTGTATGTTCAGGCTTCCTTATCTCAGAGGGAAAATAAGTGACCCCTCAAAAAATTCGAATGATCCTTTTGAGTATCTTTTGATTCATTTAGACAATAAACCATTTTAAGATCAGTTTGCGGGAAGATTGTTTCTGTTTCATTTAATATATCACACAATTTTTTTAATATTTCATTATCTACAAACCTTGGTTGATTATGAATTCTTACAATTAATTTTTGCTTTTGAACATCCAGATCAGCAATAGATTTAAAAAATTGCACAATAAGTGTACTTGCTGATTTGGGGTTACTCATATATTTTGATATTGAGTTTGCCAAACTGGTTTCGGAACGATATGCTATAAATTTTATAGTGTCAACGTACTGTTTCCTTTCATTAAATACCGATTCAAATTTGTAATTTTCCGGTAAGTCAGAAAAAGGAATTTCTCTTTCTATGTTCTTTCGCTGAAATTTTAATTCTGCTAATCGTGTTTCCTCAATATTTATTTGTTCCGGTAATTCAGCTTTTTCTTTGGTGTGTTCTTCCCATTTTTCATCACTTTGTTTTACCTGTGATAATTCTGCCTCATAATTCAGCTTGCCAAAATAGACTTTCTCGTGTCCATCAATGTATAAAACACCGGCCAGTTCCTGGTTCTCCTGCATCTAGTACCCTGTCCCGAAAATTCTAATGAAATTATTGGCAATATTAAATTTTAATGCTTTTAACCCTGCAAACATCATTAATTACCTAAATTAATGATTTTTAAAAATGAATAAAGGGTTTTTCAATAAGGTAATAAGGTTGCTCTGAGTGATAAGGTTTTCTACTAAGAGGTTGAAAATCAATATAAGGTTTTTATATACTATCATATAAACCTTATTCATAAGTTTAAGCCTTAATAGAAAAACAGATTAACAATTTTTAACCTTATTGCCTTATTAAATTGCCAATAATATGCAAAGAACTTTTGGGACAGTATACCAGCCTAAGAACATTTTGAAATTTCCCGAATAATGATTATTTTGTAGTCCTGATAATGATTAAAAAATAATCACACTTATTAATATTGCCTTACGATGGCTTCTGTGTGAATTCAAACCCGTCATATATAAACAGGGATGGAGCGGACAATTGTACATATGGATTTGGATACCTTTTTTGTGTCGGTAGAGCGACTGGTAGACAGCCGGTTAATTGGCAAACCTGTCATCATCGGGGGTATGTCTGACAGGGGCGTGGTGGCCGGCTGCAGTTATGAAGCCAGGCAATATGGCGTACACTCCGCCATGCCAATGAAGATGGCTCGCCAGCTTTGCAGCGATGCGGTGTTTATCAGGGGAGATATGGACCTGTACACAAAATATTCTCACATGGTGACTGAAATCATTGGAGAAAAGGCCCCACTGTATGAAAAAGCTTCCATTGACGAACATTATATTGACATCACCGGCATGGACCGTTTTATTGGTTCGCAGAAATGGGCAAAAGAACTTCGCAGCGAAGTAACCAGGCACACCGGGCTTCCCATTTCCATGGGGATGTCGTTGAATAAAACTGTCTCGAAGATAGCTACCAACGAAGCAAAGCCCAATGGAGAACTCAATATCATGCCTGCCGATGTGCAGCCTTTTCTCAATCCTCTTTCGATACGCAAAATACCCATGATAGGAAAAAAGACTTATCAACTGCTCCGCTCAATGGGGATTGAAAATATCGGCACACTCAGCCGTATGCCTCCTGAGATGGTCGTGCGCGTACTCGGAAAAAACGGGATGATCATGTGGAAAAAAGCAAACGGCATTGATACAACACCTGTTAAACCATATACCGAACAAAAATCCATGAGCAAGGAACGAACATTTGACAGGGACACCACAGATATTGACATGCTCAACGACCTGCTTGTGTCCATGACAGAAAAACTTGCTTTTCAGCTCAGGAAACAACAGAAACTCACCTCGTGTGTAACAGTGAAGATACGTTACTCTGACTTTGATACCCGCACCCTGCAAAAACGCGTTCCTTACACCTCTTTTGACCATCATCTTATCGGGGTTGTGAAAGAGCTTTTTAAAAAACTATACAAGCGGCGATTACTCATCCGGCTTAT
>CAZVTW010000003.1:41923-45120 GCA_964629805.1 uncultured Bacteroidales bacterium | reverse complement strand
TGTTTTCAAAATGTCCGTAACGAAGAAATTGGAGTTTTCTTATAGCCACTAATTATCAACTATTTGAAACTCATTGGCACAGGTGAACCCGGTTCAATTTTTTTCCCTTGCCAGTAAATGTCGCTGTCAATTATCTCATTTAACCGGACTGTATTTCCGGGGGCAGGATCAGCTACTTGTTTGGGGATGTAGTTGTCGAGATATTCTATCACCGGTTGAAAACCTTCAATATCAGCCAGGTTATTCCATTCTTCCGGATCTTCAATGATATTGTATAATTCCTGAGAGCCATCAGCATACCTGATATAGCGCCATTGTTCTGTTATGACCGCATGGTTGCCCGGTCCATGGCAACATAAAGCCGGTGTTTCTTTTTGTGTTGTCACATCCTGAAGGATTGGTTTTAATGAAGTCCCTTCCAAACCGCTTTTCTGGGGCAAGCCTGCCAAATCTATCAGTGTAGGGTACATATCCAACAGTTCAACAGCTTCGAAACTTTTTTTGCCCTTTTCAGGAATCCCGGGGCCGGCAAAAATAAAAGGCACACGAGTGGATTCGTTCCAAAGTGTATTTTTGCCTGTGATATTTTTTTCTCCCATATGGTAGCCATGGTCTGACAGCAAAACTACAATGGTATTTTCTGATAGGCCTTCATCTTTGAGTGTCTTTAAGACTCTTCCTACCAAATAATCCGCAAAACTAATACTTGCCAGATATGCCCTGACCTTTGGTTTCCATTGGTGCTCCATTTCAAGCCATGCCAACCTTGGTTCAGGCAGTTTCCAGTGTAAATACCAGGCATAATCAGGTATATCTTCCCTGTCGTTTGCCAGTACCTGTGGAAGGACTATATCCTCTTCAGGATAGAGATCAAACCATTGTTGGGTGGCAAATAATGGTACATGCGGGTGCCTGAACCCAACAGAAAGGAAGAAAGGTTTGTCTTTTGGGGGCTTTTTTAAGTGTTCGATGGCCCATTCTGCCACTTTCCAGTCATCCTGGAGTTCATCTTTTTCAGGAAAAACACCCCAATCTACGAGTGGATGGCCGCTTTCAGGTACGAATGGTTCCTCAGGCCGTGGGAAAAACCCTCCTTTAAAGCCCCATGTTGTAAACTCCGGCCCGTCCCTTCTTTCTTGTTTCGGTGGATAGGCATCATGATATACTTTCCCGGTTGCAAGGGTATGATATCCATGTTGTTCAAAATATTGAGGCAGGGTGACGTGCTCCTCGTATCCATCAACAGTCCTGAACCATGGGCCAAGGGCATAAATGCCTGTTGTTGTTGGCCTGAGGCCTGTCATAAAACTGGTCCTGGAAGGGTTGCAAATGGGTGCCTGGACATGTGCATTTGTAAAACACACGCCTTGTGATGCCAGTGCGTCCATATGCGGGGTTTTAACACCCTTGTGCCCGTCAAGGCAGCCAACCCAGTCATTCAAATCATCAATTGTTATCAACAGGATATTGGGTTTCTCTTGTGCATGGATATGTTTACTTCTTGTCACAAAGAGGAAACTTATTACAAGTAAAACCAATACTTTGTTTTTCATGTTTAACCGGTATTTTTTCATTGATATTGTATTTTAATATTTTAGATAGTCATCTTGATACAAAAACAGGGCGACTGCTTTATAATTTTTTGTCTATACAAATTGCTAAAATACATAAAATTTTGTTTTTGTCAACAAACTTTAACAACCTCCATATTCCAAAGCTTTCCAAGTTTTTCCAAAACAGATGTCACATCACCTGTACCTATTGCACAGTGGTGTGCAGGGCCGTAACTATTCCAGGCTTCAACAAAATTGCGTGCACCAATTGAAAAGCGGTACCTGCTATTGGTATTGCCTAATTCCAATATAGGCCCCGGGACTGATTCTCCAGTTGCTGTTAAGAGCATAAGTTGTCCGTTTTCTTTTTGAACAACCGAAAGCAATGTTACGGTGCCGTGTTTTACTGACATTTCTACTGAAAGCCCCCTGCCAACTTTACCATGGTACACATCAAGGGGTTTTACTTTCACTTTTCCCTCGGCTATTTTTACATGGCCGGGGCCATCGTGCCCCATCAAAACCACATCGTCTTTAAAATCCATGGCATAATATTCTGTGAATGAACCACCGCAACCCAAAGTGTCGAGGATTTTCATTGCCTGCACATTTTTCACTTCATATTCGCCTGCCATGGGCGTGCCACTTGCTGTTTGAAGGGAGTTTCCGAGAATAATACTTGTAATGGTGTCTTCGTTTTCGTTGCTGCTTCCTTTATAAAAGTAAGCCATTGAGCCTAACTGATGTTTTTCCACAAGCTTGTCTAATGCCAGGGATGTACGCCCTGCATTTTTCAGGTCATGAGGCGAACAATCGTCCTGGACATCAAAAACGTCATAAAAGTTCTTAACCCTTTGCTCAATGGCATTATCGTCAATTGTCCTTCTTAATGCGCTGAGTTCGTCAACTTCAAGTATTTCGATATGCCCGCCAAACTGAACCATTTGTTGTGTAAGGTCGGTATAAATATCTAACATACCGTTATAGTAAGTTCCCATCAATCCCATCCGGTTGTGGAACATGACATGTTTTACCCTTGCAGCTTCAATCCATTCATGGATTTCTTTCCATGCCCTATCAGAGGGATCATTCAATATCCCTGTCACCTGATGTACAGCTATTCCAGCACGCTTAAAAACACTTGCAATCTCCGGTACGGGGCATGCAGCACAATAAGCAAGCCATTCGCCCGTCATTTTCTGCCTGTCATTTATTTCATTAAACGATGCATAATCAATTGCTTCGTCCGGCGACAAATTGAGAATAATAACCGGTACGCCGGCCCTTTGCACAACCGGCAATACCGTTGAAGACAAAGCATAAGTTGTTACATGGAGAAAGATAATATCCACATCCTGCTGCCTGAAATAATGCCCTGCATCCATGGCTTTTTGCGGTGTATCAATTAAGCCTGCATTCACAAGCTCAATTTCTTCTTTGCCAAGTATTTTTGCAGTTTGTTGCAAATAACCATTTAACCGGTCTTTCAGGCCTTTGAATTGTGACCAGTATGCATCTAATCCTATTCCAAAAAGGCCTGCTTTTAACTTGTAATTATTCATTTTTTATAATTTTTTATAATTTTTTAATATCTTATCCATCCATACCCTGGCAAAAAAAACAAGAAATGGCTTGTTAAAATAC
>CAZVTW010000003.1:0-41823 GCA_964629805.1 uncultured Bacteroidales bacterium | reverse complement strand
TTTTTACTCTTTTATGACCTTATGGTGAAAGATTCCAAGATTGCTTGAAATTTCAATTATATAAATTCCCTTTTGTAAACCAGAAAAATCAATTTCATGGCTTCGGCTTTGTTCTGTTTTTATGCATTTCATCAACCTACCGTTCATAGAATATATATTTATGATGTAATCACCAGAACGTCCGAAATCAATAAAAAGATCATCCTTTGCCGGGTTTGGGTTTATTTTAATATATTCGGAATCATCTACTCTGTCAATGTTAACATTACCATCGTCACCATCATCTCCGTCATCTCCACCGTCGCCATCATCGCCATCATCTCCATTATCACCACCGTCTCCATCGTCACCACCATCACCATCGTCACCACCGTCACCACCGTCTCCATCGTCTCCATCATCACCGTCATCGCCGTCATCCAGAGAAATATTAAAAATCATTTCGTCAAATACTGTTGGGCTGTCCCAACTTTTTGCTTTTATGGTAAAAGTGCCATTATTGTCAACTGTATTTATTTTTAATTTTTTACCCATTTCAGTAACATCAACATGTATGGTTTCATCACTTATGACTTCCCAATATACACTATTTGCCAGAGCATCATCCGGACTAATTGTTGCAACAACTTCTAAGTCAGGATTTTCTGAAGCTATTTCAGTAGTTTCGGCTGATAATGAAACAGATTCCTGCTTCACATAATCCACATATCCCAATGGTTTATTGAAGCCAATATCTTCGCCTTCAAAACTCAACACAACAACAGAATATTTTGGTACTTTAACAATCATTCCCTCTTCAATAACAGTGTACTGCTCAAGGGTATCCACATAAGCATCCCTGCTGTCAACAGATGGACCGGAATATTGATAATATTTGAGGGAGGACGCTGTGAAAGAAAAACCTTCGGGTAAATCAACCTGGACATAATGATCATTTAAATAATCCCTGCTTGACAGGATGATGCTGTAATGAGTCCCATTGGCAAAAACATGAGTCCCCACCGGCTCAAGTTCGATTGTTTTTCCATTGCCATTTTCAAGCGTTTCAAGCGTTTCATAGCTATCTTTTAGGTACTGCCCCCGTGCAAAGTTGTTTATAAATTTCCCAAGAATGAATTTTGGCAACCTTTTATTGTTTTCAGGAATAGAAACCATGCCCCATTTTCCACCGGATAATGAAAAAAGGGTTGGGTAAATTGATCCATATTTTATGGTTTCCAGGCCGTGATCAATAACAGGTAAAGCCTGGCCAACACGGCCAAAATATACATTGTCGCTGGCATCTGTTTCGTAGAAGTATGTTTTCTTGATCTCTCCTGTCTTGTTGAGCATTTGGCCATTGTAATATTTCAATCCGTTCACGTTATTAGACATTTTTTCAAATACGTTTTTATAATATACAATTCCTTCACCTTCAATATCCCCACCATCTCCAACATTGGCAGATAAATATCCACCCAAAGCGAAAACATCCATGTGCACTGTATCCAATTCATTTAGTATAGTTTTATTAACACCATAGCTTTTTCCCGGATCCGGGTTCCGGCCACTATATGTAAATGAGATCTTCTCAGGATCATAATATGGTGATGTTTTCATGAGATCTTCCATTCTCATGGCCCATTGGGTATATTTTTCATGGGTATTTAATGATTCTGCCACATTATGACTTTCTTTGCCCCATGTTTCATTTCCAAATTCAAACAACAAGAGGTTCATTTTTGGCAGGAATGGTTCGGTATATCCTTCATTGATTCTTTTTGATCCCCAGGTTGTGGTTTCGTCACCTGCAATATATTCCAAAAAGTGGAGGAAGGTATTTTTGTTTCTTACCCAATCACAATCATCACTCACGCCGCAAGTGAAAGCAACTTCAGCACCCAGTGTGTCGACAGCATAACTGAAAAAATCAGCAATAGTAAATGGTGCTGTACCAGAATAACCGGATAATGACCAGGGGTTTACAGTCAGTGTCCCCCATCGTAGCAAGGTGGGGGCAAGATCTTTCAGCAAGCTTATCTTGAGCGCAGCATTATCTTTTAATCCATGACCGTCATTAGACCCAAACCCATCGGATGCACCAATTGATTCCAGTTCAAAACTCAATCGTCCTGTTTTGACACCAAGGTTTTCAGCACCCGGATCAAAAGCTGTTGTGGTGAATGATACAGGATTGCTTTTTGAGGTATTTTCCCCGGCATCAATTGCTTCAACTTCTATATTGTATTGTGTTTCAGGGTTTAATACTGAAATAATCAATACAGTGTCAAAGATTATTTTTTCAGGGTTATACAATGTGCCGTCAACATATACATTGTAGCCAAAAATGGCAGTTTCATCAACAGCCTTGTCCCAGGCAATTTTCAATGCCATAGGAGCCGTAGTGATGGCTGTAATATTTTCCGGTGGCTGAGGGGGTGTATTGTCCTCAGGATATGTAACCAGGTTCAGGTTATTGCTCAGCCCTGATTCATTTCCTGCATTGTCAACAGCAGTAACAACAAATGAATAATGCGTTTCAGGAACCAGGCCATCAAGTTTGGCAACTGTATCTGAAATTAATGTAGAATTCCATAAGTTCCCATTTACATACAAGTTATATCCTGAAACAGAAGCATTGTCAGTGGCATTGTCCCAGAATAGTGTTGCTTTTGTTGATGAATAGGCAAAAACATCCAATGCAGATATTGCAGATGGTTTCTCTGTATCATAGAGGTAATAAAGATTTTCACCACCAATAAGTTCCCTTGTCCCTGACGGGGTTTCCCATTCAATATCCATATCAGGGTGAAATACATACCAATGGTTACTGTACATTGCATATATTTTACCTTTTTCGAGGTAAATGAAGTCTGAAATCATGGTCTTTCCATTTTCCACTCCAATATTTCCATGTTCATCAGATCTTCTTGCAATAACCTCAGCATTTTCAAAGTTTTCGTCAGAACTGAGCCATAGTTCCCGATCAGCATCAGCATAAATATAAAAAATATAATTTCCTGTTTCCGGTGGAATTATATATCCTGATAAAGCAGATGTTCCCATACAACATGCATCACATTGAGAAAATTTGCAATTTCCTGATACAGAAAGTGTAAACATATTCCAGTCAAATTCTTTTTCAGTTGGTATATGGGCGCTTGTGGTAATGTCAGCATAATAAGGTTCTGCCCCAAATACATTATTTTCCTGCCAGAATACAGAATTGTGCACTTCCCAGTTCATACCAAAAGTAGTATATGGTATAACTTCAGTTTTAAAAGTGCTTTCAAGTGTACCTTCAGGATCACTCACAGCAACAGTAACAGACGCATTGCCCTGTACACCTTTCTCTTCAACAGTGATAATCCCAAATGTGTTGGATTTATCGTATTCAACAGAAACAACTTCCACAATATTATCATCTGAAGATGTTGCGGTGACAGATACATCCTGGCTTCCATCACCACCATCACTAATGTCCGGGACCAGGATTACATTTTGTCCTGAACCAACATATATTTTTTGATCTTGAATAGTACCAATTTCCGGCATGTCCGGGTTTGTAATTTGAATGCTAAATTCTTCTTCAACACTGTTTAACCTGCCTCCGGCAGACCCACCATTATCCTGGACAAAGAGTGTTATTGTTATTATTCCATACTCAGTATTTGTGGGAGTGAATTTTATTTCTCCACCTGTTTTCTCAGCATTTAATGTCACAGTTGGGTTTGGGGCAATATTAACATCAGAACTGGTGGCCGTAGCACTGAGAATATCAGAAGCAGAAACCCCAGGCTCAACACCTGAGAAAGGAACCACTACATCACCCTGATCAGCAACAAAGTAAGGCTGGTCTGGTATGGGATCAATTTTTGGAATATCAGGGACTAATTCTTTTCCATTACAGTAAAAGCTGCCTAAGGTGATGATATGCCTTCCTTTATTGGGAGATGTACTTATATTGAAATAGATACCCACAGCTTTTACATCATCAGGGTTAAATGCTGAATATGTCAATTCTGCTAAATCAGATGTTTTTGGAAAGGCTGAAGGGTTGAAAACTGCCCATTTTTTTCCATTGTCAGAATTTTTGACAAAATTTTCCAATGAATTTAAATTGCTCGATTCTGAAATGTAATATTCTTCTCCATTTTGAATAATATATCTAAAATCTGATGTTTCTGCTGTAGCATTGGCATCTGATTCAAATATGGATGTTTCATCCAGAATGACAGTATTCAAATCATTTTCAAGCTCCAAAAGTGAAGTATTCCACAAAAGTATCCCCACAAATTCAGTTTTAGTAGGAATATCATCCCATCCTCCCAGGCAACGAAGATTTCCTTTATTATGCAAAAAAATATTTGAAAGATCCCCTGATTCAAAATCAGCCCAGAATCCCCCCGTAAAATTTGCAGCTTTCATGGAATCTAATGCCGGATGCGAAAAAAGCGGTGCATCAACATCAAATGGATGTGTATAAATTGTTCCATCCGGTGTTCCGGCCGGCAACCTGATGATATCCGGAAATGCATCATATTCAAAACCTATGAGTTCTATGTCTTTTGGTGCATAGGTTTGGGATTGAATCATTGGTATACTGATGAATGAAAAGAATACCGTTAAACATAATTGAGTAAAAAAAATAATTTTCATACGAAGTTTTATTAAAGGATTATTATGTATTAATTAAAGGATATACATGACGAATAACAGCACAAAGAGGATGATACAGGCTTGAAGTATTATCTCCAGAGAATAATAAAATCTTTGCTTTTTTATTTTCATTATTTTTACAATGTTTATTTGTTCTCGAAACAAATATAATCCGGAAGTCTATAAGCAAATAAGACTATTTATTCTGTGCGTTGCACTATTTTGTCAATACACAAATTGAATACATAGTGCAGTAAAGTGATAAAATAGTGTCTTATCAATATTTTTTTGCAAAAAAAAAGCAAGAAAATTATTGATAAGATACTTAGGTAACTTTCTGTGGTTTTGAAAAATTGTCAACTGTAAATTCCAATGAAAAATCATTATTTTTAAATGATATTTCAATATTTTTAGTAGCCGATATTGTTTTATTTAATACAATATCGCCGAAAACAGTATCTCCCGGCAGTATTGTTTTATTTCGTATATTAATATCTGAAATCAGCACATTTGTTTCTGTTTTGATAGGCCTAATGCTCTCAGGGTTGAAATAAAGCAGGCCGTCATTGCTCCCAAAATACAATATGCCGGAGGTATCTTTTGCATAAACACCTGTGTTAAAAGTAACACTGCGCAAACCATCGCTTTCCCAAAAATTGGTGAACTTTTCAGTTTCCGGATCCAAACGCGAAAGGCCACTATATGTACTTAACCATAAATCACCTTGAGCATCTTCCAGTATTCCTGCAACTGAATTATTTGGCAAGCCATCAAAAACAGTGTAATTTTTTATTTCATATAGATCGCTGCTTTTAGGGACAATTTTGCAAAGACCGGCACCCTGAACACCAGCCCAAATATTTCCGTTTTTGTCCTCCTGAATGGATATAACATCACTCTGGGGAAGCTTATTGATTTCATTTTCATGACCAAAAACAGTATATGTGCCGTCATTTGAATATTTGGTGAGTCCTTTATCAGTAGCTATCCAGACATTGCCCTGGCTGTCCTCAAAAATTTTCTGGATTCTTTTTCCGAAAATACCCTTATTCTTTTCAGGTACATGTGGAAAATTTACGAACTTTGGCTTATCTTTTGTTTTTTCGAGGTTTGAAAGGAATGAAATTCCATTTTGTGTGCCAATCCAGATATTACCATTTTTGTCCTCTAATAAATTCCAAACAACATATCCGGCAATTCCGTCCTTTATTGGGTTGAATATTTTTTCTTCATCCTTTTCAGAATAATACCTGTGCAAATATGTCCCGCCAATCCAAAAATAACCGTCTTTATCACGGATACAGCTAAATAAATTCACTTCACTTTCCAAATGTACCAATGAGCGGAAGCTGCTGTTTTTTTCGCTGCCAAACTCAATTTGGTATAGTTTTTTTGATACACCTGCGTAGAGCCTGTTATTTTTATCTATGTGTATATCTGTGATATTGAATAGTTTATGCATGTTCTTATGATATATCCAATTGAATTCCTGTTGTTTTGTGTCAATTTTATACATGCCGGAATTATCACCGATCCACATAATATTGTTATGATCCAGATAAAAGCATTTATTATATATACCAAATTCATAGTTGTCCATCCGGTAGGTTTTGTAGCTTTCCTTATGTATATCGTAAAACACAATATCCTGTGATTCATTGAAAAATATTATCTTCCCTTCATCAGAAAGGTTTAACAATTCAATTTTTTGTTGCAGAAAATACCCTTTTGTAAAGTGCTTTCCCTTGAACAGGCTGAATTCCTTGACTTCTGTATCAAAAATATACAATTTGTTACCAAGTTGTAAAAGCAATGTTGTATCGCTTAATTGGGCAATAAAATTTACTTGTGTTTGATTTGTGAAAACATTTAAATTGTTCAAATAAAACCGTCTGAATGTTTTTGTTTGGGGCAAAAACAGGTTTAAACCATGTATAGTCCCTATCCAAATATTCCCTTTTTTGTCTTTGAATATTTTTCTTATTTGATTATTGCTGAGTGAATTTGTATTTCCGGCAATATGCTTAAAAATTTGCAATGAATTATTGCTATAATTGAAACGTGCAATACCGTTATCAATTCCTCTCAGCCAAATATAATCCTCATTGCCAATTTCAATATCAAATAAATATTGATTAAGTTCCGGGTTATTTGAATATTCAATATATTTGTTTGCAGTAATGTCCATATGGACTAAACCATCGCCACATAACCAAAAATTGCCGTCTTTATCAATTTTAATTTTACGGATAAAATCAATTGGAAAATCGAAATGTGTGCTTCCGGGCAAATAATGTTTAAAATGATATCCATCAAATCTGTTTAAGCCATTTGCTGTTGCAATCCATAAAAATCCATAATTGTCCTTTTGAATATCTAAAACCAAATCAGAGCTTAACCCGTTTTTTGTTGTATAGTGTTCACTTGTTATGCTTAACTGGGCAGTCAGGCATGAAGGCAGGATGCATACTAAAATAATGAAGATATTTATGCGCAGCGTTTCCAAAATATTTTATCTGAAATATACTTACTTTACATTTTTAACCTCTAAAAATAGCGTTTTTTCACCGAAGCCCTAAACATTTTTGACAAAAAAGCAAATAGTGGCTATAAGAAAACTCCGATTTATTCATAATATTTTATAATTTCATCAATGGTATTTCCCGCAGAGCGGGACAGGCTATGAGATTGCTTCGCTAAGTTCTTCGTTACGGACATTTTGAAAACAGTCTTCCCGATTATGATTTTGGTGGTTTTTGTTCCAAAAACCTTTCAAAATCTATATCGAGACTCCTTGATTTTCAAAATGCCCAAGCCTCGAACTTGGAGCCTTCAAAGAACCATTTTCAAAAAATCAAGCGTTTTCTTATTGGCACAAATTATGAAAATCAATTCGAACACCACCGATAATACCCGATTCCAGCATATCGGTTTCACTATATTTCCGTCTTTCTTTCTCAGGTGAGTAACTTTTCACCGGATAATATGTATAACGCTTGTTTTCAGGATGTAAATCATCTCCTGCCAAACGGTTGTTCCATGTATTGGCTACACATATTTCAAGGGTGTTTTTTCCTTCTTTTACATAATTGCTAATATCGCAGCAATAATCGGTTGTCCATATAGTACCGGCTTTTTTGCCATTTACATAAATTTCTGCTGCTTCCTTTACCTTGTCGAATTTCAGAAGCTGTTTCAAATTGTCAGCACATTGTTCTTTGCTCAGTGTAAATTCTTTAAAATAAACAGCAGTACCGGAATAGTATTTAATTCCATCCAGATCATGTTCTGTCCACGAAATTAATTCATCAAACACAATTGATACAGGGCTTCCCCATTTTTCATCAAAACTGACTTTGAAAGGGGGTTTTAATTCCATGCTTTCAGGAATGCTTTGCACATTTAATTGTTTTGTTTCTCCGTCGCTATAGGTCAGTTTGTAGTTTCCGTTTTGCTCAAAACTGATGTTTCCGTTTTCATCCAAATTGAAATGAGTCCCCTCAATATTTCCGGTGGAAGGATACAGTTTTTGCCCCTCCCTTTCTATACTGCTGATATGTATTTTTTCACCTTTTGAGAATACCACAAATTTTGCCTCATGAGGCCGGAACCTTAACGGCATGCTCATCCGGTTTTCCGAAATTGTGTAAATTGGCTGTTTGCAGGCCTTTCTTTTTTCAGGAAGCCAAATTTCCGGTGTTTTTCTGTTTTGCCTGAACAGTGCTTCAATCTTTACTTCTTCATTAACCTGATTACTCAAAAAATAAACCTCATCTTCACCAATGGTTTTGTGGATATAAAGAATTTCTGCCGGCTTATTTGTTTTGTACTCAAAATCAGGAATTATGTTTTCCTTGTTCATCACAGCTTCAATAGAAACGTTTTCATACACCTTGCCCGGATACCCTAAATCATTCGCCCAAAGTTCATTGGCAAGTCCTTGTATTTTATTTTCATTTTTAATGCCTTCAATGCCATAGCCTTTTGCCGGCTTTGTTCCCACAACTATTCCTCCTTTTTTCACAAACTCTTCAATCTTTTGTAAAACATTTAAGGACATTCTATTAGAAGGTGGCAACAATAAAACTTTGTATTTTAACCCATTAGGCAAAAAATAATGTTCATTTTCAACACTCACCATATTTTGCAGCACGTCAGGATTAATGATGTCAAATTTGTAGCCTTGGGGAATTAAAGAGTATGGGTCGTGCACTTTGTGCGCAAACTCAACACTATTGGGAATTTCTTCGCCGGTATAAATCAGAATATCGGAAACTGTTTGCCCTTTTTGCAGTATACTTTGTACACGGGCAAAATAGTTGGTGAGTTCTCCGGCAGCCATATCCCACCATGTAATTTTTCGTCCCCATGAAATGCCGAACATATAATGTTGCAAACCAAGAAGTTTATCTGTCGGCTGGTGAATATAGGTGTGCATTTCAAACTGATTGATGCCATAACTGTATGCTTTATCGCCAATCGGTTTCATCAGGGCAGGTGTGATGGTAAAATCGCTGCCTTTATATGTAAAAGCTTCGGTGGGTATGATGCTTTTATTATAAATATGTGATGCAGAAATAGCATCAAACACAGAGCCATTAGGCCTAAACTGAGTTTCACCGTTTTGCCTGTCTATCCAGAATTCCGTGGCGGGATAATCAACCTCTCCTGCATATTGTATCGGATTGGCAAGCATTTGTTGCTCTCCGGCAATCTGAGCCACATACTGAACATTGTCTTTATGGCACAGTCCATTTAATGTTCCATAATAGTAATCTGTCAGCATTTCGGAAAGTACTTTTCTAAAATCATATAGAAACTGTTCGCTTTCTTCAACATTTCCGACAACCTCCCCCGAAAGAACCAACAAATAAATGTTGATTGGGTAGCCTGCACGTTTTTCAAACTCTTCCTGCATGTTTTGTGTCCAGTTTTGAGCAAGGGCCTCAAAGCTATCAGCAAATAAACGCGAGATGGTTTTCCCGCAATGTTCTTTATTCCTTTTTAGTAGTTTTCCTGCATAGCCGTTATAAAACAATTCTACGGCTTCTTTGCTTAGCTTATCACATTCCAACCCTGTGCCTTCTATGGTAGCAGGCCCGTTTTCACGCCCGGTCAGGGTGTACCCTATACGAGCTATTGTCCAGTAACCCTGGGGAACATCCCAATTTAATTTTCCATCATTGAATTTGTCTGTTAAATCAATAATATCGCCCTTTTTGACGATAAGGTTTTCTGCAATATCCTGAGGTGCAAATAGTCCTCTTCTCCTGTGCCAGATTGATGCTTTATTGTCAAAATCATTGATTTTGGGAAATTTAGAAACGTTTTCGGGTGAAAGAAGCTCAACTTCCGATAAAAAAGCCCATCCTCCATTTCCTGATCTTGGTGTCCATTTTGTAACTTTCAACCTGAAATATTTTGCTTTCACAGCTTCAAATTCAGCGCCTCCTTTAATATCATCCAAAGTAAATTCAGCCACGCTTTTGAAGTTTTTGTCGTCTGTTGAATATTGCAATTCGCATTCTGCAGGTCCCACAGGGGTTTCGCGATCGCCATGAAATACATTGATTGCGGAAAAAACAGCAGCTTGTTTCAATTCAAAATCAATGATTGGATTTTCATCTTTTTTATAGCCAAAATTTGCACTTGTATAGCGGTTTCCGTCAATCAGGTTTCCGGGGTCAACAGACCAGCCCCCAAATGATACTTTTACATTTTCGGCATTAAAAATATGTTTTGAAGTATCAATAGCAGGAAAAGCCAATACTTTGATGTCTTTATAAAAATCTAATTTTGTAAAAGGTTGAGACAGTCCGATTGAAACTTTTTTACCTCCTTTTATGGTTGTTTTGCTTGAAGTTAGCACTTTCATGGCATGTTCTTTCGGCACCCAGGGACCTCCGCTTGCTCCCCAGCCATCGCACATCTGAAACGAAAAATCCAGCCCGAGACACTTACATTCGTCCACCGAAAAATCAAACAATTCCGACCATTCATCCGTCATAAAAGTTACATCGCCCTGTGGATAAAATCGGCCCAGATTAAACATCGTTACACCATTCATTCCTTTATTTCTAATGGCTTCAAGGTCTTTGGTTATACCGTCTTTCGAAACATTTCCGTTGAGCCATCGCCACCAGGTACGGGTTTGGTGTTTGGTTTTAATGGCCTGAAAATCACCTTTTAACTGCTGTTCGTTTTTATCAGCACTGCAAGCTGCTACCAGAAATACAATACTAAGATATAATGTTATTCT
Source organism: uncultured Bacteroidales bacterium (assembly GCA_964629805.1). Classification (GTDB taxonomy): domain Bacteria; phylum Bacteroidota; class Bacteroidia; order Bacteroidales; family CAZVTW01; genus CAZVTW01. The sequence continues at coordinate 30,926 of CAZVTW010000003.1, read as the reverse complement.
TTTCATAATAATAAATAGTGAGTTTTTGTATTTTTTAAAGATTATACGATCATATCAAAAGATGCTCTTCTTAGCCACACTTACTCAATTCTGTTTTATCCGGTGTAAGTTTGGTGGCATTCAAAGACTTTTAATCGCACTTACACAAAAGCAAGACTATTTCTTAATGCACCTGAAACCAATGGTTGATGCTCTATCTAAGCCCGGATATATGAGAAAATATTTTACATGCGAATCGTATTTTTGTGGCCCCCCGGCTTTTTCTCCGTAAGGTGCGCTTGGGAGGTACCACCATGAACTTGGCGTAATCCAATGGCTGCAACCGCCGCGCAAACTTACCGAACGGTTGAAACCATCGTAGCGTTCGCTTTCGTTCCATTCAAACACTTCGTTGAACCGGAATTTATCTTTGTGTGTTTCGTAGCCTAATTGCCATTCCCATTCTGTGGGAAGGCGCATACCCGCCCATTGGGCAAAAGCACGGGCATCTTCAAGGCTGACATAAACCACAGGTTCATCTTCTATTTCAGCCGGACATTCGCTACTGTTCCAGTGTTTCAAAAAATTTGTGGGATAGCGCGGCTGATAGTTTGTGGCTTTCAAAAATTCTGCAAATTGTCCGTTAGTTACCACGCGTGGCATAATGGAATAGTCCTGTAATTTTTCTTTGTGCGTGTGTTTTACCCTAAGTGCACCATCCTCTCTGAAAAGGTCCAAATCGTGATTGTCTTTGGCATCCATGTTTGGGTAACATTTGCCTTCGCGCCAGATATGTTGTGCTGTAAATGTTTTTACGCCACCTTCAATAGGTAATAATTCGGGCGTAAAATCAGTATTTTCAGATGATCTATAATTATATTGTAAAGGTTCTTTTAGTGATAATTCCTGTGAATATTTATCAATTGCAGGTAAAGGCGTATTTGTTTCTTTCTGCTGCTTTGCAAGCAAATGTTTTAATTCTTGGTTTTCTTTATCGGTTTGAAGCAGGCAGCCAAAGTCATTTACAGGAAGTTCAACATAATATGTCCCATTGTCTTCTGAAGGCTTTAATCTTGTTCCGTTCCAGAGATCATAATACTTTGATGTGTTGTCCGGCACTTCAAATTTAAGTTTGTTTTCTGATTTTACGGTATCTACAAAATTTGTGATTGTAACATTTTCAATCGTCCACTGGCTGGCAACTATATTGGGGTTTAAAGTTGGAATAAATGGTTTCCAGTCACCGTCCAGATATAGGAGTCCATAGTTTTTCCAGATAGCATTCATTTTACGCAGGATTTGGCGATGTTCGGCATTCCAAAGGTTCATTGTTCCAAAAATATTTTCCCACAGTTGCACTCCCTGTCCGTTTATCCAGGCATGTGCAATAATAGGTTTTCGATTTTTTGTCATTCGTTTGATGTAGTGCTGCTTGTGTTCAGGCATCAACCATTTGTGATGCGAAAGGTCGGTGTAGTTAAAAGGGTGGATTTCCTGCCCCCACGAAGATGTAAGCGCATCTGTTCCGTACAAATCTTTGAGTTCAGGCAATATTTCTGTGGCAAAAGCAACGGTTTTACCGCGTTTTTCAACCTCGTCTCGAATGGAATTTTCCACTTCAAAAATAGAAATCACCCCTTTAGAGCATTTCCAGGTATCGAGGTAAACGCCGTCAGCCCCGGTTTCGTCAATGGCATTTGCAAGCTCTACAAAATCATGGTTTTCGGGGCGGTGTGTATCCAGGTCCCATGGATTATATGTAATGAAAACTTTCACCCCGTTTTTATGAAAATCACCCACGACTTTCTTCACCCCTTTGATACCACCGGGCATTGTGCGCAACATTTCAAATTGGTTTCTTTCATCGATCCCTATGTTTGGGTAACTGTGCCACAGCACAACAGATTGAATGCCGCCAAACTCTTTTTGCATGGTATTGCAGTATTCATCAACAAGGTATTCCCCTTTTTCTGCGTCCCAAAACTTGCTATCCCAAATAAAAACAAAGCCCATCACATAATTCTGGTGTGTCCATGACAATTCTTCCGGTATTTTAAAGGTATTATTTTCAGCTTGTTTGGCAATATAATCGTTTATTCGGCTTAGTACCTTTGTACGCTCATCTGTTGATGGTGTTTTTAGCTGAATATCAGTAATAAAAAGCTCATTTTGCAATTCTGTTTTATATTCAATCCTAATGATTGGTGTAATAGCAAAGCTGTCTGTATCAAATTCAGGAATTATAACTCTTTTTGAAAACACTTGCCAGTCTTTAGATGCTGAGAGTTCCAAGCTATCCACTGATTTGAGTTTTTCACGAACCACATAACTCAATTCTTCACCTTTCGTTTTAAGGTCAAAATCGAAACAAATACGAAAATCCCCTTCATCGAATTTTGTCTTTCCGCTAATTTCAATTTTTTCGCCGGGCATGAGTTTCAATTGATAACCAAATTTATCAAAATGAATTTTTGTTTCCTTTTTTACCGGGAATTCACAATACAAATAGGGTGTTTCTTTGCCGGCTTTTTTTCGTACTGTTTGGCGATAATTTTTTATTTTTTCATACCAGTCGTCCCATTTTTCTTCCCCGGGTGCTTTTATAAATGAGTTGTTATACTCAAATCCTTCCTGATAGTGCCACGAAATATTATGACTTCCGGGGCCAATTGTCCACTGTGAATAGGGAAATTCAATTTTTGTCCCTTCTTTTATTGTTGTATTGCATGATGTGAATGCAATTATTACTAAAATGATGCTAAAAACTGATGATCTCATTATTTTAAGGTGTTTTATCCATTATTATCTCTCAACAGGTTTTATGTGATGTATTGTAAATGTATCAATTTTTTGCGTACTATTTCCATGAACAGAAATATGTTCGTCAATTACTGGATTCTGATAGCATAGTCCGGTAAACACCATTATGTCATGGTTGGTAAATATTTCACATTCATTGAGTCACTCAATAATACAAATATATAACTTTTCAACCCGGCAAATATTAGGTTTCATCTTTTTTTGTGCTTTAACTTCAAGAAATACTTCATGGGCATCAACCGGAATATCATAGGTTGCCGAAATCTCTGCAATTGTGCCCGGTGGACTGGCCAAAGCTGCAACATACCAATTTGGTTTAGGATCAGAAGGGATTAATTTAGCTGAAAGATTATCCCCATTTCTCAATGATACAACAATTCCTGCCCATGGGTATGATAAAGGGGAAATATTTTCAAAACCTGCAAAAAAAGTAAGCCTGATTTTCTTACCGGCCATATTTTGTGTGTTAATGACCTGGCTGAATTCATCAGGCAACCCGGTTGAATCAAAACCCATTCTCAAGGCTTGATCCTTTTTTATAATATCAATTGTATTTTTACAAGCTGCTTTTTGTTCTGGATTAAACTGTTCAATTTGGATCAATTCAAGATTATCAATAAAACCAGCTTCCTTTGTTCCATTATAACATGTTATCAGTACTTCTCCTTTTTCCGGCCCCGGATATGGATTAGTTACTGAAAACATCTCTTCATAGTGATGCCAATCTCCATCTCCCTTAAGCATAACAGGGATGTCAATTGTTTGTGATTTGCCGAGGGAATCCTTAATCACCGGTTTAATGACAATTTTCACTTCAGTAGAAGCTTTTCCCATAAATTGAATTTTGTATTTACCTTTCCCGGTTGTTAGCAACTCAAGATGGCAATAATGCCCGGGCTCCAATTCCCAAACCCTATTCCCCTTCCATTGGGTTTCTATGCTATCAGCAATTTTGACATTTTTTGCCCTGCTAAAACAACCTCCGTATAGGGCTTTCTCAAAATTCCCGGGCCAATACAAATTTTCTGGTTTTTTTTCATTGTTTGGTTCATGGTTTTTGTTAGTACATGCCTCATAAAACAAAAATGTTGAGATAAAAAAAAGCAATATGGTTAAACTTTTCATTCTATATTAATTTTCATAATCATTTTTGTCTGGCGAATATAGTATAAGGGAATTTATTTATCAAAAAAAGAAATTGATAGTTTAAAAGTATCAGTAAATTATTAGTTTTGAAAAACATATATTAAAAAATAAAAAACGATAATCTAAATACAAAAACAAACAGACATGAAAAAACTACTATTACTAATTGGAATTGCCTTTTTGGCTTTCTCAGGCTATGCACAGAAAGGTTTTGATGATTTGGCACTTACTCCACCAATGGGATGGAACAGCTGGAATACATTCAGGCTTGAAATTAATGAGGACCTTGTGAAAGAAACAGCAGATTTATTTGTTGAACTTGGACTGAAAGATGCCGGATATGAATATATTGTTATTGATGACGGTTGGCAAATTGACCGTGATGAAAATGGGAATATTGTTGTAAACGATGAAAAATTCCCATCAGGGATTAAATCACTGGCGGATTATATCCATTCAAAAGGGCTGAAATTTGGGATATATTCAGATGCCGGATACAAAACCTGTGGTGGCTTTCCCGGAAGCCGGGGATACGAGTATCAGGACGCACGGCAATATGCTGCATGGGATGTGGATTACCTGAAATATGACTGGTGCCATACCGGGGGGCAAAGCGCATCTGATAGTTATGCTTTAATGAAAGATGCCTTGGTAAAAGCCGGCCGCCCAATTGTATTTAGTATTTGCGAATGGGGCTTTAATAAACCATGGGAATGGGGTGCTGAAGTGGGTGGTAACCTCTGGAGGACAACTTTTGATATCCGACCTTGTTGGGATTGCGGCCAAAAAGGACATATGAAAGGGCGGGAAATTGAAAATTTTTTAGGTTTCACAAAAATTCTTGACCTTCAGGAAAACCTTGAAACCTACTCAGGCCCGGGACATTGGAATGATCCGGATATGCTTGAAGTTGGCAATGGGGACCTGACCTACGAAGAAAACAAAGCCCACTTTAGTTTATGGTGCATCCTGGCAGCGCCTTTAATGCTTGGAAATGACATCAGGGACATGTCTGATGAAGTATTGGATATTATTACCAACAAAGAAGCCATTGCCGTAAACCAGGATAAACTTGGACGTCAAGGCAAAAAAGTACGTGATGATGGAGATTATGAGATATGGGCCAGGGAATTATACGATGGTTCAAAAGCTGTTGTCATGTTCAACCGTTCAGAAGCAGCTAAAGAAATGACTTTTTCATGGAGTGAAATAGCTATGCCCCAAGGCCATAAATTTAATGTCCGGGACTTATGGAAACATGAGGATATGGGCAAATATAAAGGGTCCTACACAGCAAAAGTCCCTTCCCATGGTGTTGTGATGTTGAAAGTGTATTAAAATAGACAGTTTGTTATGAAAAAAATCCGGTATATTTTTATTTATGTATATGCTTTTTTCCTGATTGGATGTTCTGGTGAAAGCAAAAAAAAGCCCAATATCATTATTTTATTTGCAGATGATTTAGGATGGGCAGATTTAGGGTACAAACAACAAAAGTTTATCACCCCTCATATTGATGCACTGCATGCAGAAGGTGTATATTTTGACAATGCAAGGATTTCTGTACCTACATGCAGCCCCAGCCGGGGAAGTATATTAACAGGAAAACATGCTGTTGATCTTGAGCTTTTCAGGCATGTTCCCTCAACAGACACGACCAAAGGTTTTAGCTGGGATGGAGAACCTTCTAAACCTTACCATGTATGGGCCGGGGACCCGGTGCAAATGCCATCAAAAAACTGGTTGGACACTGAAGAAACTACCTATGCAGAAAGCTTAAAAGCACAAGGCTATTACAATGCGTTCTTTGGCAAGTGGCATCTTGGTGAAAAAGAGCATTATCCTATCCATCAGGGGTTTGACGAACAGCATTTTGTAACACCCTGGGGTGCACCAACGCGTTATTACCCGCCATATTTTGTCAGGTGGGAGGACCACCCTTTTCCGGGCGACAGCACAAAAACCTATTTAACAGATAGTATTACCAACGAAGTACGCCGTTTTGTTCAAAATTATGACAAAGAACAGCCCTTTCAACTTTCCTTGTTTTATTATAATGTACATCACCCCCATCAGGGTAAAATTGAATGGGTGAGAAGATACAGGAAAATGGGATTTAGCGAACATATGGCCCAATACGCCGCAATGGTAACTGCCTTAGACGAATCTGTTGGAGAAATTATCCAGGCCCTGAAAGATAAACAAATCATTGATAATACATTGATTGTATTTTCATCCGATCAAGGTGGTTACTTTGAGAATGTGCCATTTTCAGGGGGAAAAATGAAAAACACCTTGTATGAAGGTGGGACAAGGGTGCCGTTGATTATCAAATATGGAAACCGTTATACACCAAAAATAGTCCAGACACCTGTTTCAACATTTGATATTTTACCAACCCTTGTGGATGTTGCTGGGTGTAAAACGGATTTAATCAATGATATTGATGGAAAGAGCTTGATGCCATTGATTGAAAATTATGCACATGAATTTGAAAGCAGGTATTTGATTTCTTATCGCAGCTATGAAAACCAATATATTTCATTGCTCGATGGTGAATGGAAATTTGTAGGGTATCGTGATGGGACTATTGAATTGTTTGATTTAGAAAAGGATATTAAAGAAACAACTGATTTGTCAGATGAGCACCCCGGCAAAATCGAAAAATATATTGATTTTATTAGAAATTGGGAAAAACAGAAAGGTGTTTTAGCCTTTAGTGGATTTAAAAATGAAACAAAATAAACAAAATCAGGATGAAAAATTTAACAATAATAATATGCCTTTTTTCGCTGCTTAACCTCCAGGCACAAACCAGGCAAAAAATCACAATAAACACTAACTGGAAATTTCACAAAGGTGAGATTTCTGAAAGCAGTGGCGAAAATCAATGGGAAAATGTCAACATCCCGCACACATGGAATGCCCATGATGTGCTGGATGATAAACCCGGGATTTATACAGGCGTATGCTGGTATAAAAAGAAATTGTTTATACCGGAACATATGCAACAAAAACAGTTGTACATCTATTTTGAAGGCGCTAACCAGGATGCCACGGTCTTTATCAATGATACAGAAGTGGGGCAACATTTTGGGGGATACACTGCATTTTGTTTTAACATCACTGACTTTGTAAACCCTGAAAAAGAAAACATCCTTTCTGTCAAACTTGACAACAGCCTAAATCCTGATGTGCCGCCAGTTGGAGGGGACATGGAACGGTTTGGGGGCATTTACAGGGATGTATACCTGATTTCACTGAATGACATCCATTTTGACATTGGTTTTTTTGCCAGTAGCGGTGTGTTTGTCACCACTCCAAAAGTTGATGGGAAATCGGCAGAAATTATTATTAAATCAAAGATTTATAACGCTGATAATCAAAAACTTAATGTAGTGCATTCTCTTGTCAATCAAAAAGGTACAAATGTGCAATCTGTTTCAACAAGGACTAAATCCAAAACTGCTGAAAGCAAAATGAAACTTGAAAAACCTGAACTTTGGGGCCCGGATAATCCAATCCTGTATACCCTCAAATCACAGATTATCAATAAAAAAGGTGAAATCCTTGATGAAATATTTCAGCAAATTGGGTTTAGGGGCCTTGGGGCAGACAAAGACAAAGGCATTTTGTTAAACGGGGAACCAATATTTATCAAAGGTATAGGAAAACATCAGGATTATGACAAACTGGGATATGCAGTGCCAAACGAAATACTACGAAACGATGTGGTATTGCTCAAAAAAATGGGGGCAAACCTTTTGCGGTCACACTATCCGCTCGATCCTATCACTTATGACGCTTGCGATGAGCTCGGGGTAATGGCCTGGGGAAAAATCCCTATCATGGACAAAGTTAACCACACGCCTGAATTTATGAAAAACACAAAAAACATGATGCAGGAAGTGATGTACCAGAATTACAACCGCCCTTCTTTTATTTTATGGGGCTTTGCCTGCGAGATATTTGGCGACATGGACTGGTATTGGCCAAAGCCACAAGATCCCGAAAAAGTAAAAGAAAATCTGAAACAAACTGAAGCCTTCTCAAATGAGATGGAACAATTTATGCGGGAGATTAATCCATACCGTTTAACTGCCAATGATTTTCATACCGATCCAACACCGGAGTTTTACAAAAAGGCCAACCAGACAAGCTTACAGATGGTAAATGGCTGGAACCTGTATCAGGGATGGTATCACAACAACCTCGATTCCATAGATTGGGCATTTAAAACTTTCAGGGCATACAACCCGGAAGTGCCGTTTTTAATAGCTGAATTTGGTGCAGGCAGTGATACAAGGTTACATGCTTATGAACCAACCATTTTTGATTTTACGACAGAATATCAGGATATTTTTCACGAAGCCTATCTTAACAAAGTAAAAAATTATGATTTTGTGCATGGCATGTGCATTTGGACACTGGTTGATTTTCAGGTTGCAAAACGTGCAGATGCCGTGCCCCATATAAACAGCAAAGGTATGCTAAGGGCAGATCGTACGCCAAAAGATTCATATTATTTATATCAGGCAAACTGGAGCAAAAAACCTATGGTCCATATTGCAGCACGGGACTGGACAAAGCGGAAAGAACTTGTTGAAGGTAACACAGCAACCAGGCCAATACGCATTTATTCAAACCAACCCGAAGTTGAATTATTCCTGAATGGCAAAACACTTGGCAGTAAAAAAATAAAACAACATATTGCCACCTGGAATGTACCTTTTACAGAAGGAGAAAACCATTTGTTTGCAAAAGCTCCCCATCCTTCCGGTCACATTGTGGATCACCTTGACATAAATTTTACATTCATCCCCAAAGACTTACAAAATTCAGAATTTCCTAAAGATGGTCTCTGCATCAATGCCGGTCAATCACGAACTTTTTTTATTGATGATCTGACAGGCAATATCTGGATGCCTGACAAACAATTTGACAAAGGAAATTATGGACATCAAAAAGGTGAATATCACAGAAGCTGGCCACATATGCAAGCCTGGGAAGGAATACGTGAAGGGGTCGGGCAAAACATAAAAGGGACAGCTATTGATCCGGTGTACCAGACATTTCTTACCGGGATTGATGAATATACAATTGATGTGCCTAAGGGCAGTTATACAATCACCTTATTATTTGCCGAACCATTTGGCACCAAAGCCGGAGAACGGGTTTTTGATGTGAAAGTAAACGGGCAGGTAGTTTTTAAAGAACTTGACCTGGCCAAACAGTTTGGAAATTCAGTAGCTGTTGAACGATCGGCTGAAATTGCTGCAGATGAGAATGGAATCCGGATAATCCTCAGTCCTGTTACAGGCGAAACCGTGTTGAATGGGATAATGTTGGAAAGAACGAAAAATTAAATTGATGTCTGAAAAGCTGGTTGAAAGCAATTCTTGGACAACTTAGGATGTGTTATGTTTATAACTCCTTAAAAATTGAAATGACAGAATTATATCTTTCATTCGGTCAATCTGGATTCGCAACACCCTATGTGAAAGGTTAAAATGCATAAATAATAGACCTGGTGTGACTGGAAATCAGGCTATATTCAACCCTGTTATTATACTAAATTTTTTGGCAATCTGGCCGCTTTGCTGGTTGTGGCTTCGATATGGGAAAAACCCAAAAAAGGAAGAGTAACTCCTCTGAATATCTGCGCAACTGCTTTTCTATCAATAAAATATTTACCGATTAATGAACATTTATTGTTCTGTATGATCAAGTTTGTATTGATAATACACAATAATTTGTATTTACAATACTAATTTTTTACATTTAAGCAATTAAAGATATAAAGAATGATTACCAAAACAGCATTGGTAGAAATAATAGAATTGCACAATGAGGTTTTTCTGAAAAAAAGGAGTATTGAACAATAGGTTCATCGTTTAATATTGATGATAAGGAAGCACCCGAAATCACTGATTGTGATAATATGGATGTATTATTTACAAAACTGAAAAATGAGTAAAACAAAATTGTTAATAATTCTGCTGACATTATCCTGGGTGAATATTTCTTATGCACAGGTTTATGCTCAATCAGAAAAACCCTGGGTAATCTGGTGGTGGATGGGAAGTGCTGTTAACCAAGAGGATCTCGCAAAACAGCTCAACGATTTTTCTGCCTCAGGAATTGGCGGTGTTTGTATTGTCCCAATTTATGGTGTAAAAGGGTATGAAGATCAATTCTTGCCTTTTTTATCTAATCAATGGTTTGAGCAGCTTGAATTTACGTTTCAAAAAGCCAAAGAGTTAAACCTTGGTGTGGATATTACCCCGGGTACCGGATGGCCCTTAGGTGGATTTTGGGTAGATGAATTTGCATCGAAAAAAATTGCATCAAAAGAATACCTGTTCCCCGGATCATCACTAATAAGTATTGGCATGGATACAGTTATGAATAATCTGGGTATCACGGAATTAATTTCTATTCTTGCTTATAATGGTAAGGAACATTACAATTTAACCCAACATATTGAGAATAATACACTGGATCACAAGGTAGCCAAAGGTGATTGGAGCATAGTGGTTTATGGTCTGGCAAAGTCATACCAAAAAGTAAAGAGGGCTGCTCCTGGAGGCGAAGGCTTGGTTTTGGATTATTTTAACGGCAATGCTGCACAATCCTATTTTAATCATATCAAATCTGCAATCGATTCTGCCAACATGCAGAATGCACCACGTGCCTATTATGTCGATTCATACGAGGTGTTTCAAGCAAACTGGACCAACGGGTTCAGCAAAAAATTTGAAGAAATGCAAGGGTATCATCCGGGGGATTATCTGCACTTGCTGTATGATAAAGACAACCCACAACGTAAGTTTTTTATTCACGACATGCGCGAAACCATTTCAGAATTGTTGTTCAGCGGATTTGCACAAACATATACGCAGCATTGTTCAGATAATGGCTTGCTAAGCCGTTATCAGGCACATGGATCACCGGGCAATCTGCTGGATTTGTATGGCTTGTCCGATATCCCCGAAACCGAATCATTCGGCTGCAGCCAGTTTGATATACCCGGTTTGCAATGTGACCCCGACTATGAAGAAGACAGGTTTGGCAGGCCATCGCCACTCATGATGAAACTGGCATCGTCACCTGCTCATCTGTTAAATAAAAAATTAGTGAGTGCGGAATCAGCAACCTGGTTGGGCAATCATTTTAAAGTTTCCCTAAAAAGCATAAAGCCACAGATTGATGAACTGTTTATTTCGGGCATCAATCATATTTTTTATCATGGAATAACCTATTCGCCAATGGAAGAAGAATACCCCGGCTGGTTGTTTTATGCATCAACAAATTTTGGACAATCATCACATTTTTGGAATGAGCTCCCAATGCTGAATGAGTATATTGCTAAATGCCAGCAAAAGTTGCAACAATCAAAACCTGACAATAATATATTACTCTATTTCCCGGCAAATGACTTTTGGATGCAAGAAGATAAACAAATCCTGTTGCGTTTTGATATTCATGGCTATAAAAAGTGGTTTAGCAATTCGGGATTGGGCAAATGCGCGCTAAAACTTTGGGAGAATGGCTATGCGTTTGACTATGTGTCTGAAAAACAACTGGATTTACTGCATGTAAATAATAAGGGACAATTACTTAGCCCGTCAAAAAATCTTTACGACATAATTGTGGTACCCAAAATAAACTATATCACCAAGGAATCACTTCAAAATTTGGCAGAATTGGCCAAAATTGGTGCAAAAATTGTTTTTGAAGATGCAATCTGCGAAACGCAAGCTGGTTTAATGACTTACATAAACAAAGATACATCATTAAGGAAACAGACAAACGCTTTGCATACATACAAAAATGTGGCCATTACAACAAATGTGCTAAGTAGTTTAAAAGAAGCCGGAATACAAAATGAAATGATTAAACAGGCAGGTCTTGATTTTATACGGAAGACAAACCATAAAGGGACATTATATTTTATCAGCAATCCTGGAAACAAATTTTATGAAGACAGTATATATCTAACCGCCGATTATAACTATATTGAGCTGTCCTATCCACTTTCAGGACAATCTGGCATGTTTGAAACAAACCATAAGTTTTTCCTGCAACTTGCACCGGGTAAATCATGCTTTCTCCAAACACATAATGAAAACCCAAATATTGACAAATGGCAGGCAAAAAAGAATATTGATTCCATTCTATTACCTAATCAGTGGGATGTGAAATTTATTTCCGGCAATATTGAAGGTTTAAAAGAAAATTACCAAATAACAGAATTAACCTCATGGACAGAATGGGGTGATGAAAACCTAAAATACTTTTGTGGCAAAGCAAAATACACGACTACTTTTCAATTGCCTGAATATAACTCTAAATCACCATCACGATATAAACTGGTTTTCGATGACATACATGAAACAGCCGCAATTATAATAAACGGGCAGTATATGGGCACAATCTGGTGCCTGCCCTTTATGATAAATCTGTCTTCGGGGGTATTAAAAAAAGAAAATACAATTGAGATTGTTGCGCAAAATTTAAGTGCCAACCGCATGATAAAAGTAGACAGCATTCGTCCTGAATGGAAAAAGTTTTATGACATAAATTTTGTTGATATCACGTACAAACCTTTTGATGCTTCAAACTGGGAGCTTGTGCCTTCTGGTTTAATTGGTAAAGTATATCTTGTTAAAACATACAACATAAATTGAAATACATCAAATCAATCCAAAAAATCACCAAAACATGAATAAAAAAATAGTTCAAATGGAAAAGGATCATCAACGTGTTACAAAGTGGCAAATATTTGTCTTTCTATTATTCCTGGGAATTGCAAATATTCGTGCTCAGGAAAAACTCATAATGCAACAATGGCAAGTCAAAGAATTAAAATTTTCGACAAATGAAATACCTGAAAAACCTTTCGACCAGGTTTTTGGAGCAGTATTTATGCATGAAGGAGGGAAAACGTTGAAGGTTCCCGGATTTTATAATGGAGAACAGGAATATTTATTAAGAGTATCTTTGCTGGAAACAGGTAAATGGACATACATTACCTATTCAAATATATTCGATTTAGCAAATAAAACAGGCAGCATTTCTGTTCAACCTAAAAACAAAATCAAACAGCACGGGGCAGTTACCATTTCACCTACAAACAAGCAAGGGTTTTCTTATGAAGATGGCACGCCATATTTCGCACTTCCTTTCGAGGCCGACTGGTTGTTTGCGCTGGATCATGATAATAAAAAGGATATCCCGAAAACAAAAATGCTTGTCAGGGCCATTAAGCAGAACGGTTTCAATCAAATCATTATGAACGTGTTTGCTTATGATGTAAGCTGGAAAAAACCGGACTTCCTACCGGGCACGGACTTCTCTAAACCCAAAACATTTCCATTTTTAGGCACAAATGAAAAACCAGACTATTCGGCATTAAACATTGATTTCTTTAAGCATTTTGACAGGGTTGTTGGATACCTGAACGAAGAGCAAATCATTTCGCACCTGATGATCTATGTTTGGAACAAAAAGGTAAACTGGCCTGAGCCGGGATCACTTGCAGACAACATGTACTTTGACTATGTTGTGAAACGCTATCAGGCATATCCAAACATTATTTGGAATATTTCAAAAGAAGCACTGCTTTATGGCCGCGATGATATGGACTATGTAACTGATAGGATAAGAAGGCTGCGCAAATTAGATGCTTTTGGGCGATTGGTCACTGTTCACGACTATAATTATTGCAAAGCATTTCCTTCGAAAGTTGATTTCATTTCCCTGCAAAACCATTCACCCAACCTATACAATATTATGATAGAGGCAAAAGAAATGTACCCCACAAAACCAGTATTGAATATTGAACACGGTGGGTATGAGAAAAGCCTTCATGAGAATTACAAAGGTACATACAGCGACCCGGTTGTTTCCCTGGACAGGACATATCAATGTATCTTCGCAGGTTGTTATGCCAACTATTATTGGCAACATGCCGGATGGAATGAAATAATCTACGATCCTTTTGGGATGTTGCCAACTGAAAAACAGCCAAAATGGGAATATTTCATCCCCTTGAGCGAGCTTTTTGAAAAATTCAATTTCAATGAGCTGGAGCCCATCATAATGGATCAATCTACCTTTTCATTAACAGACAAAGATTCAGTATATCTTTTTTACATGCCAAACGGGCTAAACAGAGTTGCAGGGGAAGCCCATCATTTGATAGGAAAAAACGTAAGATGGTCGCTAATGAATTGCCTGACAGGCGAATTGCATGAACAAGGCTCAAAAACATATAAAAATCAATGGATTGTGTATATCAGGCCGGAAGAGCTGAAAGGTTTACCCCTGGTGGGCATATTACAAGTTATAGAATAGTACTTTTCCAAATGAATTAAATAGTATGAACACAAAATATCTTATGAACTAATGTCTCCATGGCAATCATTGGAACGTATAAACGATTCTGCACAGTGGCATTTTGCTTATCCTTATCATGATATCCAACCGGATAAAAAGATGGACATTCATTTAGCCACCATTTAACCCCTCCCTGTAATTCGTAGGGTTTTCTCCCGTAATTTGCCGAAATTGGCGGTTAAAATTTGAAAGGTTGTTAAACCCTGAGGAATAGCAAATATTTATTATCGTTTGATCTGTATTTTTAAGCAGGCTACAGGCATACTTCACACGTGTTTCATTAACCATTTCAATGAATGACTTGCCGATTTTTTGCTTAAAATACCGGCATAATGATGTAGGGGTCATTTGCATCCGGGTTGCTAGGTCTGTTAAATTCAGTTTACTTCTAAAGTTTTCTAATATATAATCATATATCTTCAATATACGGTTATTATCTAATTTAGGCAGAGGATTTTCAAAAAATGGAGATGAAAGCAGCTCCTTTTCTTCTGATTCATAAATTTGGAATAAAATATCCAAAAATAATATAATCCTTCTCGTACCTTTTATGTGATACAATTTCTTTATGTTCCGGGTTATGTCCCTTTTCAATTTCCCTTTTAACAAGACCCCGTAATTCCCCTGGACAAACAATTGGTTGATATCTGCAAAATCCGGTTTGTCAAAAAATGAGGTTCCAAATGAATCAGGACGAAAATGGACAACAAAACAAGAGGTTGTTAAGTTTGAATGGGCATCATAAAACTGATCATCACATTTCCAGATATGGGGCAGGTTGGGCGACAAAAAAACGAGATCCCCATCATCGAAATCATCAATATGGTTACCAACGATACGCTTCCCAAAACCTTTTTCAATTAAAACCAGCTCATATTCAGGATGAAAATGCAAGGGATAATCAATAAAAGGAGCTACATCATGCTTGACCAATATGGCTGAATCATACGAATCCTTATTTATTGATATTACACTTTTCATATGAACAGATTGCAAACTTATATTTTCCGGATAACTACAAAAAAATAATTGGTAAAGATAAAATAATATCAGCTTTTGAAAAATTTTTGGTAGACAATTACAGGTTTATGGTGTATTCTTGAAGTATTTTTTAATAACCACTTATTTTGTAATACATTTGCTCACATGAATAAAAAATTATTTTTCGCTCTTATTGGATTTGTTGCTGCTCTCGGGGGTTTTTTATTTGGATTTGATACAGCCGTAGTCTCCGGGACCTTACTTTTTGTCAAGAAACAATTTGCTATGAGCACAGTAGCAGAAGGTTGGTTTGTGAGTTCTGCTTTGGTTGGGAGTATCAGCGGGGTGGCCATAGCCGGGTATATGAGCGATAAAATTGGCCGCAAGAAAGTACTTATTCTTTCTTCAGTTTTATTTTTTATTACTGCACTGGGTTGCATGCTTGCCAAATCTGAAGCCCAACTGATTATATACCGGTTTATTGGTGGCCTGGGAATTGGAATTGCCTCCATCATTTCACCAATGTATTTATCAGAAATATCGCCGGCAAAAATCCGTGGAAAAATGGTTTCTCTGTATCAAATGGCTATTACAATTGGCATTTTAAGCATCTACATATCAAATCTATACCTGTTAAATGTCTCCGGTAACGACCAAATAAACTTTAGCAATGAATTTCTAGTGAAGGTTTGTAAAACAGAGGTTTGGCGTTCGATGTTTGGCGTAGGGTTAATACCGGCGCTGCTTTTTCTTATATTGTTATTCATCATTCCTGAAAGTCCCCGTTGGTTGATGAAAAAAGGGTTGGCCAAACGGGCAAAAGGTATATTGCACAAAATAAGATCAGAGCAGGAAGCGGAAAGAGAAGCAGCGGAAGTTGGTGAATCCGGACCAAAAGAAAGTGTCTCAATAAAAGGCCTGATGCAATACAAAAAGCCTATTTTGATTGGAATTGTATTCGCTTTTTTGGTTCAATTCAGCGGTATTACAGCAGTGATATATTATGGGGCCAAAATCTTAAATATGACTGAAATGGGCATGAGTTCAGCATACAGCGGTCAAATGTTGATTGGCATCATCAATGTTGCATTTACATTGATAGCCATTGTATTTATAGACCGTTTTGGCCGAAAAAAATTAACGATTATGGGGGCAGGCTTGTCCCTCATTTGTCATTTTTCTATTGGCCTGCTATTTTTTACCGGAAATACGCAGAGTATTATGCTACCTGTGTTTATTTTATTATACACGGCTGCATTTGCTGCCTCTTACGGCCCTGTTTTCTGGACAGTCATTTCTGAAATTTATCCCAATAAAATCAGGGGCACTGCCATGTCGGTGGCTGCTTTTGCAAACTGGATTGCCACAGCCATTGTTGCACAGCTTGTACCCTGGATGTTGGAAACATTAAAACCATCCGGTACATTTTGGGCTTTTGCAATATGTTCTGTACCGGCACTTTATTTTGCCATTAAAATATTGCCCGAAACAAAGGGAAAAACCCTGGAAGAAATTGAAAAATTTTGGTAAATATTTTGTAATTTTTGAACTATGAATGGATATCAACGAATAGTAACCTCCCTGAAAGGCGAATGGCCGGATAAAAGGGGCATAATTCTCCATAATTTTATGTATGCAGCAAAAGATGCAGGGTTCACGATGAAGCAATACTGTACCAATGCAGAAATTGCTGCAAAAACACATATACAGGCCGTAGAAAAATATGGGTTAGACGGCATTTTATGGGACATTGATACGGCAGTGCTGGCTTCTGCTGTTGGTGTAGAAGTAGACTTTCCTGAAAATGAACCTGCAAGGGTAGCAACCCATAACCTGCAAACTTTAGAGGCAATTTCAGATTTGGAAATTCCTGATATCTCCAAAAATGAACGTGTACAGGTGGCTGTTGAAGGTTTAAAAATATTGCACAACTATTTTGGTGATGAAATCTACCTTCGGGGCAATGCCGATCAGGCCTCATTTTCGCTGGCCAGTATGATGCGATCGCCGGCAGAATGGATGATGGACCTCATTATGCAACCCGAAAAATGCCATCAGCTCCTTAAATTCTGTACCATTGTAGTAAAAGATTTTATTAAATTACTAGCAGATGCAGGAGCACACATGATTTCAAACGGCGACAGCCCGGCAGGCCCTGAAATGATATCGCCTGAACAATACATTGAATTTGCCTTGCCTTATGAGAAAGAAATAGTATCGTACTCGCATGAACTGGGACTGCCTTACATGCTTCATATTTGCGGTAATACGGAATTGATACTGGATGAAATGCCAAAAACAGGCCTTGATGCGGTTGAACTGGACTTTAAAACGGATATCCGGCAAATTCATGAAAAATACCACGACAAGATAACTTTTAGCGGGAATATAGACCCCTCTGGCATTATGGCAAACGGAACCCCGGAAATGGTCAGACAAAAAGCAACCAAACTGCTTGAACTGTATAAAGATTCCCCACGCTTTATTATGAATGCAGGCTGTGCAATACCGTCTTCTGCCCCGGAGGAAAATATTCGGGCACTTGTTGATGTAACAAGAAATTTCAACATTTAAAAATATACCTATGAAGTTCAAAGATTTTTCAGTTTTTCTAATTGTTATTGCAATGTTAACCATTTGCAGCGGATGCAAACATAAGCAAACAGATGATTTCGAAGAAAACACCCCCACCAACGCCAATATTGAGCATCCCGATATTCAGGTGCTTATGCATAACCCTGCCGGGATGCGGATTGAATATAATAT
This sequence comes from uncultured Bacteroidales bacterium, assembly GCA_964629805.1. Classification (GTDB taxonomy): domain Bacteria; phylum Bacteroidota; class Bacteroidia; order Bacteroidales; family CAZVTW01; genus CAZVTW01. Next base: position 12,833 of record CAZVTW010000003.1, on the reverse strand, counting down.
TACAAAACAACAACTTGAACTTTGGATTTCCCCACAGGCCGGAAAAGACAATGATTATTGGATCCGTAATTTTTCAAACCGCGATGATCATACCCGTGTATTTGATAAAATATCCTTCCCACGATTAAGTGTAAATGATTATAAGAAAGTAGATTATGACCCATGGCACAGCATTATTCATTTTAGTGAAACGAAACTGCATATTGCAACGGTTTTTGATAAACCTGTTGTGATGCTGTGGTTTGAAAATGATGAATGGGTTGATTTCAAATCGGATAAACAGGATGCAATAAGAAAACGTACTTCCGATATCTTTCATATGACCCATCCCGACAGGGGGCTGGACTTTAGTTTCGTTGCCAAAATAATTGGTGGTGAATTTCAACACCAGTTACAAACTGACCGGGGAAGAAGTACCTATGCCCGTGCGAAGTTAACGGCCAACAATCCCTTATTTGTAGGGTCCGAACTAACTTCTGAGGACGTGGAACAGATGGTGATGGATATGGCTGATGAGAAACCCAAAGAATTGCTGGCAAAAACAAACGAACGGACGGACCAAATTGTTGAGAATGGTAAAATCGAACTGCAGAATTGGGACAGTTTACAGAAAATGATCGATTTCAATAAACGTATTTGGGTCTCATCACAGGATTTATCCGGCGCGTTGCACGCCTCTATAAAACGTATTTATTACCTGATTTGGGTGCGCGAAGGTGGACTGGCATGTCCGTGGATTGGGTATTCCGGTTGGATGTATCCGCTGGAAAACTGGTTGGAGTTTCAAATGGAAAACCCAACTGAAATTGATGACGAAGGGCCGGGGGGAAGGTTTTTTGGCCAACTGGTAAACGGAAAAATTACCAAGTGGCAGGAAGATGGCGCTTTTTATGCCATTTGGTCTGCCTTTACCCATTGGACGCAATCGGGCAATGATGAATTTGTAACCGGAGAAAACCTTGAGCTTTTACGCGATGCCATGGACTGGCTGGAACGCTATTGTTATGATGAAGAAAAAGGCTTGTTCTACCGTCGGTTTTATTGTGAGACTCCACTGTATAACAGCCGCGATTTTGGATGGGACAATGCCGTAGGAAAACCGGTATATGGTTGGGATGCACCTCCGTACAAAGGAGAAAAAATTGAAAAAACATATGATATCTATATCAACCTGTTGAACTACAGTGTATATTGTATGCTGGAATCGATGAGCAGTAATGCCGGACTTGCAAATGAATATGGTGAAAAAGCACAAAGCTTAGCTGAAAACATGAGGTTTCTGTTCGATGCAAAACGGCTTCCTCTTTACGGAAAGGTTTATAGCATCGATGGTGAAGAAATCATTTCAGAGGAGTATGGCATGGATAAAACCGATTATATCTGGGCATTAACCTGTCCGCCATTTTATCCCGATTATGTGGATATTTATAAATACAGAAACAATCTGTTTGAGGATTTGCTTGAGAAAAAAGATCATTACTTTCTGGCTGCCTATTTCTCCATACTGGGTTCGCTTAATATGTCTCAGGTCAGTCAAAAAGATGTAAAATGGGCCATTGATTATGCGGCAAAGGAATGTTACGTTCCATGGGAGAACCTTCCTTTGGCCGGTTCTATGGTTGAGATGAGCGGATATTATCCCCCAGGGCACGGCCATCAAATCCGTCCGCAAATGTTTACAATGGGGGCATGGTTTGGCGCCATGGGCAACCTGGCAATCCACCGTTTACCTTATGGCTTGGCCATCCAGCCATCGCAACTTGTCGAGCATTATCAAAAATACCAGTACAAGGATAAAACAATTGATCTTTTCTTTCAAGGGAAAGGTAACATAAGCAGTATTAAGGTAAATGGTGAACCTGTCAAATTTTCGCTGCAGATTCCTGAAGTTTTATTAACTGAATCGACCAATAAAATAGAGATTGAATTAGCAGAAGCAGATAATAATCAATTTCGGCTAAATCATTCGTCTGCAGTATTAAACCAGGTGAAATTATCCAATGATACAATACAGTATTATCTAAACACCACCGGAAATTGTATTCTTTACCTGGAAAATTTGAATAATAAAAACAACCTTCAAATTGTTGACCAACAAGGTAGAGATATATTCTTTGAAGTTTTTGAAACTGCTGCAGGATTGAGTAAAATAAGTTTTTCATATTCCGGAAAGTGCGTATTAATTTATACCGGTTCACCATGAGCGGAACAAACATATTTCGTCCTGTATCACTTTCCCATATATGGGCCGCAGGGACCACTACAAAAGCAGAAAGGCGCTAAGAATTCAACAGGCATAAGAAATCGGTAATTCTATTTTACTATATAATCTTCAATGCTTTTTACTATCTTTGTTTTATGCGAAAATATTTCAACATAGCAGGGCCGTGTAATAGTCAAAAGCACTACATGATTTCACCAATTGAGCGCAATCCTTACGTGATGCCACTGATAGATGAGGAACAGTATTTTGTAATCCATGCAGCCAGGCAATCGGGAAAAACAACACTGATTAGGACTTTAACTGAAGAAATCAATAAAAAAGGCGATTATTATGCACTCTATTGCAGCCTGGAGGCTTTGCAGGGAATAAATGAACCTGAAAAAGCAATCCCTTTGATTATTGATCAGATAAAATTCCGCCTGTATTTTGAGGACACTGCAGCTAAAAAGGTATTTGATGATATTCCTGAAAAAATTGGTTACACCTCTTTACTAACCATGATGATTGCCAGGTTTTCAAAAGAATTGGACAAACCTCTTATCCTTTTTTTTGATGAAGTAGATTGTCTACAAAATGGAACTCTGATTAATTTTCTTCGGCAACTCAGAAACGAGTTTGTAAACAGAAGTGATATTCCATTTGCCCACTCTATTGCTCTGGTCGGCATGCGTAACATCAGAGATTACAAAGCAAAAATAAGGAATAATAGTGACACCCTGAAGTCAGCAAGTCCTTTAAACATCGTTACAAAAAGCCTGACAATAGTAAATTTCACCTTAAAAGAAGTACGGAAACTTATTCAGCAACATGTTGGGCAAACGGGGCAAAAGGTAGAACCCGCCGCTGTTGACAAGGTGTTTTATTATTCTCAGGGACAACCCTGGCTTACCAACGCCCTGATGCGTGAAGTGGTAATGGAACAGTTGAACAATGATTTTTCAATTACTATTACGCCTGAACACATTGACGAAGCTGCCCAGACCATCATGATGCGCAGGGATACCCATCTGGATAGTTTACTGGAAAGGTTGAAGGAAGAAAGGGTGCGCCGTGTGGTTGAACCGGTCATCCGTGGAAATGAAATGGAAATTTCCATGGTGTCTGATGATGTGCAATATTGCCTTGACCTGGGAATACTAAAAGATGAAGGCAACCGATTAAAACCTGCTAACCCCATGTATGCAGAAGTCATTATCAGAACGTTGACTTATGACAACCAATATGCTCTTTATTCAAGTGTAGAAAGCAAATGGGCCGATGGTAAAAACCTTGATATGAATGGCCTTATGACTGCCTTTCAGGAATTCTGGCGCGAAAACAGCGATATCTGGATAGAGAAATACCAGTACAAAGAGGCAGCGCCCCACCTTATTATGCAAGCTTTTCTGCAAAGGGTCATCAATGGTGGAGGAACAATTGACCGTGAATATGCAACCGGACGCAGACGCATGGACCTCTGCGTGCATTACCATGGCAACCGCTATGCCATTGAACTTAAACTGCGCTACAACGAAAAAACCATAGCCGAAGGATTACAACAACTCTCAGATTACCTCGATACTCTGAACCTGACAGAAGGCTGGTTGCTTGTATTCGACCGCAGGCCTGAGGTTGGCTGGGATGAGAAAATATTCAGAAGGAAAGAAAAAGTGAATAAGAAAACCATTTTCGTGGTGGGCTGTTAGTGCATTTTAACACTTAAACATCAAAATTCTCACGATAAATACCCAGGTTATGCCTTCATATTAAAGCACTAAGCCCCCCAAATATCGGATGTATACATTGATATTTGTAATAAATACATTGTAAGTATTTCCCTTTTTACTAAAGCATCACCCCCGGATTCCTGAACCTGTTTTTATATTCACTCGGAGTCAGACCTGTCACCCTTTTAAAAATACGGTTGAAATTTGACAGGTTTTCAAAACCCGAATCATAACCTATTTGTGCAATAGTAAAAATATCAGATTTATCTTTAAGCATACTGCAACAATGTGCTACACGAATCTCATTCAGATAATCTGAAAAACGTTTACTGGTGTTTTTTTTAAACCATACACAAAACCCGGAGGTTGATAGATCAGCAATTCCGGCAATTTCTTCAAGTCTTATTGATTTGTTATAATTTTTGTAAATATAATCAATAACCTTATTGAGCTTCCCAGAACTATTCTGATTATTAACAGTATTAAAACTCGTACCCGCAAGTATCCTGTAATGTTTTTGTTCTGAAATATAATTCAATACCGATAATAATTCTATAATGCGCTGGAAATTATTGAGCTGAAACATATCCTCAAGACGTTTAGCCACCATGTCACGGGCAGTGTTTTCTATCCTTAAACCACGTTCAGCATGATGAATAATTGACATTATTCCATTGAATTCTGGATATTTAGTAAAATGGTTGTCAAAAAAATTTCCGGGTAATTGCAAAATTATAGCACGAACAATAAGGTTAGGATCATTGGTATAGAATTTTTTATCACTTTCCCAACAATGTGGCAGGTTAGGCCCAACAAGCACCATGTCGCCTGAACTAAAAGCTTCAATGTTATCCCCCATGTACCTTGTGCCATAACCTTCAATAACATAAACCAATTCATAAACACCATGGTAATGATAAGGGAAAGTAAAGTGTGCCGCATGTTTTCGTCGTAAAATAATTGACGAACCAGCAGGAAAATGTATTTGTTCATGCATTATTGCCATATTCAAAAATACATAAAATCTAAAAACAATATCATATATTTAAAAAATTGTACTTGATTCATGCTAATAATAAACCTATATTTGTTAAAAAACTCTTTTTATGATGAATAAATTGTTTTTTTTAATTTTGTTGCTGTTATTTCCTTGCATTAAATCAAATTGCCAGGAAATATATTTTACCCTTGAAACAAAAGAGAAAACTTTTCTTGCCCTGCCTTTCAAAGTTCAAATAGATAATGTGAACATGAACAGGGATTCAATTCAGGTCAATGTCTATAGAATTGAAAACAAAAAAATAGTACCATTAACATGTCAACTTGAAACAGGATATGATAATAATTATGTTTGGATACTTCCTGATAAAATTCTACCTGCAAAATCTACCATCAAATTTAAAATCGAGATAACAAAAGGCTTAAATAATAATAATAATAATAATAATAATAATAATATTGTTTTAAAAGATGCTAAAAACATCAGGATTATGGAAGGGGTAAATCCGGTATTTAATTATCATTCAGGGTTTATGACTTCCCCTCCGGGCATCAATCCCCTTTACGGGAAAAGCGGTTTTATCCATCCATTATATTCACCAAAAGGAAACATATTAACCCGAATTCAACCTGAGGATCATTATCACCACTATGGCATTTGGAACCCCTGGACAAAGATTAAAATCAAAAGCAGGGAAATGGATCTTTGGAACCTGGTAAAAGGTCAGGGAACAGTGCGTTATGCCGGATTGCAATCAACAACAGAAGGTGAATTGTTCTGCGGCATAAGGTTGTGCCAGGAACATGTTGATTATGGTGCCAAAGGAGCTGATCGTGTGATAATGAACGAAACCTGGTCCGTTAAAAATTTTCCGGTACTCATTGATGGCAAAAAGTGCTGGCTTATGATGTTCAATATTCAGTTAAATAATGCCATTGACACAGTCATTGAATTGGCAAAATACAGGTATGGAGGTGGTATTGGATACAGGGCTACAGAACAATGGACAAATAAAAACAGCAGGGTTTTAACATCGGAAGGTAAAGCAAGAAAAGATGCTGATGCTTCTCATGCCCGATGGTGTATTGCGGAAGGGGATTTTGAAAATAGTGATCGCAGTGGGATTGTTTTTTTTAGTCACCCTGGAAATCGTGCCCATCCCGAGCCTATGCGGGTATGGCCTGAAAATGCAAACAATGGCAGGGGGGACCTGTTTTTTCAGTTTTGTCCTATCAGGCACAAATCCTGGTTTATAGAAACAGGTAAAACCTATGTGCAAAAATATATGATGGTGGTATACGATGGGAGTATGAATCCTGAAACTGCTGAACAAATATGGCAGTTTTATGCCCACCCTCCAAGCATCACGTTTAAATAACACATTTAAATTTTAATTATGAAAAGAAGAAATTTTATAAAGAAAGTGGCTGGTACAACTGCTGGTGCAGTGATTGTTCCAACTATCGTCCCTTCATCTGTTTTTGGAAAAAATGCCCCAAGTAATAAAATACAAATAGGACAAATAGGCTGTGGTAGGATTGCCAGGAGCCATGATATGGCTGAAACCATGAAATATGACCAGGCAAGGTTAATAGCAGTTTGCGATGTGGACAGCAAGCGCTTGGCTGATGGCAAAAAACTGGTGGACGACTTTTATGCAAACAAATACAGTCAGGGATATATTGACGCAAAAATGTACGAAAATTACCAGGACATGCTTGCCAATAAAAATATTGATGCTGTCATTATTTCAACACCCGACCACTGGCATGCCCAACCAGCCATAGAAGCTGCTATTGCCGGAAAAGATATTTATCTTCAAAAACCAAATTCATTAACCATAAAAGAAGGGCGCCAGCTTTGTGATGCTGTAAAGAAGTATAATGTAATCCTGCAGGTAGGGACCCAGCAACGCTCATCTGCACAATTCAGGATTGCAGCAGAGCTGGTGCGGAATGGCAGGATTGGAAAAATCCATACCGTTAAAATCGGATTACCGGGTGATCCTTCAGGGCCGGAAGCACCAGAGATGGAAATCCCAGAAAACCTGAATTTTGATATGTGGCTGGGTTCAACCCCGGAGGTTCCATATACAGAGATAGGCGTTCACCCTCAAAATGATTATTCAAGGCCTGGCTGGCTCCGTATAGAAAACTATGGCTCCGGAATGATAACCGGATGGGGGCAACATCACTACGACTCAGCAGCCTGGGGAATGGATACTGAACTCACCGGCCCGGTTTCTGTTGAAGCTGTAGCACAATTTCCTAAATCGGGCTTATGGAATGTACATGGTGATTTTATGGTAAAAGCTGAATATGAAAACGGAATTACCCAGTTTACCAGTGGTGGGTATCCTAATGGTATCAGGTACGAGGGAACTGAAGGATGGATTTTTGTTTCAAGGGGCAATTATGCTGCAACAGCCAGTGACCCGGTATCGCAAGATGCCAGCAAAAAAGCTTTGGATGCCAGCGATCCCAAAATCCTGGATTCAGAAATTAAAGAAAACGAAATAAAACTTCAGGTAAGTGATGAACAGCATGGAGACTGGCTTAATAGTATTAAAACCCGCAAACCACCCATTTCTCCTGTTGAAATTGGGCACAGGGCGTGTTCAGTTTGCCTTGTAAGCCATATTGCTATGAAAATAGGCAAAAAACTGAATTGGGATCCCCAAAAAGAAAGGTTTACGAACAGCCCGGAGGCGAATGAAATGTTAAGCCGCCCACAAAGAAAACCTTATGGCACTGATTATATTAAAATTTAAAGAAATGAATATCAAATTAGATAAGATAATTATTTTCCTGGGTGTTTTAGCCAGTGTAACTTTTGGGTATAACTCAATGAATGAAAAACAAAAAGATATGAACAATTCAGGCCGGTATGTGGCAAAACTGATGACTGTTGATCCGGGCCATTTTCATGCTGCTCTGGTACAAAAGGTCATGTACCCCGAGGTATCTCCAAAGGTATTTGTGTATGCCCCTGAAGGTCCTGATGTAAGATTGCATTTGGATCGTATCAATAGTTTCAACAACAGGGAAAAAGACCCAACAAAATGGGAGACGAAAGTTTATACCGGAGACGATTTTTTTAACAGGATGATTACTGAGCAACCCGGTAATGTAATGGTTGTGGCAGGTAATAATGCAAAAAAAACAGAATTTATTCTTGAGGCAGTTAAAAACGGCATTCATGTGTTGGCTGATAAACCAATGGTGATCACACCCGACGAGTTTCCTATGCTGGAACAAGCTTTTGCGGTAGCCAAAAAGAACAATGTGCTCTTGTATGATGTGATGACCGAAAGATATGAGGTTACCACAGTGCTACAGAAAGAACTGGCTCAAATTCCTGAAGTTTTTGGTGAACTGGAGAAAGGGTCCCCGGAGGAGCCTGCAATAACAAAAGAAAGCGTTCACCACTTTTTTAAGTACGTTTCCGGCAAGCCATTGATAAGGCCTCCGTGGTTCTATGATGTAGAGCAGGAAGGCGATGGTATTGTTGATGTATCCACCCACCTGGTTGACCTTATACAGTGGGAATGCTTCCCAGGACAAATAATTGATCGGAAAAATGTTGCCATGCTTAAAGCAAGAAGATGGCCAACCAGGATGAATTCGGAAATGTTCGGGAAAACTACTGGTATGGCACAATTCCCGGAATATTTACAAAAAGATATCGTCAACGACACATTACACGTTTATTGTAACGGGGAGTTTGTTTATAAAATAAATGGAGTACATGCTAAGGTATCGGTCATATGGAATTTTCAGGCACCTGAAGGAACAGGCGATACGCATTATTCCATTATGCGGGGCAGCAAAGCAAATTTGATAATTAGACAGGGAGAAAAAGAGGACTTTAAACCAGTACTTTATATCGAATCTGTTGGAAATGAAGATATTTCAAAGGCTGTCAATGAAGCTGTAAATAAAACACTTCAGAAAAAATTTGAGGGTTTAACTATTGATAAAATTAGCAGTGGTAAGTGGAAAGTAAACATCCCAGCTAAATACAAAGTTGGACACGAGGCGCATTTCGGACAGGTTACGGAAAAGTTCCTGAAATTTCTGAAAGATCAAAAAATGCCTGAATGGGAAGTGCCAAATATGATTGTGAAATATTATATCACTACTGAAGCTCTTCGAATGGCCAAGGAAAAGGGTAATTAGAAAATTTAAATAAAAAGGTTATGACAAAATACATTATAGGTTTTTTTTTAAGTATCACAAGCTTTTCAACTATGAATGCCCAAAACCTGGAAAAGTTTGATGTAAATGAAAAATGGATAAAAAAAATCCGGAGTAAGGCACCAAGGAAGCCCTCCTACGCACCTGATAAAAAACCAAGAGTTCTATTATTCTCTTTGCACACAGGATACTATCACTGGGTGATACCTCATACTGATGAGGTTATAAAAGCTATTGCTGAAAAAAGCGGTGCCTTTACTGTGGTCCACTCAAAAAGCATTTTGTCATTTCATAAAGACAGCCTGAAACAATATGATGCAGTTATTCTTAATAATAACTGCTCTAAACGGGAAAAGCGCGATTTACTCTGGGATGCCCTGGGCAATGATATACCTGAAGATGATAGAGAAAAAAGAGCTGCTGAATATGAGCAAAACCTTCTGGATTTTTTTTCCGGTGGTGGAGGAATTGTAGCAATTCATGGTGCAATTGTCATGCAGAACAATTCACAGGCTATGAGTGATATGATGGGGGGAAGTTTCGATTATCATCCTCCACAACAAAAAATTGAAGTAAAATTGGTTGACGCCACGCATCCTCTTGTAAAAGCATTTAAAGGCAAGTCATTCCTTCATATTGATGAACCCTATTTTTTTAATAAGGCTTATTTCAATTACAATTTCAGGCCATTAATGTACATGGAGGCAACAAAACTGCATTCCTTAAAAAACGAAGTAAAAGATACGATCAAATATGTTGCCTGGATAAAAAAATATGGCAAAGGAAAAGTGTTTTACTCATCACCGGCCCATAACGCACAGAGTTTTGAAGATGGTAAACTCATGAAGTTTTATTTAGATGGCATTATGTATGTTACCGGAAATCTGGAGTGTGACGATTCACCAATAAAAAAAACTGATTAAAGCTATGACATCAGAACAATGGAAGACATTACTTGACACAATAGATGGCAAACCTTCAGGTACTTTGCCTGTAGGTTTCATTATTGATTCACCCTGGCTGCCAAATTGGTATGGGATATCTATATTGGATTATTTTTCGAATGATGAATTATGGTTAAAAGCCAATCTTCATGCTGTAAACACATTCCCCGAGGCTATCTTTTTACCTGGTTTTTGGTCGGAATATGGTATGTGCAGTGAACCTAGTGCTTTTGGTTCAAGAAGCTCATTTCCTATGAATGAATTTCCACATTCACATGCATGCATAAAAAAACCGGAAGACATACACGATTTAGCAGTCCCAAATCCTGAGACGGATGGTATGGGGCCATTTATATTGAACAGGCTAAAAATTAACAGACAAAAAATTGAAGATGAAGGGCACACTATACGTTTTTCTGTTTCCCGTGGCCCACTGAATATTGCTTCCTATCTCATGGGTGCAACCGAATTCCTTACTCTGTTACTAATGTCGCCGGAAGAAACACATTTGCTCTTGCGCAAGATAACTGATTACCTCAAAGCGTGGCATACATTGCAGAAAGAACAGTTACCTACAATTGACGGGATTATGATGCTTGATGACATCCTGGGTTTTATTGCAGAAGATCTGTTTATTGAGTTTGCCTTACCATACCTGAAAGAGTTGTATGGTGCAACAGATAAGGTCAAATTTCTTCATTGCGACACCAAAAGCCTTCACTTTTTAAAGTATTTGCCCGAAATTGGAATAAACCTTTTCAACCCGGGCTTTGAAGAAGACCTGAATGAAATGATCAGCCTTACTCAAAACAAGGTTGCTATGCTTGGTAATATTCCACCGCGTGATGTTTTGGCCGCTGGTACCCGGGAGGATGTCATACAATCTACAGATGATCTGGTTTCAGGATTAAAAGATACATCAAAAATTATTTTATCTTGTGGCGGGGGCATGCCCCCAAATGTAAACTCTGAAAATATTCAGGCTTTTGTTAAAACCGTAAAAAGGAAATCGTTGGGATGGCATCTAGCGGCAGGGCATAACCAATAGAATTGACCGAAAAACAAGAAATGGGTTGATAAAATACAAATCAACAATGAGTTTTGAATCTAACAAATTCATACATATTTATTACACTATGATGAACAAAACAATACATATAAGCTTATCTGGTTTTTTGCTTATTGCTGGATTTTCGGGTTGTCAACAACCTTCCCAAAATCAGCACGAAAAAAATCCTGTCGATTTACAAAAAATCCGGTTTGACATCAAGCCCAATATCCTTTGGATATCAACAGAAGACATCAGCCCTTACCTTGAAATGTATGGCGATTCAACCATTAAAACCCCAAATCTTGAAAGATTGGCAAATGAGGGCATATTATTTGAAAATTGTTTTGCCACAACCGGCCAGTGCGCCCCCAGCAGGCATTCAATCATAACCGGGATGCATTCAACCAGCACATCGGGCAGCAATATGCGCACTGGTGGAAAACAATTCCCTGACAGTATAAAATGTTTTCCGCTTTATCTGGATGAAGCAGGCTATTATTGCACAAACAATTTCAAAACTGATTACAATTTTTCTGAACCCAGCCACGCCAGTCTTTGGGATAAACTTTCCAAAACAGCTCACTGGAAAAACAAGCCTGCCGGAAGTCCGTTCTTTGCTGTTTTCAACAGACATGAAACACACGAATCCCATATCAACCAGGATAAACCATTGAGGGTGGACCCTGATAATGTTAAAATACCTCCTTATTATCCGGATACCAAAAAAGTACGAAGGGACATTGCCCGGAATTACAGTAATATTATTGAACTGGATAGTATTGTTGGTGATTATATGGCTGAAATTGAACAGAGGGCTTCTTGACAGTACCATTATTGTATTCTGGAGCGATCATGGTGGGCCAATGCCCCGTCAAAAACGTGAAATACATGAATCAGGAACACGGGTACCAACGTTTATCCGGTTACCAAACAAACAGTTTGCCGGTACCAGGATAAACAATATGGTGAGCCTTATTGATCTTGGACCCACAATGTTGTCATTAGTGGGCATACAAACCCCACATAATATGCATGGCAAAGCATTTATGGGCAAATTTAAAGCACCCGATCAAAAGTATGTGTTTGGGAGATATGACCGAAGGGCAGGGACACTGGATATGGCCCGGTATGTGCAGAGTGACAGCTTTTTGTATATCCGCAATTATTATCCTGAGCTTCCATGGTATGGTTTTACCGAATACCGGAACAAAAAATGCCGGATGATGGAAGATATCCTGAGCTTGCGAAATGAAGGTGGGCTTAATGAACAGCAAATGCAATGGTTCAGGGAGACAAAACCAGTGGAGGAACTTTTCAATGTAAAAGAGGATCCCCACAGCATGAACAATCTTGCAGGGAATCATGAATATCAGGACGTTTTGGTTGAAATGAGAAAAGTACATCAAAGGTGGATGCTGGAAACAAAAGATATAGAGTTGTTTCCTGAAGCTGTTCAAACAAGTATGGAGAAAAAATATGGTATGACGATGTATGAAATCATGCGGGATTATCCGGTTCCGCTTGAAAAAATCATCAAAATAAATCAATTGTGGACAGGGGGTGGAAAAAACATACCAAAACTTGTGGATGCCCTTTCTGACACCCTATCTGTGAACAGATACCATGCTGCAATTGGGGGTCAGGTGATATTTCTGGAGGGGGGAGAATACTTTAGCATTATATTTGCTTAGGAAATGATATGAAAGCAGAAG
>CAZVTW010000002.1:0-45373 GCA_964629805.1 uncultured Bacteroidales bacterium | reverse complement strand
AATATAGAAATTTATACTTAATTTGCAACGTTTATTTTATTACAGTTCCTAAGTTTCGCAAAGAAGTTGCAGAGTTTCGTGAAGTAGGCCTCTGGGTAACTCAACGCTTACCTGGCGGTTCTCTGCGTAAAACTCTTCGAAAAGCTTTTCAAGAAAAAGACGTTATTAGACAGCACCTTCGTTTAATAGCTACAGTATTCAAAAATGGATGATGGATGTTGGTTTCAAGAAGTTGTTTCGCTTTTTCAAATTTCTTAATTAGTTGATGAGTATGCATTTCGGTTTAACAGAAAACTTTCCATATATAGGGAAAGCTTTTCTTCCGACTTATACAACAGGCTGTTTCCGTTGTGGATTGGCCAACGTGAGATATCGGTTACATTCATATAGACCGTTGTACCCTTCCATTCTTTTCATCTTCTCACCCTTCTCCTTTTCATATTCAAGACTCACCCTCCCAAATTCACTGCGAAATACAATAACCCTAGAATAGCCGCAACCATGCCAAGGGCAACAAGAAAACCATTAGTGTCTACTTTGTTCCATTTACAGATTTGCCATTGTGTTTTCGGAAACATGAGTTTGTAATCAAATCTTTTCGGATTCTCCATAGACAATTGTAATTCACGCTCATCTTTTTCCTTGTCTCCTGTGACAGGTGTCCGCATTTTGGCGTAGAAATCATTAAGGATTATTTCTTCTCCGCTGGAATGCCTTGTCAGCAGGCTGATAATAATAACAATCAGGAATGGGAAAACCAGTTTTGTCAGAACTTTAATGGTTTCATTCAGGGCATGTTTGTTTTTTGTCAGGTCAAAGCCAAGCGCATTGTAAAAAACAAGGCTCATTTTCAGGTTTCCTTTACCATACATTCGTCCGTCTTCGTCGAAGCCCACATCTTGTGTCCAAAAGACGGAACGCTGAGGTTGCTGATATTTTTTTGTGAATTTCTCTCCAGCCTTTATGGGTTTTGGTTTTTTTCCAATTGCCAATCCATTTCTGTTTGCTTCTTCCCATTTTCGAATATCATGTTCGCGCTGCTCAACGTCCATTTGATGAGCTGTGTAAACACGTTTAATGATTTGTTCTTCTGTCCGCTGCAAATATTTTTCATTATATCGCAAGGAAGGTGATACCAGCGGAAGTAAGATTGGGATAAGGTAAAACATGATGAATGTAGCAATGATTGATGTCCATACCGCTTTTCTGTTGGTACGGCGCCATAAAATGCCCATCCAAAAACCGGCAGCGATAATAACATTAAATTCCCAGTTTGCCTTTAGGGCATTGAGTATGCTGTCCATATTCATAACCATGAGTGCAGAACCTATCACAACCAGAGCTCCGAGCAGACGGCCGGCAGTAACATAATGTTTTTCGCTCCTGTTTTTCACAAAAGGTTTGTAAACATTATGAGTAAGCAAACCAGCTGTTGTGAGCATCATCATATCTGCCGTTGACATCAGTGCTGCCACCAGTGAAGCAATCATCAGGCCTATCAGACCGATATTGAGAGAACCAAGCAGATGATAAGCTGCATATCCGAATAGCAAATCCGGGTCCTCAATTGTCCCTGCAAAAAGCAATGTAATGGCCAGAGCTGTGATGCCCCATAAAACAATGGCAAAACGTTTAAGATAGGTGCCGAAAGTAAATCCATACCGGGCGGTATATTCATTTTTTGCCGAACCTGTGGCTACAAGCTGATTAGGACCAACCATCACATTGAACATGGCAATCAGCGAGATGGCAAAAATATAATACCAGGTAAAATCCATGGTATACGGGGAGCCGAATATCTCGAAAAATGACTGGGGTAGTTGTTCATGAATGGTTCTGAATGCGCCTATAACTCCTTCACTGCCATATGTTAGATTAATTCTGTTGAGGGCAAAAGGTAGCAGGAGAACTGAAAGGATGAGTATAAAGAATCCCTGGAGTACATCGCTGTAAAATGCTGCTTCCAGGCCACCGATGATGGCATAGATAATCACAACAACAGCTATAATCCAGATAAAGATATTTTTGTCGATATGAGAGAAATTTTTTCGTGGTTGCTGTGCTCTGAGGTGTTGCATTTCTTGTTTTTCTGATGGTGTGAGACTGGCAAAATCCAGTGCTTCAAGTTCATCCAGTCGCGTAGCATTTTGATATTCCATTTTTTCTTCCTGAGTAAAATCTGCTTTGTCTTTTGGCGTCATCACCATGACTGTTTTGGTGATACTGATGTAGCCGGCTGTAAGTAAAATCGTCATGCTTATGCTTCCAAAAACCGAATACACCCCGCCCATGAGTTTTGAATTGAACCGTTCTGCAAAATAATCACCCATTGTCAAAACCCGAAGTCTTCTGTACCATACGCTGGTAAACCAATAAGCAGGGGTCACAAAAAGCATCATCAAAGCGCTCCAGATACCTGCAGCTCCGTTTTTCATTGTTGTCGTAGAGACTGAGGGGCCTGTATCTGCTGAGGTTGCCTGCCCGAAGGCTGAAAAAATCTGCACGAGTTTATTAAACTTACGTCCCCCCAGAAAATAATCTTCGGAATTCCTGATGCGATTCATTGCCCTGAAGGCAATAAGAAGAATGATAAGGAGATAGACGAAAATGATAATTAGATCAACGATACTCAGTCCAAACATGTTTATTTTTTATATTGTAAAAGGAATAAATCTAAATCATACAATTATCTTATTCTCAATAATTCCAAGTACTCAAAACGTTTCAACACCACACGCAATTACGATATTCTTTCATTTTATAGATTTCAGTTCCTGCAAGTAAAAGTGCCCCAACACCATGGTCCCCGCCTTTTTCTATAGGGCGGTTATAATAATAAGGCAAATCCTGCCTGATATTAAATCCGGTAGATACATTCAATAATTCCCCTTTGCCGGTCACATTTTTGACAAGCCTTTTCCAGCCATTTATGGCAACGGATGAGTAAATATCATCTATCCAGCCTTCATTCACAGCTTTTGCTATGCCATATACAAACATTGCAGTTGATGACGTTTCATGGAAAGAGTCCGTTTTATCAAGAAGTTGACGCCAGAGGCCATTGGCAGACTGGTATCTTGATATGCCAACTATCTGGCTGAATAATAGCTCAGAAAGCATTTCGCGATCAGGATGATCATCCGGTAAAAAATTCATTAATTCGGTTTGTCCCATGATGACCCAGCCATTTGCCCTTCCCCAGAAAGCTACACCGTGCTGGTTAAGCTCTTTGTACCAGCAGTGATAAAATAAACCGTTCTTTTCATTGTACAGGTGTTCGTTAAAAAGCTTTACCTGGTTGACTGCATCTCTAAGAAATGTTTCATTCCCGGTTTTTTTCCACATCCTGGCAAGAAACGGAACACTCATATACAGATCATCAGCCCATAGCGTTGTTTTTCCGAAACGATTCCGGCAAAAAATGCCGTCCTCAAGTCTGTCCTGTTTTTTGAGGATATAATTTGCAACTTTTTCAATGTAATCAGTATACTGCGGATTTGATTCATACTTTAAAACTTCAAGCAGGCCGGAAGCCATTGCTCCAAAGTCATCGAGTCTGTCTAAACGAAAAAACTGGTGAAAATTTGCATTGTATATTTCTTCATCATAGAGCTTTCTGAAATAATCGAGATGTTTAAAGGCAAATCTGTAATTTTCTCTGACGTAATCAATGTATTTCTGATCACTGAATGTTTGGCCGATTTGCATCATGGCCAGGTGAATCACGCCATTCCAGTATTTCCAGTCATTGTATCCGCTTTCTAATACGATGTTATCAGCAACGGGCATATTATCAGTTTCCCGGTATGTAGCATTTGTGTTTCTGTCAATGAATTGATAACTCGTGTTCTTAAGTATTCTGTCAGCTATCAGTCTGATTGTATTTTCTGTTTCCTTTTTATCAACGGGTGTTCCATCGTTTTCTTCTGTGTAAACAAAAGGTATTTTATCCATGTGCCGGTATTTGAATATATTACATTAATTCCTGTATGCTAACACCATCCATATCACTGTCAGAACCTGACATTCCCCATATGAATGAATAGTTAACTGTTCCGCTGGCAGAATGTATTGACCAGGATGGCGATATGACAGCCTGCTCGTTATGCACCCATATATGTCGTGTCTCATCAGGTCTGCCCATCAGGTGCATCACAGCTTGTCCTTCATCTATTTCGAAATAAAAATAAGCCTCCATCCTTAATGGATGTAAATGACAAGGCATGGTGTTCCATACGTTTCCTGAATATACCTTTGTAATTCCAAGCATTAACTGGCAGGTATCAACAATACCGGGAACAATATACTGATTCAGCACCCTTTTGTTTGAATGCTCCTGGTCACCCAGATAAACAGGATTAGCATTTTTTCGGGGTACTTTTTTGCTTGGAAAGGATGTATGGGCTAGAGCTGAATTTATATAAAATTTTGCCGGTTTATCCTGTTCCTCACTAAAGAATTTTATTGATTTTGTTCCTTTGCCTATATACAGGGCATCTTTGTAATTCAGGGTGTATTCCTGTTCATCCGCGATTATTTTACCTGTCTCTCCAACATTGATGATGCCCATTTCGCGACGCTGCAGAAAAAATTCTGCCTTTTGAATATCCATAGGTTTTAACTCAAGGAGATTTTCAACCGGCATAAGACCGCCAATGATCATCCTGTCTTCAAATGAATAGGTCAGATTAACTTCATTCTTTACGAACAATTCTTTAACAAGAAATTCTTCCCGTATTCTTGTCGTATCATAATTTTTTGCATCCCCTGGATGACTTGCATACCGTATTTCTTCTTTTATTTCCATAATATCTATATTTTTTTCCGGTTGTTTAATGCGAATTTAGTACTATTATGAGTAATTTTAAACACCCCGGTTCAAAAAGAAACAAATGTCACTGCATAATGAAACAGATATACACATAAGGCGGGATTAATAATGATTCTTTTGTTATACAGAAAATATTTACAAAAAGAATAATAACCATGGAAAGTAAACATCTGCAATTTCTGGAAAAACATCAATGTGTACCTCACCTCAGAATAAACCGCTTTGATTATGATTATTATAACAAAATAAAAGAACAATATCGGGTCAGACCCGGAAGTGATACTGATCAAATCAACTTAAACGCATTTGGCGGAGCATGGGAGATAGCATTCAACATCAAAGAGTTACAGGATAGTTTTTTTGAGATTATCGTTGATTTTAAATTAATAAGCGGACAGGTAAAAAGTATTAATTGTTGTCTTGATATTGATGTGACAGCCTGGTCAGAAGATCACTATGTTTTAATGCCCGGAGCAGTATATAATGGCAATCGTTTTGAATCAAGAAAGATTGCATATTCCCCAAAGTTGTTAGATTCCCGTGACATTGGTCCCAACAAACCACTGATTATTTCAGATGTTCCACGACTGAATATTCACGAGGGTCCTTCAAGTATTCAGGAACGTTCAGGCAGCATGACAACTCCGGCTGTTGGTTTTTTTGATCCTGAGAAAAAAAGGAGTTTCTGGCTACTGACTGAACAGGCAACCAATTATGGCGATTACGGATATAACATCATAGAAAACAGGGACAGAAGCCAGGCCATTTTCACAGTAGGAATGCCTTTGGTGAGAGAATTATATAAATACCATATCGCTGATAATCAATTCCCTTCTGATGATACCCCTTTGGATGTGAAATCAGGAGAAACCATTTCATTGAAAGTAAGGATTTACACTTACCCAACCACTTCAGTGCAGGAACTGTTTAAGCAATTAATTGATTTGAGAAACGTAATGGTCAAATATGAAGATATTCCGGTTGTCTTTCCTGTTTCCTCATTGTTTTACATCCAGGAGAGCAAATTTAACAGGCAAAACTTTGTTGAACCTCATGGGTATTATGCCGTGGGTATGCGGGAGATATTTTTGCAGGACTGGCAAATCGGCTGGACAGGGGGCATGATCTCAACTTATCCCCTTCTTTTTGAGGGACAGCAGGATACAAAAAATCGTGTTTTGAAAAATTTTGACTGGTTATTTTCAGGTGGAATCAGTCCTTCCGGTTTTTTTTACGATTGTGCTGAGTCAGATGAAAACCAAACATATTGGTATGGCGGGGATATCAGAAAAGCTCACACAAAAAACTGGCATCTTATCAGGAAAAGCGCTGATGCCCTGTATTATATCATCAAGCAATTTTGGCTCATGGAGAAAAACGGGAAAAAACCGGAGATAAACTGGGTTTCAGGAACAAAAAAAGTTGCTGATACTTTCGTCCATGTCTGGGAAACATGGGGGCAATTTGGGAATTACACAGACAGTATCTCCGGAGAGATTACCGTCGGAGGCTCAACAAGTGCAGCCCTGGCTCCGGCAGCTCTGGTTTACGCTTCTGTTTATTTTGATGAAAAAAAATATTTGGATGTGGCAAAAGCTTCTGCTGCTTATTTTTATGAAAACTTTGTTAGGAAAGGTTTTACAACTGGTGGAGTAGGAGATGCACTTCAAAATCCTGACAGTGAATCGGCTTATGCCATGCTCGAATCATTCTGTGTTTTATATGAGCAGACACAGGATAAACAATGGTTGAATATGGCAGAAGAGATGGCTGTCCAGTTTTCAAGCTGGGTGATGTCATACAATTATGAATTTCCGGAAGACAGCCTATTGGGCAAACTTCATATTAAGACCCGCGGAACTGTTTTTGCGAATACGCAAAACAAACATGGCGCTCCCGGTATTTGCACGCATTCAGGAGTTGCCCTTTTGCGGCTATACCGGGCAACAGGTCATATTTTTTACCTGGACCTGCTCAGAGATATTGTCAGGCATATGCCACAGATGATGTCACATCCTGACAGGCCAATTGAAGGGATGGATATTGGCTGGATGTCCGAAAGAGTTAGTACGACAGACTGGTTCGAGGGGATTGGTGAAATTATGTATGGTTCTACTTTTAGTGAAACTTCGCTGATGTTAACATATATTGAGATTCCAGGGGTTTATGTTATTCCTGAAAGAAATTTTGTATTTGCATTTGATTTTGTTGACATAAAAATACTTGCTGATGATCCTCATTCTTTTGAAATACAAATATCCAATCCTTCTGTCTATGATATTACATTGAAACTTATTGATGAAAGCGAATACCAGTTGACAAAACCCTGGTTTGAAAACAAATTACTCGATGCCAATGAAATATTCATAAAAGCTACAGGAAAGAAAAATATCCGTTTCAGGAAAAAATAGTAGTTATCATTGAAACAGACATTTTCTGACTCTTTTTTATCACCTGGTCAATTTTTCCTGTTTTATTGGGACAAACTTACATGAGACAGCATCTTGTTTTCTGTAATTTTGGTCTGAATTGTCTTTACACAATAGCAGACAAACATATAACGAAAATGGCAGAATTTTAATATTTTTTACACTTTACTGTTCATGGGTATAATTTTTAAAAGGGGAATAGGAGCAATACTAACATTGCTAATGACAGGATTTAATTCCTGTAATCAAACAATCAGTACAAGTAAATCCGGCAATTTTATTGATAGTTTAATGAATCAGATGACCATTGAGGAGAAAGTCGGACAAATGACCCAAATCTGTTTCAGCAAAATCACACTTGGAAAAAATAAGGAATTGAGTCTTGATACCTCCATGTTTGTTGATGCTATCCGGAAGTATCATGTTGGTTCATTTTTGAGCGGAACAGGCTCTGCTAATGACTGGGTCGAATTTAACACCCTTATGCAGCAAATTGCCGTTAAAAAAACACGTCTGGGTATCCCATTGCTCATAGGCATAGATCATATACATGGCGCAAATTATATTGATGAGGGGACAATACTTCCGCATAATATCCTGCTTGGTTGTAGTTTTGATACGGCTCTTGTGAAAAAAGCAGCTCAGATAACAACCAAAGAAACAGCCGTTTTGGGAATAAACTGGAATTTCGCACCGGTTCTTGGCCTCGCAAGAAATCCATATTGGCCTCGCTTTTACGAAACATTCGGAGAGGACCCTTTTCTCGTCAGTGAATTAGGCGCAGCATTTATCAATGGTTCTCAGAATTGTAACAGTACGTTGCCTTTCGAACTGGCTGCCTGCGCAAAGCATTTTGTGGGATATTCAGACCCCCGCTCCGGATGGGACAGGACTCCTGCAGAAATTCCACAACAGAAGCTTTTTGAATTTTTTATCCCACCATTTAAAAAAGCCATTGATAGTGGTGTGAAAACCATCATGGCTAATAGCGGAGAAGTCAACGGAGAACCTGTTCATACTTCAGACTGGCTGTTAAATGATATTTTGCGCAAAGAGTTAGGTTTTGACGGGGTGCTACTCACTGACATAAAAGATATTCAAAAAGTGGTTGAAATGCATGCCGGGGCAAAAAATTTGAAAGAGGCCACACTATTAGCAATCAATGCTGGTTTTGATGTCAATATGGCCTGCGAAGGTTTTGAATTTAACAGGATTATGTTGGAATTGATTGAAGAAGGAAAAATAACCGAAGCAAGAATCAATGAGTCGGTCAGAAGAATACTGCGTTTAAAACATGAACTGGGACTATTTGACAATCCATATCCTTCAGAAAAAAACATTCAGGGGATAGGCAGTCAGGAATATCTTGATATTGCCCGTCAGATTGCAGAGGGATCAATCGTACTGCTAAAAAATGATGGTATACTCCCGCTAAACGAGAGAAATAAAAAAATACTTTTAGCCGGATTTGCCACAGATTCAAAGAAGAATCTCAACGGTGCCTGGACTCATGAATGGATGGGAGCTGAGGATAAACGACACAGCAAAAATATGAATACGCTTGCTGAGGTTGCCTGGGATTTTTTTGGTAAAAATAATGTCACCTGTATGGGAGTTTACGACAGTAGCTTGATATACACCAGGAGATTTGAGCAGTCAGCAAACGAGGCGGATTGTATTGTTCTGACCGTTGGAGAGGAGCCATACAGTGAATTCAGGGGGAACATTACAGACCTTGAACTCAGGGAGTGTGATAAAAAGTTATTGTATCTGGCCATTGAATCCGCGAAACCCATAGTTGTAATACTGATTGAAGGCAGACCACGGCTCATTACAGAATTTTCTGAAAAAACTGATGCTTTGCTTTTTGCAGGCTATCCCGGCATTAGGGGTGCTGAAGCCATTATGAATATTATCACGGGAAAAAAATGTCCATCAGGAAAATTATGTTTTTCTTATCCGAAATATTCGGGATATGATGTCAACTATTATCATAAAACTTCGGAGCAATATGATGTGCTGTTTCCCTTTGGTCATGGTTTATCTTATAATGATTTCGAATATAAAAACTTTCGTGTAAATAAAACAATTGTAAGCACTTTTGAGGAATCGATTACAGCATCAGTTTCAATCAAAAACAATGGCCAATTCAATGGTAAAGAAACCGCCCTGTGGTTTATATCCGATTGTTACGGAAGAATCACACGACCGGTCAAACTACTGAAACATGTTGATATTATATTTTTAAAACCAGGCGAGGAAAAGACAATAGAATTTACCTTTTCCCCGGAATTTGTTTTATCATACCCGGATAAAAATAACCAATCTGTGCTTGAGAAGGGAGATTTCGAAATAAGTGTAGGACATTTTCGTCAAAAAATATCTTTTTCGAATTAGGTTTTATTTGGCAAAGAGCCACAAAAATATTATATTTTTATGGTATATTTGTTTGTTTAATTTGTGATTATGAAAGATAAAAAGTATCCGGGTATATTACTGATATATTTGTTTACCTTTCTTTTTCCTTTTGTGTCTGTCAGTCAACCAAGTATTAACTTTGATCACCTGACAATAAATCATGGTCTATCAAATAATACTGTGAATTGTGTTTTCAAAGACTCATACGGATTTTTATGGTTTGGCACAAATGACGGGCTTAATAAGTATGATGGTTATTCTTTCACCGTCTACAGAAATAACCATCAGGACACAACTTCAATTGTTGGAAATAAGATATACACCATTATAGAAGACAACGATGGAGCGCTGTGGATTGGAACTAAATCCGGATTGAGTAAATACATCAGGAAATATAACTATTTTGAGTCATTTACACACATAAAAGGAGACACTAATTCTCTCCGGCATAATTTTATTAAAGCCCTTCACTTTGATGAACAACACCAGCTCTGGATTGGCACTCTTGGCGGTGGTCTTAACCTCTACACGGGAAATAATACCTTTAAAGAGATTGGTGATTTTAGTCATGTTTCATCAATTTTGTCTGAATCTGATACATCACTTTGGATAGCCACAACCGAGAATGGAATTTACCGTTTTGGCACGAAATCAAAGAATTATACATTCTTTCCATTCCAGGAGCATATTGTGAAAGATATGGTCACAAATAAAACCCTGTTCTCAGACTCAAAACATACCTTATGGGTTTGCACTGAAGGAAATGGATTATTCAGGTTTAACCGGAAAGAAAAAAAAATCAGGCACTTTTCAGAAGAATCCAACCCGCAGTTGACCTCCAACATCATCCAGGACATTATTGAAGTGGCAGATAATGAATACTGGATAGCCACAGACGGTGGCGGTATCAATTCTTTGAACCTGGGTTCCGGATCTGTCACAAATTATGTTTATAATATCAATACGCCCAATAGTTTGACAAGTGACGGAATTTATGCTTTATATAAAGACAATCATGATATAATCTGGATCGGTACTTTTGGTGGCGGATTGAATATCTTTAACAGGAATAATAAGCAATTTAAGCATTTTACCCAGGAAAGAAGAGTTAAAAACACCTTGAGTCATAAATCAGTTTTGTGTTTTTACGAGAATACGAATCATAAAATCTGGATTGGGACAGATGGTGGCGGGCTTAACCTGTTTGATCCGGAAAAGGAAAGTTTTACAAGCTATAATCATAATCCGGCAAGAAAAAACTCACTCAGCAGTAATGTGATTACCTCGCTTTTTGTTGATGATGATGGTGTTTTATGGGCCGGTACATATGCAGGCGGACTCAATAAATTTGATGTAGTAAACAATTATTCTGAGATTTTTAAACATAATCCTGTTGATAGTACATCAATAACGAATAATAATGTCTGGGATATTGAAGAAGATAAATATGGTAATCTATGGATAGCTACACTGGGAGGCCTCTCAATATTTGACCCGGAAACATCAAATTTTGAACATGTGTCGCTTGAAACAGATACAATGCAACTGGCCGACAGAATCATTACCCTTTTTTACGACAAAAATAATAATATGTGGATAGGAAGTAATTATGTTGCCAAAATTAACGGAAAGCGGGATGTAAAGCTATTAAATCCACGAAATGCTGATGAAAATCTTCATTTTTCTTTTGATGTCAGATGTATTTATGAAAACATGAAAGGTGATGTTATCTGGATTGCAACCGAAGGAGGCGGATTACTCAAATACATCCCTGAAAAAGATAGTATCTTTAGATATACAACAAATGATGGTCTCCCAAATAATTCAATACACCAGATTCAGGAAGATAACAATGGTTTCTTATGGCTGAGTTCAAATAAAGGATTGTCGAGATTTAATCCGGACACATATGATATTAAAAATTATGATGTAAGCGACGGACTGCAAAGCAATCAGTTTTCGTATTCGGCTTCATTGAAAACCGACTCTCAGGAATTCTATTTTGGTGGTATTAATGGATTTAATGTTTTTGTTCCGGACAGCATTAAGGATAATCCGCATATTCCGCCTGTTCTGATTACTGATTTTTTATTATCAAATAAGCAGGTGAATATTAATGCAGAAGATTCACCGCTAAAAAAACATATCAGTCTGACCGATGAAATAACCCTACCATTCAGGTCTGTTTTTACCCTTGAATATACCGCGCTGAATTACACTTCACCACGTAAAAACCAATACAGGTACAAGCTTGAGGGATTTTCCGGGGAATGGAATAATGTCGGTACAAAACGGACAGCAACATACACAAATCTTGACCCGGGTGAATATGTTTTCAAAGTTATGGGATCAAATAATGACGGGAAGTGGAATAAGACACCTGCTACATTAAAAATAACAATTCTACCGCCTTTTTATAAGACCACAATAGCTTATATATTATATGTTCTTGCCACTGTTGGTTTATTACTGTCTTTCAGGAGTTATCTCATAAACAGGCAAAAAATCAAACATGATCTGATGCTTAAAGATATAGAAAGGAAAAAGATTGAGGAAGTAAATCAAATGAAACTCAGATTCTTTACCAATATTTCTCACGAATTCAGAACACCGTTAACACTTATTATTGGTCCGCTGGAGAATATCATCCATCATGGCGATATTTCTGAAATGATTGGGAAACAATTACGAAATATTCATCAAAATGCCCAGCGCCTTTTAAGGCTGATTAATCAATTGATGGAATTCAGAAGGATTGAAACCGGCAACCTGAAATTAGAAGTAGCTAAGGGTGACATCATTGCCTTTTTTCAGGAAATGAAAATGATATATGATGATTTTGCCTCCGAACATAAAATAAATTACAGGTTTATTTCCAATACAGATAGTCTCATGGCTTATTTCGACAGGGATAAACTGGATAAGATTTTTTACAACCTTCTTTCTAATGCCTTTAAGTTCACTCCGGACAACGGAAAAGTGACCTTTTCAGCCACCGCAATATATTCACATGATAATGATTCGGACGGGCAGGTAGCTACAAGCGGGCCCAAAACCCTTGAAGTTATCGTAGAGGACAATGGCGCCGGAATCAGCAAAGAAAGATTGTCGAAAATATTTCAGCGTTTTTACCAAATTGATGATTCATCAAAATCAAAAGAGCTGAAAAATCAAAGACTTGGCTCCGGAATAGGGCTTTCCCTGACCAAAGAACTTGTGGAGCTACATAAGGGGAAAATTTTCGTTGAGAGTAAAGAAGGTGTCGGTACAAAATTTATTGTTTTCCTCCCTTTGGAAAAAGCTGTATATAAAGACGAACAGATTGTCGAAACTGATACAGTGCCTGAAACACAGCACAAAAACCGGGAATTGTATGAGTTGTTCAATGATGACTTTGACCGGGATGAAGATACTCTGGTTACTGAAACAGATATGAAAAGGGAATCATTCCCAACATTACTGGTTGTTGAAGACAATGCCGAATTGAGGCAATTTATACGTTTTAATCTCTGTCCAAGGTTTAATATTCTTGAAGCAGAAAATGGTTTGCAAGGCTATGAGATTGCAAAAAATGATCTTCCTGATTTAATTATCAGTGATATAATGATGCCCGTCATGGACGGACTGGAATTCCTTGACAAAGTCAGGAATGACAAAATTACAAATCATATTCCTGTCATTTTGTTGACAGCCAAAACAGCAGAAGAGCATGTAGTTGAAGGAATTGAGGCAGGAGCTGAAGATTACATTATAAAACCTTTTAACCCGAGAATACTATTTTCAAAAATTGTCAATATCATTGAATCAAGAAAAAATCAACAAAGAAAACTTCAGAATGATATTTTAATCCGGCCGGAAAACAAAAAAGTTGAAACTGTCCAGGAAAAGTTTATTAAAAAAGCCATGTCCATAGTCGAAAGTCATGTCAGTGATTCTGATTTTGATGTATCAGTTTTTGTTTCGGAGATGGGCATGAGCCGGTCGGTACTTTACAGAAAGATGGATGCCATTATCGGCCAGTCTGCCAATGAATTTATCAGGAATATCAGGCTGAAACGAGCCGCACAACTCCTTGAACAAAATCAAATGACGGTATCAGAAGTCGCTTATGAAGTTGGATTTAATGATCCCCAATATTTCAGTAAATGCTTTAACAAAAAATTTGGGAAAACACCAAGTTCATTTGCTACTTCAAATCAATAAATTCGCCCCGGTTCATTTTTTAAACCAAATTAATAACCTTAGATGGATTTTTTGTTCGATTCTATGTCGCTATATAATATTCTTACCCTATTACAGCATCATTCTTCTTATGAATGGTTTACAGACCATGTTTTGAATATCTGAATTTGAATGAAGGTATATTTTTCTCCAAAAACAGGAATTTTTTCCACATCATTTAATTCAATACAGGCTTATTTTACAAAAAATTTCGATGTATGAACTTAGAACGCCTTTTCAGAAAAGTAACAGGAAATGATGATATCAATAAAATATCATCTTTGGAGATTGTTTACATGGTCTTAATTGTTTGTATCGTTATTTTTGTGATCCTTATAAGTTAAAAAATGACAATGCCTTACAAAACAATATTTTGCTTATTGCTGTATTTATTTCCCATGATTTTTCACCCCGTCCTTTATGGACAAAAGCCTTTCCATGCCCGGGCGGAATATATTATTAATTTTGCTGCTGATATCTACCAGGTTCCCAGGCCAAATTATATGGATCCTGAAAAAGTCTACTGGCCTGTAACAATTGCCAGGCTACAAAAATATGGCATTGACGACACTGTAGCTAACTCGTATATTGCTCTTGATGAATTTGTTGAGAGAAATCCCTTTCATTTTATCCTGGTTGGCATGGCCAGGTTAATGCCATTGTTCCCCCATGCCCCTGAAATGGAAAAATACCGGTTTGATTACCTGAACAACGTATACAACAGGCACGACAGTTATAACCCATGGACATGTGAAGGCACGGAAAACCATATTAGCATGAGCAGGACAAGTGGGTATATTTTTGCTCAAATCATGGAAAAATATCCTGAAAGGTATCCCAAAGCACTTCAATTTAAACAGATGATGAAAAAATGGATCCGGTATTATTCCAAACGGATTTATGAAGTTGGTGCAGGTGAATTTAATGCCGGTACTTACGGGATTTTCAACATCATTGGATGGTTAAATCTGTTTGATTTTGCTGATGATAATGAAGTGCGACTGATGGCCAAGGCTGTGCTTGATTACTACGCTGTTGAAATTGCCCTTCACTACACACAGGGAATGACCGGTGGCTCTGAATCCAGGGGAGCGCCAACAACCAAAGCCTGTCATACGGAAACCGATTACCTGGCATGGCTCTGGTACAACGATTCTCCTAAACCCATAGATAAAAATTTTTTCAATGACAAAAAAAACAAGCATCCCTTGCAGGTTGTGCATGCTGCTACAAGTAATTACCGGCCACCGGAAATTGCACGCCCTCTGGCAATGAAACGTATTCATGTTCCGGCTTTTTACAAAAACAGCAAGCCATCGTATCTGCTGGCTAAAGCGTCATACATCAAACAGCATTTTTATATCAGTCATAACTTTACCCTGGGAACAGCTTATTATCCTTATGGAGCATTCACAACCGCTGCTTATAAAAACGTAACATGGAAACTGGTATCAAGGGTTGATTCCGGGCAGGGTAAAAATCCGGATTTGGTCACAGGTGGGGGTACTTTTTACCCGGACAGGCAGGGAAAAGTAAGAAATCCATGGTTACAGACTGTTCAGCACAAAAATGTGCTTATCCAGATGAATAACATGCCAAAAAATGCCGGTGAAATCTACGAACAGATAGAAGATACCATTAAAGTATGGGCTCAACGCTGGAAGAGAGATTTTATTAAACGTTACGGGCGTGATGATGAGAAAATCAGAAATAAGCATCTGTATCCGGTGAAATTTATGGAATCGGGGAATACAAGCAAAAAAGGAAACGGATGTTATTTGTTTATTCATACACCACGAAATATAAAGTTGAAAGATAAAATGCTTTTTGTAGAGCTTGAAAAGTCTTTTCTTGCTATTCGTTCATTCAATTCCGTTCCTCAATTAGAAGGGAATCTTATAATGGACTTTGCACCGCCGGGTCTCACAGCCGGAATTGTAATGGAGACAGGAGACAGCGGGAATTTTGGAAATTTTCAACATTTTATTGATTCTGTCATGAAGAAATCCTCATTAGACCTTACAGCATTAAAAAATGAACATTCAATAGTGTATCAATCTGTCTCAGGAGATGTAATTGAAGCGACCTACGGAATTTCCGGCAGTTTTACCGAACCTCTTTATGACTGGGGATATGGCCCGGAGACTCCCCAACTCATACAGTCTGTTCCGCCGTTTCAACAACCTGAATGGCCGTCAGGAAAAGGCCATGAGCGCCTGGCAACATGGGCAGTGAACGGGAAAACGGTTAATTTGCAAAAACACTGGCCGGTCTATTCAGGCCCGGCCTTCAGTTTGAATAATTCTGTGCTGCAACTCCGGGATGAAAACGAGAATGTATATTGCGTTGATTATTCAGGATATTTGCCTGTTTTTAAAGAATAAGGATGAGAATAAAGAAGAAATATCTAAACCTTTCTGCTCTGTTGATTTTTTTGTTCTTGGTCATTACGCAATGTTCCAATAATAACAGGAACAGGAAGATAATGATACAAAACGAATCTGCCAGAATGATTTTTGACAGGTATGGTGGCGCCATCATTGACTTCCGTCTTTTCGGAACTGATATTAATCCTTTTACCTGGGAACTCACCTCAGAACAAATGCCTGAAAATAATAAACAAGGCGCTGCCTTCAGGGGACATTTTGTATGCCTTGGAAGGTGGGGCGCTCCCACAAAAGGCGAAATGCAGGCTGGCGTCCCGCATAACGGACAGGCTTCAAACCAATGGTGGAACATTGTTCAGAAAAAAAAACATAGCTTTATTGTGGATTGTAATGCCCCGCTTGATCATATGTATGTGAAACGGGAATTTCATATAGACCACAACAAACCGGTTGTTTTTGCCCGCGAAACTGTCAAAAATTTTTCAACAGTTGGCAGATTCAATAATATTGTCCAACACCCTACGATAGGGCCGCCCTTTTTGAATGATTCTACTGTCATCAATACCAATGCAGATAAAGGCTTTTTACAAGAATGCTCTTATCCGAATCCATGTGAAAATGAATATAACTGGCCTTTTGCCGTAAAAAGTGATAGTACGATTATTGATTTAAGAAGAAGCAATATTGATATAAACTATGTAACAACGCATATATTTAGTGATACCATGGGCTGGGTTAGCGCTTATGATCCAAATTCGAAGCTTTTGCTTGCTTATGTATTTTCAACCGATGAACATCCCTGGCTCAATATCTGGCACCAAACCGACAGCACAGGGAATCCTGTTGCAAAGGGACTGGAGTTTGGCACCACCGGGATTGGTCGTCCTTATCAGGATTTGCTGAAACTTGACACAAGGTTTCATGGCCAAAGCTCTTTCACTTTTTTAGATGCAGGTGAAACAGTGACAAAGTCGTATTACCTGCTGCTAACAACAATAGATAAACCCGTGCAAAATATTGGGGATATTATTCCTGGCAGGAAAAACAGCAACATCAGAATATTAGATCAGGATAAGAAAATACTTAAAGACATATCTTTTTCCTTTAAAACATATAATCAATGAACATGATTAAATATATTATTATCTCTCTTTTTCTATTGGTTGGCATCCCACTCAAATCACAGGATAATATTATACCATCAAAATCACTTATGCCTGTTGGCGTTTATTATTATCCTGAGCATTGGGATAAAAACCAATGGGAAATGGATATTAAAAGAATAGCAGATGAGGGATTTGAATTCACTCATTTTGGGGAATTTGCCTGGGCAAAGATGGAACCTGAAGAAGGTAAATTCACATTCGGCTGGCTCGATACATGTGTTCAACTGGCCGGGAAACATGGACTTAAAGTCATAATGTGTACGCCAACACCCACTCCGCCTGCTTGGTTAACAGTGAATTACCCGGAAGTGCTTGCTGTTGATGAACATGGAACAAAAATGAGGCATGGTGGTCGTCTGCATGTTAATGGGATGAACGAAAAATATCAGTTTTTTGCCAAAAGAATTGTCAGAAAATTAGCAGCACGGTATGGACAAAATTCCATTGTATGTGGTTGGCAGATAGATAATGAGCCACATTTTAAAAATTTGTATGATTATTCTGAAACAGCACAAAAGCATTTCAGGAAATGGCTGAAAAACAAGTATACAACGGTTGAAAATTTAAACGAAAGCTGGGGAACTGCTTTCTGGAGTCAGTTGTACAATAATTTTGAGCAAATAAGAATACCGAACAAGCTTGAAAATGCCGGGGGAAATCCAACAGCATTCCTGGATTTCAAAAGGTTCACAGCAGATGAACTTGCTTCATACATCAGATACCAGGCTGAAATACTTCATTCTTCTGTGATTGATAATCAATGGATAACAACAAATTATGCATATTACAAATTTTTGCCTTCTGTTGACCTGTTTCGTAACCGTGGCGATCTTGATTTCGCATCCCATACCATGTATCTGCTCAGTACATTTTTAAACTACCCTGATGGAGATTTGGCTCATCGCCTTGGCAGCGGGCTTGAGCTGTCTTTTTCGAATGAGCTGGCCCGGTCAGTGGAAGGGAAGACCGGGATTATGGAACTTCAGCCAGGCCAGATTAACTGGGGCAAATGGAACAGCAGGCCTTTACCGGGTGCGGTCAGGATGTGGCTTTGGCATAGTTTCGGACTGGGAGATGAATTCGTATGTACGTATCGATTCAGGCAACCACTTTACGGAAGTGAACAATTTCATGAAGGAATCCTCGAAACCGATGGGCTTACACTTTCTCATGGCGGGAAGGAATATATCAGTACAATCAGGGAAATTCAAAATATTTCTGTCAACCATAACATTCCAAAGCAGGAACCATTAGAATGGACTTCAAGGAAAACGGCTTTTCTTTGGAAACAATCAAATATTTTTGATATGGAAAATCTTCCGCATACCAATAACTGGGATACCTGGCAGCATTACTATACATACTATGATGCTTTAAAAAGAATGGGGTGTCAGGTCTCCATGATCCGGGAACAGGATCGATTTGATCCGGACAATTATCCTTTTATGATAGCCCCGGCATACTCATTGGTTAATAAAGCGTTGATTAAAAAATGGTCTGAATATGTTGAAAACGGCGGTCACCTGGTACTTTCCTGCAGAACAGGAATGAAGGATAACAACGGTCATCTTCATGAAGCGATGTTACAGGAACCGGTTTGGGAATTAACAGGCGCTAAAGTGGATTTTTATGACCACCTGCCACCTGGCAAATATGGTGAAATCATTATGGACGGAAAGGAATATCGCTGGAATGTCTGGGCTGATATTCTGATTCCTGACAAGAAAACTGAAGTCCTGGCAAAGCATACAGACCAGTTTTATTCAGGTTCGCCGGTAGTTGTTTCACGAAAGGCAGGAAAAGGGAGTGTTACTTACATTGGAGTCTGGACCGGGAAAGGATTACTTGAGTATGAAATATTAAAACAGGTATACCTATCAGCAGGCGCTGAAATACTGGATTTGCCTTCTTATGTCTTCACCGAATATCGCGATGGATGCTGGTTAACTGTTAACTATACTTCCAATACAGTTGAAGCCCCGGTTCATAAAGGAGCAAAAATTGTTATTGGTAAAAAAAAGCTGGAACCGGCAGGAGTTTGTATCTGGAAAAAATAGATGTTTATGCGAAATTTGATTTTATATTGTCTGCTCCTTATTTATCTCGTTTCTTGTAGTTCTGATTGCGATGAATACCCGGAGATACTGTCAGAATACCTTGATGATCCCTATTCGGCCCGGCTTGCGGATTTTTCTTTTGCCGGTTATGAATACGGAGTGAAACAGCCGCAGATATTTCCTGATGGATATAAAATATTTCATGTTGATAGTTTTGGAGCATTGCCGGATGATGGAAAGGATGATATTGATGCCATACAGGCAACTGTCAATGCAGTTGAAAAAGAAGGCAGGGGAGTTGTTAAATTCTCCGCGGGAGTTTATGATTTTGATGTCACAACTGAAAAACGTTTTGTAACTGTTTCTTCATCCAATATTGTTATTCTCGGAGCCGGTGAAGGTCCTGACGGAACCACATTGCATGATCATGCTCCGAGCTGGTATCACGACGAGACAAAAAAATGGCTTGCAGGACGATATCCCGGCTTTTTTCTGATTAGTAAACTCCCTTCAGATTCGACCTGGTATCCGGCAGAATCTGCTAATGCCATGGCGCATATAACAAAAGGGCACAAAAACAGCCGCAGCCTGATTGTCAATCCGGGACATAATCTGGAAGCAGGGAAAACGTATTTACTCACAATGAAAGAAGACTCTGCTAATAACCTGTTGAAAGACCTGACATTTCCGCTGAAAAGATGGGGAAAAGCACGGTTAAATCCGGATGGATTTGAAAAACACAGGTACAGGCAATATATTAAAGTTACAGCAATCAACGGAAATGAAATTAAGACTGATATTCCATTATTCAGGGACATGAGGCCCGAATTTCACCCTGAACTATGGGAGGCAGACTACCTGGTCGGGAATGTTGTTGTAGCCGGATTTCACCTCCTCTCCGACTGGCATGAGACTTTTTATCATCATAAAAACTCAATACATGATAACGGATGGGATCATATCAAAGTTCGTTATGCAGTTAACACGTGTGTTTTTTCAATTATTCATTCCAACACCTCAACAGCTATAGGCCTGTCGCACAGTAAAAATTGCTCGGTGTATGATTGCCAGATTCGCGGAAATCCCGGGCACAATGGATTTGTACTGGGCGGAGCATCAACTGCTAATCTCCTGTTTAATCTCAAAGGCGGGCAGCAAATGCATACATACACAATAACCGGGCAATGCACCGGAAATGTTTTTCATAATTGCTGGTCAGAAGAACCTTCTGCAATAGATTGCCATGCCAGTGTGAGTGTTAACAACCTGTTTGATAATATTTATTGTGCTACCTGGAAACATGGCGGAAATAAAAAATATTTACCTCCTGCGCATGCACAGGGACTTGTTCTGTGGAACTGGAAAGCCGGCTACAGTGAACCCTACAAAGGAAAAGTGAAAAATATATTGTGGAATATGACAGAAGTTCCCGGAATTATTGCAGTTGGCGTCCAAGGCCTGTATGGACAGGAAATCGGATATACTGATCTCTCAGGAACTGTTCATACATCTGACCTGAAAACATCACATGCCCATATTGAATTTTTTAATCGTGGTGTGAAGCCGGCTTCATTGTATGTGTTTCAGAAAAATCATAAAAATGAATAAAACTTATACCCATATGAACACAAACACTTTTTTTTATCTTATTAGCATTACTATATTGTTGTTTTCATGCAATAATAAGAAGTCTCCGGAGAAAGTCAATAAAAAAATTCCGGTCATGGAAGCACAGTCAAGGAATGGTGACGACCCGTTTCTTACAAAAAAATACCTTGGACTTAACAACAGTCCCATGCAGGAGAAATTGCGAAACATAAAGCCTTTTCCTGTTGGTGTTGTCTATTACCAGCAACGTGGCGATAATCTTGATTCAGCAAAAAAGGAATTCAGGATTATTAAAGATTTGGGCTTTACTGCTCTGAAACAAGTCCAGCTTAAATCACCTGATAATCCTGAATGGTTTCGTGATTCTGTTTTTCATGCTGCTTTGGATGTCGGTATAGCGCCCTGGTATTACGGCAGGGGTGGTTGGCAGGCTATTGATCAAGAGCTTCTTGATAGACTGGGTATTGAAATACCCCTTACAGATGAAAATTTATCACTCATTGAAGATCACCCTAAAATGATGGCCTGGCAAACTCAACTTATGCGAAAAAGAATCGCGCGGATGAAGGAAAAACCGCCCAAGCCAAAAGGAATGGGTGAACCCGGCAGAAATAATCCCTGGATGCCTGAAAGGCTGATACCTTCTTTTGCTCTTTGGCTCCGGGAAGAATATGAAACTATTGAAAACCTGAAGAAAGCCTGGAACTGCGGTTTTATCAGTCAGTGTACATTCAGTACATTTCAGGAAGCAGCAAAGCTTCTACAGGGCTCCGGTTTTGACCAGTTTGGGAATGGCGTTGGTAAAATGAGTAAAGATTTCAGGAGATTCAGGGACGCCATGAAGTTTCAATCCGAATTAATCATAGAAAATTACCGCAAGACAATGGAACTCTATACCGAATGGGACCCGTTGGAACCTGAGCGTACCGGGGGACATCAGATATTTGAAAATCAGGCTATCAACACCTGGGATTTGGAAGGTCAGGCAAAAACAGCATCAATCGGGGGCTCTTTCTATTCCTCTATTCATCTTTGCCATCATTTTTTCCTGGTTGACGGGGAAATCACCAAACCTGTATATATACAGGCCAGAATAGTTGCCGATATGTTCAAAGGCGGTTGGGCCGCAACCTGGGAATCAACAGGCGGGCCAACCTTTCACAGTGGGTATTTCCCGACGACTGTTGACCGGAATAAAATCAGGCAGCTCATGGTTTCATATATTGCCGCCGGACTCAAAGGTATTGGCTTTTGGATGTGGAACTCCCGTGGCGAAGGATGGGAAACAGGCGAATATGCCTTGTGTGATATTCAGGGAAAACCATCAGAAAGAGCAACAGAAGCTGGTAAAATAAGCCGTATTCTCCAGGAACAGCGGTTTGAACTCTGGGAGGCCATGGATGAACCTCTGGTTGGTATTCTGTATTCCTGGGAAAACGAAGCAATACTCGGAAGATTATCTCTTGGCGCTTATCCGTTGAACACACAAGTATATAAAACAGACTGGGACAAGCAATTCAGACAATACCATTCACAGGCGAAAATTGGCGTCTCCAGGGCCCTCATGAACAATCACATTCCGATTGAATATTTGACAGAACGGGATTTGCGTGCCGGCCTTGTCCACAGGTATCCGGTTATTTTTCTGCCGTGTGTTATGGCGCTGGATGAACAAGATTTTGATATTCTGTTCTATTATGTTAAAAATGGCGGCAGGATTGTTGCAGATATGCCTTTGTTTATTATGGATAATTACGGACGGTTGAACAAGCAAAAGAAAAATTCAAAGTTTGAACAATTATTTGGATTCCAAATTGTGGATCTTTTTAACACTTTCAATGTTCCGCAGGAACTGGAGCAATTTTCTGTTGAGGGATATTTCGGAGATTTAAAAATAACACATGCAGAAGTTTTGCAAACTTTCGACAGTGGAAAACCGGCTGTTATCAGCTCAGTTTTTGGCAAAGGAACATGCACGGTTTTTAATTTTGAAGCAGGAAGAATGGTGTTCAAACCGGGAAAAGAAAAGGTTGAAACGTTTATTGCAGCTAATACCGTTGGAAATATTGAACCTCCATATTCCGTCAAAAATGCAAAAACGTCTGTCGTTTTCAGACGTACAGCGCCATTGGCAGACCACTTTTTTATACTGAATGAAGGGAATGAAGAAACAATTAGGATAACAAGCAATCAATATACTTATAAAAAAGCCGAAGATATCCTGGATAAACATGAATTGACACACACAGGAAATAATGTTAGGGTAAATGTTCCGGCGGGGAATGCAAAGTGGATAAGATGTATTAAATAGCAGAAATGAAACCATATATGATTTTTCTTTGATTCTGTTTCAACAACTGACAAAATAATAATGAAGTAATTATGATAAAAAGAACAAAACTGCTTATTCTCTTTTGTTTTATTATAGCAGGAAAATATGTCTTTTCTCAGGAAGATATATTCAAAAAAACAAACGAGGATAAACTTCCTTACGGTAATGATTTTAAGTCATGGGAGAAAAGTCAAAAATACAGCAAAACGTATTATGTAGATCAGAAGCATCCTGGAGCCGGTGACAATAATCCCGGAAGTCCGGAACAACCTTTCAGGACAATCAACAAGGCTGCACAAGTACTGCAACCGGGAGAAAGAGTTGTTATAAAAGCCGGTATTTATCGCGAAAGCATTCACCCGGTGAACGGAGGATCCAGCCCTAAAAAGATGATTTGTTATGAATCAGCGCCCGGTGAAGATGTGTTTGTAAAAGGATCTGTTATCCTGGCTCCTGAATCATTCAGTCACTCTGAAGGATGGCAACTGGGAGGCAAGGGGTATTATTCCGATGATACGGATGGACAGGATGCAAATGTCTATGAATATAATTTTCAGGGAGAAGTGTTTAACGGATACAACCCGTTTGCTATGCTTAACCTGGCTC
Organism: uncultured Bacteroidales bacterium; assembly: GCA_964629805.1. GTDB lineage: Bacteria > Bacteroidota > Bacteroidia > Bacteroidales > CAZVTW01 > CAZVTW01. Next base: position 21,318 of record CAZVTW010000002.1, on the reverse strand, counting down.
ATGACAGGTCCTGGGTAGATTACAAAAACATTAAGATGGATGCCCATTTCAAACGTCGCGGGATGATTTTTCTGGATGGACATCCCCTACATCAGGTCATGAAGCCTATTGAACTATCAAAAGCTGACAGTGGCGCTTTTTGGGTGGAACACCACGGACTCACTATCCATGTTAAATTTCCTTTTGATACAAAACCTTCTGATTTTACCATAGAAGCTACAGTAAAAGAACGCCTGGTTGCACCAAAAAGCTACGGAACAGGTTATATCAAAATTAAAGGCATTCATTTTATCCATGCCGGTAACGGATTTCCTGTGCCACAAAGAGGCATGGTATCTACCTCACGCGGACATCACTGGATTATTGAAGACTGTATGCTGGAATGGGCCAATGCCCTGGGAGTTGACATGGGTAATGAAATGTGGCACACTGTCAGGCAACCTGTTATCGGGTATCATATTTTCCGGGGGAATATAATCCGCAATTGCGGACTGGCCGGTTTAGAGGCCATGTGGGGAAAACATATGCTGATTGAAGATAACCTGTTTGAAAAAATCGGATGGCACGATGCTGAACATGGATGGGAGGCAGGAGCCATCAAATTACACAAGTCGGAAGGTACACTCATCAGGAGAAATATATTCAGAAATATCGTTCATGCACCAGGAATCTGGCTCGATTACAAGTCTAATAAAAATTGCAGGATAACGAAAAACGTATTTGCTTCAATTACGACAGCACGTGGCGCTGTGTATGTGGAAGTAAGTCGTCACCTTTGCAGGATAGACCACAATGTTTTTTATGATCTGCACAGTCAGTACTGGATTAGCGGCGCCTACGGAGCAGGTGGTTGTGCATTGTATACTGATGGCTCAGATAGTATTATTTTTGATCATAACCTGGCGCTGGACATAGAAAATGCCGGTTTTGGGTGTTACGCCAATGCCGACAGAATAGTTGGTATGCGTGGCGGTACTGAAAGAGACCATGAAATTACCCGGAATATTTTTGTCAGGTGTGATAAGCATGCCATTGAATTGCCCAATAAAGGCAGTATGACAGATTATAATGTATTTGCAGGGATGAAACCCGGTTATATGAAAATGTCACACCCGGAGCCAGCCTTGCTTTTGGATTTACAGGCATGGCAAAATATATTCGGATGGGAAAAACACGGACAATACGTTGAGATATTGCCTGTGCATTTTAATACTGACAAACTTACAATCAGCATATCAGAAAAATTGTCTCTCCCGGATGAAACCGGGCCGTTAAAATCCTATAAAAAGACAAAGATGAAGCTTGACCCACGTCAGATAGTTGAAGAATAAGTATTACAGGAATGGTAGGAAGTGGTCACCTCCAAATAATTCTTCTCTGACATCTGTTTTCTTACTGTCCAAAAAAGCATCATTGTGTCTTACTTCATAGTATAATATTTTATAGTTAAACATAAAGTAAATATAATAAAATTTTTTTTTATATGTGATTGATTATGAGTAATTTAATTTCATTTTCCTTGTGGAAATGGCAGTAGCTTCAGCCCCGGGGTAAGTCAAAATTGTAAACTACTTTTATTGGAATATGAAAAATACCGAAAAATGACTATTTCTTCATAACTTTTTGCCGGTAAACCTTGCTGTCACGGCTTATAACCTGAACCAAATACATGCCTGCGGACAACTGCTGTGTGCAAATATAAACCGTTTTTGAAACCCGTGAATCTTTGTACAGACATGTACCGTTTAAGGAATACAGGGACACAGAATGAAGTTGTCTGCCTGTCGATCTGACCGATATGAAATTTCCGGCAGGATGTAAATCAATCTTTATCTGCCCCTCACGTTTTGAAATCCCTGTTTGTTCTTCAATGTGTATGGTCGCTGTATTGGAATAATCCGAAGCGTAACCTTGAGCTATAGCCCTGACTTTGAAAAAATATATTTGTCCTTCTTCATATGCCGGGAAAAGATACTGAGTTGTATTAAGTGACACCGTATCAAGTGTTGTAAAGTCATCTTCATTTCCAACAGCATATTCAATAATAAAAGCATCTTCATTGTCTGCATTGTCAATCCAAAATAGCTTGATGTTTTCCTGTACTAAATTTACCGACAAATTATCAGGCGAATCAATTTCCATTGGTTGTTGCCCCTGGTTGTTGTCCTTTTTCGTGGCCAGGATGAGTTCAATGCCCTCACCTGAGCCGAGATTACGGCTGTATTGTTTATCCTGTTCATTATTCCAGTGTTCATGTACCCCCAGGCTTTGGATTGCTGTTCCGTCACCTTCAGGATCATAAAAAGTACCTGATGGCGGTGCTCCGGCCTGCGAAGCTTCATGCAGGTAATTGTCCACACTTCCGTAGACTTCAACCTGTGTTGGTTCTGAACGCAAAAAGTCCAGACCTACTGATTCGATAGCCACACCATCCTGCGAAACAAAAATACTGGAAGGCCAGTCTCCGTTGAACGGCGACATTTGCCATTTGCTGTTTTTATCTATCTGTGCGTGCTGGTTAACTGATGCATATAAAGCGTCGACAATGAACAAAAGCGTTTTCCCGCCTAAGTCTTTATGTCCCATCAGGTCAACCAGTGTATTATATGTTCCCATTGGTCTTTCGGGCAGTTTCCAGTAGTCAAAATCATGTACTGTGGCATACGGATGAAAACCGGCAGCCCTGGGCGGACTCAGGTTTGGTTTGTCCGGGTTGGTTGCCAGAATGGTTCCTGCATGATTTTTTGCACACATGGTAACACCGGCCAGATCATGTCCTTTGAGGTTCCCCAGGTTGATAATATACGATGCATTGCTGATAAAACCGGGAAGATATGTCGGGTGTCCGCCACCGTTTTCCAGGGTCAGCTTCTGAGACCAGGCAAGTTTGCAGTTTTCATCCTGTGTGAATGACGTAATCCAGTCTGCCCTGGCATTTTTATCAATATAAGTGATGCCGGGATATACCGGTTCTATTTTGTTATAGATGGTTTTAGGCAGAAAGCGGCTGTTGTCATACAGGATAATATCCTCAGCAGCTACACCTGCATATTCAATAAGCTGGCTGACCAGGGCAAAAACAACATGTGGAGATGAGTTGACAGAATTATTCTGATATCCGTCATTTGAATTGCAGGTGTTCATGTTGAGTTTAACAGCTATTTTTTCTCCCGGACTGTAGCCAGTTTCTCCTTTGTCATGTTTTTTGTTGAAATGTGTGAATATTTTCGCCCAGGCCCGGGTATCTTCATCAGCTCCTGATATAGTCCTGAGAGCATCTGAGAGCATTGAATCCACAACAAGTTGGTTTGTGTTGTTGTCCTCCCACCAATATCCGTTTGTCCCGTTCCAGCTTGTGGCATCAGTATTATAAGCCCAGACCACACGCCCGGGATAGATGCCTTTTGCTTCTCCCGCCGGGCTGTTTGGTTCTTCTGTTGGTACAAACCTGTCTTTTTGCTCATTGATACCGGCAAAAGAGAATGAAACGGGTTGAAAATACTGGGCCATAAAAAAAAGCAGGATAGCAGGAAAAATAAGAAAAACAGACCGCAGGATTTTTTTATTGCCAAGATGATACCTTACTTTTTTAAAAAGTGTGACAGAGGCTGCCATGCTGGTCAGCCAGATGATGAATGATGTTGCAAACGGGAAGGCTGCACGCTGGCAGGGGTAGTTTGCCCTTGATGGTTTTGGAATAACCCTGATAAGAAACCAGAGTAATGATATTAAACCGATGAGTGGCAATGAGATTTTTTTTATGAGGCGGATTATTTTTACATGATTGATTATATGGTTCATCTGGTGTGATTTTATGTATTAGTCTTCCAAGGCTGTTTCCCTGTATATTTCCTCAGTACGTGGGATTTTCCAGTAATAATTGACATAAGGAGGTTCGAGGATTTGATTTGGGCGGTCTTCACGCCTGTCACCGGGCCCTATCGGATTTTGAAGCGCCATCATGTAGTACAACCTGTTGCCTTCGCAGGCCATTTCTTTTATCCATTCACCATCAATAATTTCTTCAGTTATCTGATCAACGGTAAGTGGTGTATAAGGAGTTCCTGCAGTGTTTTCATCCCAAGCTCGTTCCCTTATTTTGTTCAAATCATCTGCTGCCCCTTGTTTGTCTCCACTTCTGAAACGGATGACGGCCCTTTTAAGGTACAGGTCAGCCAGCCTCATGATTGGGACATGCTGATGCATCCCAATTTCACTTCGATAATATTTATCGCAGAAAATAATCGGTCTGTCTACATTAGTCACCGGGTTATGCTCACTTGTAATAAACACGGTTTTGTCAGCTTTGGGATCGCTGCTGGTGCCTTCCATCCTGTAAAAGACCTGCTTGTATCTTTTATCGAATCTTGCGGCATCAGTTTCCGTGTAGTCGCCATTGAGCGGGTCTGCCATCCATCCTGTTTTGTCTATTGCTGATTTTGACAATGTGAACTGGTTCCAGGGGCAAAGACTCCAGTTTTCTCCGTGACCTCCACCTGTTGCCGGGTAGTGATTTTTGGTAAATAAAGTCAACTTTTTAGGACCATAACCATCTCCTCTGGCCGGATCACTCCAAAGCATATACCAGATAACTTCAGGACTGTCATCTCCTATTTCCATCTTGTTGAAATTATCGAGAGGTTCTTCTGCCAGGGAATATTTACCGCTATTTATAACCCTGTTATACTCAACAAGAGCGCTGTCATGTTTGCTCATCTGAAAATACACATTTCCCAGTAACGTACAGGCTGCATACCAGTCAGCCCGCCCGTATTGATATGATGGATGCATACTGCCCTTATATGCCGTAGGCAAAAATGATTTGGCAATATGTAAATCTTCAATAATAAGACGATATATTTTTTCAGTCGTAGCATATTCCGGTTCTGAAGCATCTTTAAGAGATGTGGGAAAGGTCACACGATAAGGCAATATTTTATCATCATTGGCGCCGTTGGGATTATATGGCGGACAATGTCGCCGCACATTCTGGAAATAACCAAGTGCCCTTAATAAATGCAATTCACCAACAATACGCTGAACATTATCTTTTTTGTCAATTTCTGATGCATTCGGGAAAGGATCTTCACCATTGTCATAATAATAGTCCAGTCCGGCATTGCATGAGCCAATCAGCTTATAGGTCTCTGTAAAGGCCTTAGTTTGTTGTCCAACGTAATCAGTAACGGAACGATTCAGCATTTCTTCCATCGGGTATCCTTCCTGGTTACCCATCCAGTGAACCAGGTCGGACTGAACAAAATTCAACACCCTGTCACTGATGTAATAGCTTTCCCATGAACTATAAATAAAAGCCCGGTAGTATGCGCCCTGTGCTGCCAGTTCATATTCTTCAACAGTTGGCCATGGATTTTGTGGTGGCCGTTTTAATTCGAAAAACTCCTCGTTTTCACAACCTGAAAGCGCCAGGAAAAACAGGATTATTGTAATTATTGTATTTATGTGCTTTATCATTATTGTATTTTTTTATGGTTATTCAAAATCAATTTATTTATAATATCAACCTGATCCCGAGAGAATATATTTTTAAGTGTGGTAGAGGAACAGAGACAATTTCGTGGTTACTGGTTTCAGGATCATATCCCGGGTAATCGGTCAATGTGAGCAAGTTGGTTGCCGAAACATAGACTCTGAATTTTTTTACTTTGATTCTCTGTGAATATTTTTGCGGAACAGTGTATCCCAGACGTAAATTTTTTAAGCGAACATAATCAGCTTTGAACAGAAATTTAGAATATTTACGTTGTTCCGGTGTATAGTTCCCTGCGCCGGGTCCTTCAGTCCAGGCTCCTTCTCCGTCGTTGGCATCCGGGTCCCAGCCATAATTATCGAAACTGTTCCACACAATCCTCGGGTATTTGGCACTTTCTCTGTTATCCTCAGACCAGGCTTCTGTAAGTAATTCATTTTTTATCAGGTTTTGACCATTATGCACAAATGAAGTACGCTGCAAATTATAATCATAAACATAATTACCGCCGCTGTAGTTTATCTGAAAGCTCAAATCAAATCCTTTATAACTGAATGTGTTGGTTAATCCGCCATAGTATTTCGGAATATCAGTTTTTCCTTCAAGGATGACCTTGTGTTTACTTACATTGGAGAGGGTTGCAGGAATTTTCCTGCCGGTTTTAACTGTTTCACCTGTTTCCAGGTAATGGTCATAATCTATTTCATAAATCATTTCCACGCCTTTTTCCGGATCAATACCTGCAAATTCAGCCAGATACCAAGTGTTTAGCTGGTTTCCTGATCTGATGAGCCTGTCTCCGTTTGTCATACCTTTTCCTGAACGGTCAATGCTTGGTGTGAGGTTGTCAACCATATTATCGTTCCAGGTGAAGTTAAAAGATGTTGACCATCGAAAATCAATTGATTTTTTATGGATGTTGACACTGGAAATATCAAATTCGAAGCCGTAGTTGTGCATATCACCAATATTTTCCCAGAATTTATTACTCCCTTCCAAACCTGTTGAGGGAGGAATTTCCGATTGCAACAATAAATCAAATACTGATTGATAATAATAAGCCATAGAACCGTTTATCCGGTTATTTAATAATCCATAGTCAAGACCCGCTTCGAATTCCCGGGTTGTTTCCCAGGTCAGGAAAGGATTACCAATATTTGTGATTTTTGTTCCCGCTCCGCTGAGATTTTGATAGGAATATCGGTTATCTGCATCATTTTTCATAATGGTATAAAAACGGGAATCCGGTATTGACTGATTTCCTGTTACGCCGTATGAACCTCTTATTTTCAGTATGTTGAAGGCTTTTACCGAAGAAAGAAAAGGTTCGTCTGATATAATCCAGCCAGCCTTTACAGCGGGAAAGTTAGCCCATCTGTAATCTTCATCAAATTTGGAAGAGCCGTCAGAACGAAAACTGAAACCAATCAGGTACCTGTCCTTAAATTTGTATGTTGCACGAGAAAAATATGCCCTGAGATAGCGTTCGTCTTTAAAATTTGAAGTCATTTCAAGCCGGGTTTGCGGATTACCCAGTTCCTGGTACTGGCCGATTAAATCCATTCCTTCCATATTTCTTTCATGCCTGCTTTTGAGATGAGATTCAGTACCTACCACGGCGTTGAAATAATGATTTCCAATGGTTCTGTCAAAACTGGTATATACATTATAATTAATTCCCTGGTAAGTGGTCGCCCGGTCATGAGCAAAGGTGTTTTCTTCTTCCCGCAGGGCAGCAGCAACCCACAATTCGCTGTTGTTTTGTATATAATCATATGATACCTCACCCCTGACTGACCATCCTTCCACAGGCAACTTAAAATCAGCAAAAATACCCCCGATACTACGGTATTGTTTGACTTTATCAAGAATATTTTTCCTGTCCAATCCGGCTGTCAGATTTACACCAGAGGCCGGACTCCAATATCCGGTCTGATCACTTGCATCATATATCGGAAACCAGGGCAAAGCGCCGCGGGTGGCAGTTGAAAATCCGCCTTTTTTGCCGCCTCCTGTGCCAATTGCCCCTGCTTGTTCTGATTTTACCCTGTCATTATCACTATATGAAAAACTAATTTTTACACCTGTGGTGAAATTTTTAACAGGTTCAATATCTGCATTGATTCGCCCGGTAAACCTTTGCAGGTCATTATTAACATTGACGCTTTTATCATGTCTGTAGCCAAAAGAAATAAAGGCAGAACCTTTATCGTAACTTGCCGTATTTGAAACGTTCAGGTCATGATACTGACCTGTTCGTATCACCTCATCCATCCAGTCGGTTTGTATTCGTAAAGCCTGTTCACGTGACATTGATGAAAATGTTGGTCTGGTATTTAAAACTTTACCGGGTGTAAAAAAGTCCGCCGGATTTCCTGTGGCATTTTGGATAGCAATGTCGGCCAGTTGAAAATATTCCGGTGTATTTGTGTATCCCATATCTTCGAGCGTCTTGGTTAATTCACTCAAACCGGTGGAATAATCAACCGATAGTTTGCCGGCCTCTCCTCTGCCTGCCTTGGTTGTCACCAAAATAACGCCATTTGCGCCACGCGAACCGTAAATCGCAGTTGCAGCAGCCCCTTTAAGTACTTCGATGGTTTCAATGTCTTTTGAATTAATCATAGACAAAGGATTTTGCCCTGTTGTTCCCTGCGAAAACTCAAATCCCTTTCCTGAATAAATAGGCATGCCGTCAATGACCCATAGAGGATCTGTATCTATTGAAATAGAGTTGATTCCCCGTACTTTTACTTCTACCGGCGCCCCGGGAACACCGCTTGAAGATGTTACCTGGACCCCGGCAGCACGTCCCTGGAGTGCGTTATCTATTGAGAGTTCAGTTCCTTCTTCCATCTCCGCACTTTGTACTTTGGCAACCGAACCAATAACATCCCGTTTTCTTTTAGTCCCGTATCCAACAACAACGATTTCATCGATCTGAACTTCTTCCTTTTCAAGTGTGACATTGATGGTGGTTTTATCACCTACCTTTATTTCCTGTTTTTGCATACCTACACTTGAAAAAACAAGTATCGCCTCAGGAGGTACCTCAATGTTGTATTGTCCGTCAAGATCAGTAATCGTACCATTGGTCGTACCTTGTTCAACAACTGTAACACCGGGAATCGGAAAACCATTTTCTTTTTGAACGACCGTGCCTTCAACGGTTTTTTGCTGCGCTTTTGAAAAGAAGATGAGTATAAAGAAAAAAGCAGATAACAATAATATCTTTTTCATAGTTTTGAGTTTAAACATTGTGAGCAAATTTGTATGACGCCAGAATAATAAAATTATAAAAATAATTTGAAACTGTATGATTCGTAATTTGCAATAATAAACATTTAACTTGTATTTCTCATGGAATAATCTCCCATTCATCATTGACAATTTTCCCAGATAACATATTCTTAAATTCATGTAATAAAGATAAGGTGTATTGTACAAAATTATAACTCCTGGTTTGTGATAAAAAAAAACAGAAGAATAATGACGGCAATAACAGATTAAAAGTGAATACATTCAGGTTTTGGGACAATTTTATCAGGTGAAAGAAACAGATTTCCATTACAGATTATTGATTTCGTTTTACTTTTATGCTTCAGATATATTTTCAGATTTTAAAACTAAATATTTGTTTATGAAAATGATGATAAAATCCATTGCTGGTATTTCTTTTTTTGCAATGATGTTATTAATTGTATTCCAGGCCTGTGACCAAGAGGAAAATGACCTGAATGATCCTGTTCCGGCAGTCATTATTGAAGATTCTGTTGTACATGTTAGTACATACGGTGGAAATGACGGTGAGATTAAGATTACGCTGAAAGGCGGACAGGAACCCTTCTTTGTTTTATGGGGAAACGGAGAAACCACAACCCATATTGACAGTCTCAGCGCTGGTGATTATACAGTGAGTATCTCTTATGGAGAATCAGCCGTGAGTACCAAAACTTTTACAGTAACAGAGCCCGGGCCATACGATCTTGATATTCAATACGAAGTAACAGATGCTCAATGGTATGAGGGAAAAAACGGTTCGATAAAAGTGACAACCATTGAAGGAGGAATACCACCCTATTCTTTTCTCTGGCAACATCAGTACTGGAATCCTGATGATTCGATAAAAACGAAAAATATTTCCGGACTATATGCCGGTGAATATAAACTGTTAGTCTGGGACTCTAATCCTTACAATCCGGTAAGAGACAGTGTCATTGTTACAGTTGACCAGCCTGAATTCTCCTGTGGTTCTGACAGTATCAGGGATGTTGACAATAATAAATATCCGACAGTACAAATTGAGGATCAATGCTGGATCTCTCAAAATCTTAAAACAACCCATCGTCCGGATAATTATAATGCAGAAATAACAGGAAAATACTGCCGCGAATTATATTGCCTGAATAAAGAAGGAGCACATTACAGCTGGGAGAGCGCTTTAAATGGATCGGAGGGTGCAGAAAGTGATGAAGCTGAAATCCAGGGTATTTGCCCGGAGGGATGGCATATACCGACATTAGGTGAATGGGAGGAACTGGACAGCATACTTAATATAGCAGGAAATTACGGCGAAGGTTTTTTTTCCGGTCAAAAATTAAAAGGAACAAACAGTAGCTCAGGTTTTAATGCATTATTAACCGGCAACTGGGGATATACCGTATATGAAAATGCAGGACAGGCATCATTCTGGACTTCAAACGCACATCCTGATAAATCTGCCAGAGCCTATTTTAAATACCTGACCGAAGATACACCATTTATGAATGGTGGTCATGTTCCAAAAGCTTACGGACTAAGCGTCAGATGTATTAAAAATGGAGAATAAACTGAAAATCCTTCAATTAGGATTACAATTAACAGAATAAATATTCAAGTAAAAAAAATATATATACCCTATTGGAATGAGACATATGTCCATATCAAAAAATTGAATTTCATGTAGATTTGGGCATATTGATTTTGTGAAAAAATTTTATTTAATAACTAAAACAAAATAATTATGAAAAAGCTTAACCTTTATTTTATTTTTCCAGCCCTCATTTTATTTATGACGGGCAATTATACCATGGCACAAACCTTACAACTGTTACCAACAGATGATGCTACGGTATTTGAAACAATGCCTGATGAGACGGCAAATTTTCTGAACGATGCAAATATTTTTGTCGGTGAAGCGACTGATTCAGCCGTTATATCTTTCATTAAATTTGATATCAGCAAATTTACCGGAAGGGTTGTGGAATCTGCTGTCTTCTCAACACGTTCAGATATGCAGGATGGTAAAACAATGACTGTGAAACTCACAAAAGGTGGTACTGGTTTTTCCAGGGATACAACGACCTGGAATAACAAACCATCATCAAAAGGAGAACTGGCAACAGTGGTTTATGATGAAGAGTCAACCCGGAAAGAGTTTGCCGGGGTTGATGGTAATCTGGTAGATTATATTAATGAAAAGCTGGCTGCCGGGGCTGATGAAATTGCTTTTGGCCTTGAGTATAAAGCTGGTGATGGTGATCAATTAAAATGGATTGGCGGAAAAGCAAACGGCGCTTCCTGGGGGCCAAACCTGGATATTACCTTTAACGGAAAATATAGTTCCTATGGTATTGATGACGCAACAGTTTTTGAAGCAATACCGGATGCAACAGCTAATGTTCAAGATGCTAATAATATTTTCGTAGGGAAAGCATCAGATTCTACGGTTATTGCATATGTGAAATTTGACATCAGCAGTATCTCCGGGCAGTTTGTTAATAAAGTTGATTTTTCAACACGTTCTGATATGCAGGATGGGACTACCATGACAGTGAAACTGACAAAAGCAGATAACGGTTTTTCAAGAGATACAACAACCTGGAACAACAAACCGTCTTCTTCAGGGGAATTAGCAACGGCAGTATATGATGAAAATTCTGCAAGAAAATATTTTACACCTTTAGGAACAGCCCTGAGTGATTATGTAAACGAACAATTATTACTTGGAAAAGATGATCTGGCTTTTGCAATTGAATTCAAATCAGGTGATGGTGATATGTTCAAGTGGGCCGGCGGAGTCGGAAACGGCACTTGGGGACCGCTACTTGAAATGGAGTTTGGAGCAGGTAATCCAAGCCTAAACATGGTGCCAACTTCTGATGCTACTGTTTTCGAAGCGATGCCGGATGCAACAGCCAATGAAAAAGATGCAAACAATATTTTTGTCGGAGAGGCAACAGACTCAACAGTGATTTCGTATGTGAAATTTGACATTAGTGCATTGGCCGGCAAAGTTGTAGAGAAGGCCGATTTTTCTACCCGCTCGGATATGCAGGACGACCAAACCATGACTGTGAAACTTACCAAAGCAGACCCGGGTTTCCAGAGAGATACAACAATCTGGGCAAATAAACCATCATCTTCAGGTGAGTTAGCAACTGCTATTTATGACATGAATTCTGCTCCAAAAACTTTTGTTCCTGTTGACAATAAATTAGTTGACTACATAAATGAAAAATTGATTGCCGGAGAGACCGAACTGGCATTTGGATTAGCCTATAAAGACGGCGCCGGAGACCAGTTAAAATGGATTGGAGGAAAAGGCAACGGTTCCTGGGGACCAATGTTAAATCTAACGTTCTCAAATAGTTATTCGGTATACCCATCTAATGATGCGACAGTTTTCGAAGCTGTTCCTGATGCAACAGCAAATCTCCTGGACAGTAAAAACATTTTTGTCGGGGAAGCAACGGATTCTACTGTCATTTCTTATATGAAATTTCCTTTAAATAACCTTACCGGTCAGGAAGTCTCTGTTGCCCAGTTTTCAACCCGGTCTGATATGCAGGATGATCAAACCATGACTGTTAAACTCACAAAAGCCGGAACAGATTTCAGCAGAGATACAACCACCTGGAATAATAAACCATCTTCATCAGGAGAACTGGCGACAGCAATATATGATATGGACTCCTCTCCAAAAATATTTACTTCTGTTGGTTCAAATCTAACGGATTACATTAATGAGCAAATTGCAACGGGAGCAACTGAGGTTGCTTTCGGACTTGAATATAAAGATGGAGCCGGCGATCAGCTCAAATGGATTGGAGGTAAAGCAAACGGATCATGGGGTCCTAAACTTGAACTGGAGTTTGCTCAGCCTGTGCAGAACGATACTCTCACTAACATTGCCGATGCATTTGTTGATGAGGAATCACCGGATGATAATTTCGGATCAGCAGCAGACATGAAAATCAGAAAAGATAATGATAACAATACCAATAAAGAAGTACTCCTTAAGTTTGATATCAGTGAACTGAGTGATGCTGTTGTCGGGTCCGCAAAGCTTGCTATATACATTGCACAACACAACAGTGGTACTGAAAGAGATGAATTTTTAGCAGTGGTTTATGCTGTGGATGATGTATCATGGCAGGAATATGATGTGACATGGAATACAAAACCTGAGACAGGTTCAAAATTGCTTGAAGCAGATGTAGACTGGTTCAATTCAGGGAAAGATACCAAGTGGACAAGCTCTGATTTTACGCATTATGTTAATGATGCTATTAAAGCAGGTAAAGATTCAATTGCATTTACAATTAAAGGCAAGGACAACACTCCGGGAGACAGGCTATGGATGGCAGGTAAAGACTGGAAAAACGGGGCCAGGTTAATCCTGGATTATACTGTTGAGCCTCCAATACAGCAAATGCCAAGTATTGCAGATGCATATGTGTCTGAGGTCGAAGGGGAAAAAGATTCTAATTTTGGTGGCGAAGCAGACCAGCATCTTATTAAAGATGAGACTAACGGGTCAAAATGGAATTATTTTATGTATGATATCAGTGATGCTTATGGTGAAGTTGTTTCTGCCGAACTAAAGGCATATGGCTCAATTCATAATTCGAATAATCTTCAAAGGTTTGAATTCCTGTTTTTTGGAACAGCAAATTGTGACTGGCAGGAGGATGCTATTACATGGAATAATAAAATCAATCCGGGGAATAACGTTCTGCTGGAGGGAACACTCGTACAGGGCGGAAAATGGTATAACCTTGGTTCTCCTGAATTCACTGAATTCATTAACGAGGCAATTGAGAACGGGGATACATGTGTTACCCTGGTAGCAAAAGGTAAGAATAACCAGGATGGCAAGCGTGCCTGGTTCTCAGGTAAAGAATGGAGAGGTAGTTCATTGTTGCTCAATTACGAGCCACAGGTTCAAACCCCGATTGTATTGCCTGCAGGTGGCAGTTTTATTAAAGAAGCAGAAGTGGAAGTCACATCCCTGACATCGAACTCTACTGTCTATTACACAACTGACGGTTCAATACCGGATGATAATTCTACTGAATACACAGGCCCGATTACATTAACTGATACCACCGTGCTTTCAGTTATCGCATATGCGCCTGATTTGAAACCCAGTTCCGTTGTTTCGCATGTGTTTAATGTTACACCTGTTGGGAAACCGGAATTATCTCCCTCACCTGTTGTGAAATATCCTGATTCTGTTACTGTAACGATTTCTGTTGTTCCGGAAGATGCTGTTATTCGCTATTCAACTGATGGTTCAGAACCGACAACTATTTATCAGGGGCCAATTTTCCTTGATGATGATGCAGTAATTAAAGCACAGGCATATAGTGCAGATTTCACTTTTTCCACTGAAATCATTGAAGCTTCATATGATATCATTCCGACTAATCTTGATCCTGGTGTAGGTCCCGGTGGTGTTGGATATAAAGACTTAACCCGAGTCGGACAACCTGAAATGGCACTTTGGCTTAAACCTGAAGGCCTGTCTGCAAGTGAGGGTGATGAAATTACAACCTGGCCGGATATGTCAGGAAATGAAAATGTTGCTTACAATACGTATGAAGAAGGTGGTGACAACAAAATTGAAAACACAGGTGAAAAAGAAAAACCAGCACCTGTTTTCAGGGAAAACGCGCTGAACGGGAAACCTGTCCTTGAATTCGGAGCAACAGAAGGAGAAAAAGGTTCATTGATTGTGGATGATGCTGATAATCTTGATGGTTCGTCAAGCATATCTCTGTTCATTGTCTTTAAACGTAATGAAATGTTTGGGGATTTTGCCGCTATTTTACAAAAACGCGATATTTCCGCAGATAAAAGCCAGGAGGCCTACACCCTGGAGATGAATGGCGGTAGTAACCCAAATGAAATGCAGGTGGTATTCAATAAAAAGCTTTTCCTTCAAAATGATCAAATTATAAATACTGAAGATTATTATATTGTTAATGCCGCGGTCAATGGAAACACTGAACTCGCATCATTTATGACTAACGGATTAGTTGAAAACTCTGCTGCATTTTCTGATGTATTAAATAATTCCCATGCGCCTGTAATAGTCGGAGGTTTCCAGGCCATGAATATTGCTGAAGTTTTATCTTTCAATTCACCTGTGAACCATGCTCAGACAACGATTATAAACAATTATCTTGCTGCTAAATATGGTCTCGAATTGACTGATGGCGCAAATACAACAAATCTTTATACTGATGATTCCTATATCCATGATTTAATTGGTGTCGGAAAAACAAAAGATTTGGATAATTCAACAATTGTTGAACATAATTATAGCTCTGGTGGCGGCCTTGAGATGCAGGGTCTGACGCTTGCCGAGGAAGCTTTTGTATTTGCCGGTCATAATGGTGCAAGTGTATCATCAGCCGATAACTGGGAAAGAAAATGGAACATTGAAACTACCGGCGATGCTGCTGATGTTAAATTTTTCTTTGACTTTGAAGCTGTTGGCCTGAGTTCACCAAGCGCGGCAGAAGGGTATGTATTAAAATACGATGACGGTTCAGGCGCTGTGAACCTTGATGCTGAACCTGGTCTGAATGACGGCAGAATTGTATTCACAGTGAGTGGTATAGCTAATGGTATATACTCCCTGGCCAAAGAAGGAGCGCCTGATGTGGTTACTACTCCTGTTTTTAGTCTGGCAGAGGGTACTTATGAGGATGCTCAATCAGTTGAAATAACTTGCGACACTGAAGGTGCAACAATTTATTATACAACTGACGGAACTGATCCTGATGAATCATCAAATGAATATTCAGGAGCAATATCTGTTAACCAAACCACAACAATAAAGGCGAAGGCCTATGCTGAGGATATGACGCCGAGTTCAATAGCAACAGCAGATTACACAATTACTGCTATTGACTTGCCGGATTTATCAGCATCCTTAAGTTTATATCCTGTTCCCGCTGAAGATAAGTTGTATGTTTCCCTGAATAACAAAGTCTATGGTAAACTCAAAATCTACGTGAGGAATATCCTGGGTAAAGAGAATCTCATTATCCGGACTGAAAAAACAAACAGCACATTCCTTCATGAAATTGATGTTTCTGACCTTGAAGCAGGTTGTTATTCTGTTGAAATACTTGTCAATAACAAGCGGGCTGTAAAAACCCTTATTGTGCGATAAGCATGCTGAAATAAATAATTGATGAGTCAACTCCCAGAAGTCCATTTGTTGCCAAACTCTTCGTTATTTGTCTCTACTACGTAGAGACAAAAATCTTACTTTTAGGAGTTGACTCATTGATTCATAATGAGAAATTAAAAGCGATACGTGACGTATCGCTTTTTATAATCCTAAATCGAGTTCAACTTCTCCCCCGTCCGTAAAATATACAGCATAACCATGACCTGGTTTTGAACGGCAACAGGCTTTATTTTCATCCTTTTCAGAAAGCAGGTTGCCCATAGGTAAAGCATTAAAAAAGTCCATCTTATCAATCAACTCACTGGTACTTTTGATAACCATTTGTGCTGTTTTATTCAGTCCCTGAACGGAATTTGGTCTGTGAAAACGAGCGCAGGCACAGCCCATGTATCCATCACTATCAGAGTACAGCTCATGAAGTTTTATGTATCTATTCCGGATGGGTACTTGCAAAATTGGTTGGAGAAAAAGGAATAGAGCACAAATCACACAAAGGAGATATCATATTTATTCCGGCTGGTGTTACGCATAAAAATCTTGACAGCAGCAGTGATTTTATGGTTGTTGGAGCTTATCCACAGGGTCAACGTTGGGATATGAATTATGGCAGAGAAGGAGAAAGACCGGATACTGATAAACGGATTGCCGGTGTACCCTTACCAAATGCATACCTTGTTTATGGAAAAGAAGGATTTTTAATTGATTTATGGGAATAGCATATTCACCGGATTGAAAGCTTATTTTTGATGATTTTCACCTCATACGGCTCTAATTTAAATTCCGAAGGCCAATCAACCTTCATGCCTGCATTCAGAAAGAATTCTTTCCTGCAAAAACATGATTTATCAGAATTGTCAAGGTTGAAAATAATCAAACCACTTTCTTTATTGCCTTTTCTGGGCGCTATGACTACATTGCTGTCCCCTTCTGCCATAGTCAAAATGCCAGCATTTTGAGCGCTATACAAAACAATTTTTTTATATGCTTCATTTCCAGGGTCTGTACCCAACAAGATAACCAGTCCTTTGCCAATCCTGTTTTCGATAATAGCGGGCTTGTTTTTATGCATACCTGTTTGATAGCTTGCAAGGATGTTCCCGTGCTTCGATGACAAAGCTTCGCTCCATAAACCGGCTTCGGAATTTTTTGTTGTTATTTTCTGATGAAAATCCAGCATTAAAGGTATTTCAGCAGGTCTTCGTTTCGTTCCGACAGGTATTCTTGATTCAATGTGAATCCCGGTCCATTCTTCCAGACTGCCGGTTGCATGGTTTTTGAAACTTGTCCATTCCTTTGTTCTGTAACCACTCATCGGCCCAAGTATCAACGTTCCTCCATCCATAACCCATTGTTTTAATCTTTTCCTTAAATTGTCCGGAATATATGGCATGAGGGGCATAAACAGAAGTTTGTAACCTGAAATATCAGATTGGCGATGAATAACGTCTCTGTGAATAAAGGCATCGGATATAGGTCTGTAAAACCTGTATGTCCAGTCAATATAGTAATTAATTCCGTTTGCATATTCTTCAATACGAAGGCCATTCATGTTTTCATGGTCCCAGAATATTGCTGCCTGAGCAGGTAACACAGGATTATCCATCAAAAAGCTACTTTCAGAAGATAACTGCTGCCCAAGGGTTTTTAAATCTTCGAAATTGGCGGCCGGTTTTCCCCAGGATGAGATAACCGAACCATGAGGCATTTCCTGGCCGGCCCAGTGTTGCCGGAACAACCAGAACATCAGTCCCTGTCCTCCAAGAGCATAATTCATCCACAGAGCCGCAAACATGCTGCCATCCGGTTGGTGCAGAAACCAGGTATTACCTTTTATCCCGCCCCCGGAGTAATTTGGCGCTGTTTCAAATAACCAGTGAAATCCTTTCTGATAACCGCGCATCCTGTCATAATTGCTTTGTATCCTGTCGTATGCCTCAAAACTATGATAATTGTTTACTGCCATGAAATCAAGATTTTCGAACAGTCTGACATAATTCAGACGTTGACCCGGCATCCCGTCATGGGTAATGGGTAGGTCAGAGTGTTTCCGGATAGCTTCAACCTGTATATTTTGAAAATCAACAACCTGGGTGGTATTGAAACGATACCAGGCCATCCTGAGTGAAGGATGATGCCAGACAAATGAACGAGGCATAGGTATTTGGTCAAAAGAATTATATGTCTGGCTCCAAAGTTGCGTACACCAGAGATTATTAAGATTGTCGATATTATCATACTCATTTCTCAGCCACGCGTGCCACTTGTGCTTTGTTTCTTGGCTATAATCTTCGTGCAGGCTAAATTCGTTATCAATTTGCCAGGCAATCACACCTTTTTTGTGAGCAAATTCTGCTGCCATTTTTGAAACAATTTTCCTGCATTTTTGCCTGTATAATTCACTTGTGTAGCTATAATTTTTTCTTGCTCCGTGTGTTTGAACCGTCCCATCTTCATTGACGCGGTATATTTCAGGATATTTTTCTCCTAACCAGGCAGGCGGAGTAGCTGTTGGCGTGCCTAAAATGACATCTATGTCATGAGCATATAATTTTTCTATGACCTTATGTAACCATTCAAAGTCATACTGCCCTTCTTTTGGTTCCATCAATGACCAGGAAAATTCAGCCATTCGCATGACATTCATTTTCACTTGCTTCATATACCGGATATCTTCATCCACAGTTTCAAAATCCCAGGCCTCAGGGTAGTATGCAGAGCCATAGTAGATTTTTTTTTCTCCGATATAAGCAGATACCTGGCATGAAGTAGACTTAATACTCAAATAAAAACATATACAAATAATGATTAAATAAAATTTCATTTTCATTTCTTATTAGGATTCTGTATTTTAGAAAGAGAAGCGATATCCTCCGGTCTTAACTGACCATCAGCCCTGGGACCGCAGTTCAGAAGTAAATTCGCACCAAGTTTCCCTGCTGACTTAAGCCAGCCATTTATTTGACTTGCTGATGCAACTGAGTGATCCCACTCATGCCAAAACCAATTACCTTTTGGAAATTTTTTATTGCCTTTTGTCGACATGGTTGTTTCAATCTGTAATGGCATAAAAACTTCTTTCCCAAGCCAATTCCATGTTTTTTTATAACTACCGAGGTGTACACCTCTTTCGGCACACACAGCGTCAACAGGGAATAATGGGACTCCCTTAAAAACAGAAGTGGGATTATTCATAACAATACAATCAGGTTGCTGTTCTTTAACAAAATGATACAGGTGGTCTATTTGCCACCTGAATGCGCCTTCATAACGCCAGGAGGTTATAAATTCTTCAGGACATGGCCTTTCTCCCTGCTGGTTTTTCCACCCCGACTGCTGTTTCTTCCAAAAGCCATCGAACCATAATTCCACAATGTCACCATATTGAGTCATGAGTTCGTAAAGTTGATTCTTCATGAAACCAACATAAGCATTTTCGTCTTCAAAATGACTTGGTTCATGTTCATCCCACAGGGAGTAATAAAAACCTGTTTTTAATCCGTATTTTTTTGCCGAATTTACAATTTTTTCAATAATGTCTTTTTTATAAGGTGTGTTCTTAACATTATATTCAGTATGTTTTGTTGGCCATAGACAAAACCCGTCATGATGCTTTGTAACGATAACAATATATCGCATTCCTGCATCTTTTGCCACTTTACACCACTGATCCGTATCTAATTTTTGGGGATTGAATGCTGAAATATCAAGCGTTCCGTCACTCCATTCTTTGTCATAGTAGGTGTTTATACCAAAATGAATAAACATCCCAAAGCCAAGTTTCATCCAGGCTTTCTGTGCTTGTGTCGGTGAAATTTCCGATCCGGCTAATCTACTCTCCACAGGTAGCGGGTATAAGTAATTTTGATTAAACATAGCCAGACCGGCTGTTCCACAAGTGAGTTGACGAAAAAAGTTCCTTCTGTTTGTTTTCACGAAAATATTATCTTTAAAATTGAATAATCTCTGTGCAAAAATACCGGGACTGGCATTACAGACCAATCCCGGATAACATCAACTAACTAACAAACTAAATTACTAACTAAAAAACACCTAAATTATTAATGGTTAATATGGAGGCAAATTTAATGTGTCATAATTATTCGGGTATGTAGAATATGTCCAAAAAGATGTAATTTTATCCCATTAAGGAACTGACTAAGGAATTAATTTTAAAAATCTGCCTGCATCCAGTAAATATTTGAACTGCCGTTGTCATAACTACTGAGCAGATTTAAGATTTCAGGATAAGATTTTTTCCTGTTTGAATAGAAAGTCCGGTTTATGCGTTGACTTGTGAAAAAAAAGATTGTCTATCAGCAAAGACAAAGGGACAATAATCGAGTTTGGGAGAATTTATTTCACTTCCCATGTTTTCAGCCTTTTTCCATACACCATCACTGTTTTTATAACTGATGTATAAATCGCCTCCACCTGTATCATCCTCCCTGCCATATGAAGTGAAAATGATGTAATCCTCATCAGGAGAAACATATGCATTGAACTCATAATATTTTGAGTTGATGGAATCACCCGCGTTTACCGGTTCTGAAAATCCATTTGAGGTTTTTTTTGAGAAATAAATATCTTCTCCCCCCTTTGAGTCACTGCGTTGTGCGGTAAAATACAGATTTCCTTCCCTGGAAACAGACGGATAAAATTCGTTTCCGGATGTATTAACAGAATCACCGATGTTTACCGGTAGTCCCCATTCTCCATTATTGTCCCGTTCAACAAACCAAACATCCCAGTCTTTTGGTTCAGTATCACCTTCTAATGGTCGTTTTGAGGCAAAATACATTTTTTCTCCGTCCGGCGAGAAAGCAGGTTCAATATCGCTATATCTTCCGGAAAAGCCGGCTGTTTTTAATTCACTCCAGCTACCTTCTGTTTTTTCCGTATAAAGGATAACAGCATATGAAAATTTAGGAAACCCAAGTGAAAAGTATATTTCATTGCCATCAGGTGATATTGCCATATCACGAACATCATGACGGTGTGAGATGAAATCCGGTGAAAATATTTCCGACCTTTCAGGTGGTTTGCGGAGTTCAGGGATTTTTGCATGTTTTTTTGATGATTCTGTTTCCGTTGATTGTTCCTGCCGGCAGGCTCCAAACAGTAGAAATATTATAAATAATTGCCAGCAAAGAACATGTTTTACATGTACTGTTTTCATGTGTCTAAATTTTTGACCGCAAAAATTTTTTTGTCCGCGAATTTCACCCCGTGAAATTGTTTCAATCGTTAAAGTTATTTCACGGGGTAAACGAATTAATTAACTTTCAGTTAATTTTTTAATTATCGGCGTGTATGTCCCGAAATCTTCGATTTCGAGGATGCCCGACCAAAGTCGGTATAT
>CAZVTW010000001.1:0-51786 GCA_964629805.1 uncultured Bacteroidales bacterium | reverse complement strand
CCAGCACACTCCTGACCCCGATAAGAGCCAGGCCATGAAGCATATATTGTTTTTCATGGGTCTTTTTGTCCTTCTGGTTATTACGACTTACATATATATCTCTAAAAACATTGGCGAACTGATTGATAAAATCTTCTTTTAAAGCATCAAATTCATCCAGGATAAGAATCAATGGTTTTGAAAAATATTTTGAAGTAAATATCTCCGGTAAATCTCTCCAGTCTTTTGTTTTGGGGAGCCTCTGACGGCTCCATATTTCCATAAGATGAACAAATCCCTTTAAAACTTCATCGGATTTGGTTTCTTCCTTCAGGCGGCTCACCGGGAAAATAAGTACATCAAAATCTTTTTCTTTCTTTATATTTTGTTCAACCTCCTGCAATACCCATGTTTTTCCGGTTTGGCGCGGAGCCCAGACAGTAATGTAATGCCCGCCTTCTTCCGGATATTCCCCAATAAGTTGATTGTGTGCATAATCAATTAATTTTTCCCGCGGGACATAGTAATGGTGCCTTTTATCGACCGGCCCTAATGAATTAAATTTTCGTGCCATTGTATTTGTATACTTTGTTTTTTCACAAAGATACAATACTTATAAAACAAATGGCATGAAACTGTGTAATTTTAAGAATTCTCACTTGCCAGATTAGTAATAAACCCGGCACGGAACGGGGCTATGAGCCTTTTTACAAATACGGAAACCAACATTTATTTCATGCGTCCCTGAATTATATTGCCGGACTCTGGTAAGGTGAATATGGTATTGACAGACAAGTAACAGATTTTGGAATTGCAAATGTAAAAGTACGATGGCGCTGTTAGCGGTGTGTATATTTTTATAATTTGTGTGCCTGTATGACAGGCCCAGGCCATATTTGTTCTCTGTTGTTGATAAATAATTATATAACAAACTTATATGGAACTGATTATCCCGCTCAAAGTCAAAATCACCACCAACCAGTGTTGCCAGGGAATTTTGCTCCTGTTTTAGTATTTTATATTCGGTTAAAACATAATACCTTCTTAAGCGGTCGAATCCGGGGTGTGAATTCATTTGCAGAGCATCAACCGGCAGTAAATCTGACGCTGATACAAATACAAACATTCCCTTTTAAGGGGTAAATCGCCGGATTCCAGACATTTGCCACTTTATAATAGCATGATATTTCTGATGTGCTTTTTATATTAAGCCCTTTGTTCAATACTTTATTAGCAGGACTGCCCTCAATTTCATCTTTGAATTTTGTCAAAGCAATTGATACGGTTGAATTAGCTGTTACTTTTTTTGTGATATTGGAAAAAGCTGAATTTGCAGGCATTGAAACGGAAACCTCAGCAGGCCGGCTTGTCGTTGAAATCCTTAAATAGATTGGCTCATCGCCATGTGCGGATGATACTTCCGGTGCCGCAAACCAAAATTCAGTGTCTGTCTGGGATACAGCTTTGCATAGTGTGAGTAGTGACAGTAATAAGAATGTGATAAACTTTTTCATAATAAAAAAATTGTAATATATAATTATTACGTGTAAGTTTTATTTTTTTATGAAAAAATTGGTCCTGGTTTGATATAAATGAGTCTACTAGTACCCTGTCCCAAAAGTTATGTTAGAAATAATGGCTATTTAAAATATTAAATACAAAAAAGCATTTAAAATATTCTAAATTACTAAATTTCTATTGTTTATTGCATATTAATGGGTTGAAGATAATAATTTATTTTATCAATATGTTTGCGGTAAATAATAAGGTTAAAATCAAGTAAGGTGTACAATTCTACTAAGAATTTCCTGAATGTACTCTGCTTAATTTGGAGTAATCATGCGTTATTTGGGTTATTTTTTTGTGGAACATCTATGAGTTCGCTTATAGATGTACATTTATCGCCAAACTCTGCGTTGGTAAGAATTTTTCAATTGTCATTAACAGACAGTTAACTCCGGTAAGATAAGCCTTAAGGCCCCCCGCAATTCTCTGCACGGGGCAGGCTTGATCTCGACTGAGTCGAGACGAAAATTTTACTGCTAAGAAAACAGTGCTCTGTTTCGACAATTATTCAAAATAATCTCCAAAGAAGTTATTTCACGGAGTAAACCCTGTGAAATTGTTTTCATTTTTACTGTTACTGGTGATAGCTGATTCAGAAGGGGATTTTTCGATAAGGAGTTCATATCTTTTCTGCGGATAGTTCAGCGTCTTATTCCGGGCATGATAAAATAGTTGCAAAACAGCGTCTTTTACAAAAAGATCCATTTAACACTTTTTCATATCTTATTCTCGTGTTCTTGTAAAGCCAAAATATGAGTTTTAATATTAAAAAGGGGGCTTTGGTGAATAAAAATGATTAAACAGCAGCATAATAAGTTCAAAAGATAGCACATATAATTATAAAAAGGATAACTGCTAACATAATAAGAAATAGCATGTATAAATTCCCTAAGCTCTGTTTTTCTTTGTATAGTGGAATCACGAAATTTTAATTTCTAATTTTAACATATTATGAAAATACATCTAACATTACTATTCTTTGCAGCGTTTTTTTTACAACATATGACGGGTTATAGCCAGGACGGGTTCACAGTAACCGGGAATGTTTCGGAATCTAAAAACGACTGGCCCATCCCCGGGGTCAACATCATAGAAAAGGGAACCGGCGACGGCACAATTACGGATCTTGACGGTAATTATACTATTACCGTCAGTAGCAAGGATGCCATCCTTGTTTTCACCAGTGTAGGTTATAGGAAACAGGAAGTTCCTGTTGATTCCCGCCCTGTTATTAACCTGAAGCTTGATGAAGAAGTTCAGGATATCCAGGAAGTTGTTGTGATTGGTTACGGAACGACAAAAAAGTCTGATTTAACCGGTGCACTGGCTTCGGTTTCAAATGAAGATTTTAAGGACATAGCTGCCCTTGGCGTTGATGATGCATTAAAAGGTCGTGCTGCCGGGGTTGAAGTGATCAACAATACAGGATCGCCCGGTTCCTCCATGACTGTACGCATCAGGGGTATGGCGACACTGAATTCGGGTACAATGCCTTTGTATGTTGTCGATGGTATCATTATGGGTGATCAAAGTTTTGGCAAGAAAGACGGCAACATTCCCGATAACAAATCCGGGATATCGTTTCTTGACCCCAATGACATAGAGTCCATTGAAGTCCTCAAAGACGCCTCAGCTGCAGCCATCTATGGCGCACGCGGAGCCAACGGGGTAGTTTTAATCACCACAAAAAAAGGTAAAGCAGGGAAGGCACGAGTAGATATTAACATATATAAAGGTGTTCAAACCCAGGCACGAGAACTTGATATGATGTCCGCTGGTCGGTATCGTGATTTTTCCAATGAGTTACAGGGTATCCTGGGGCGTGACACTTTTGCCGGTTTTGAGCCCGGGACTGCGCTTAGTGAGACCAACTGGCAGGAAGAAGTGTTCACGCCTGCCGACAAGGAGAAATACAAATTTACGATATCTGGCGGAAGTGAGAAAAATACATATCTGTTCAGTGCTTCCTATTTTAAACAGGAAGGTCTGGTAAAATCCTCCGGTTATGATAAATTTTCGATCCGTTTTAACGGCGAGCATAAATTAAGCAACAAGATAAAATTCGGGGAACAGTTTATTGTCACCCGTTCAAACAGGAAACGTGTTATGGAAGGCGCAGGTTTGGGGAATGTGGTCTCTGGTGCTCTTCTTGCAGACCCCAGTATTGAACCCTATGTAGCAGACATCACAGACCCTGCTACATTATCCTATTTAAACGATACTACCCAGATATGGACTGATTTGTATCGTACCTCAAATGTGCGAAATCCGGTTGCTACCATAGACCTTGATATTTATAATTATGAAAGTTACCATTATTTTGGTAATGCCTTTGTTGATTTTCAGTTGTTCCCGTTTTTAAATTTCAGGAGTATCGTAGGTATTGATATAACCAACGGCGATATGGAACAATTTAATCCCCGTTACCAGATAAACCCTGTTGACAGGCGTGACCAGAATGAATTTTATAAGCGTCATGAAAGATGGATTAACTGGGATGTTGAGAATATACTTACTTATCAAAAAACATTCGGCAGTCATGATTTGACGGTCATGGGAGCTGTTACAGCGCAAAAAGAGACATTTGTTGATATGCGTTTGCATTTCAAGCCATTTCCGTATGATGAGGAATTTATGCGCTATCCCAATGTGCCGACTATTGACGGAGTGAGTCCGCCTGAAAGTTCTCCAATGGCTTATTCATTATTATCCCAGTTAGGTCGTGTCATCTATAATTATGATGGCAAAATACACCTGACAGCCAGTATCCGCCGCGATGGCTCGTCAAAATTCGGGCCGGAAAACAGGTGGGGTGTTTTCCCTTCATTTTCAGCAGGCTACAAGTTGTCAGAAGAGGATTTTATAAAAAATATCGGTTTTGTCGATTTCTTAAAAGTTCGTGCCGGCTGGGGAAAACTGGGAAATCAGTCTATTCCGCCGTATCAATACTCAACTTCTTTGTATAGCCAGGGTAACAACTACGGCTTTGGACCCAATCGCGAAGTATTAGTCGGATTGTTACCGAACGGGGTAAGCAATCAATACATAAAATGGGAATCCACCAAACAGACCAATGTTGGATTAGACTTCGGGCTATGGGGTTCGAAACTGTCAGGTTCTGTTGATGTGTTTGATAAACTGACCAGCGATTTATTAATGCAAATGCCTGTACCCAAGTTCACCGGTGTACATAATCTTGAACGTGTCGGGGGGGCTCAGCCATCTGCTTTTGCAAACATTGCTGACCTGAACAATAAAGGTCTTGAGATGAAGCTTGATTATAAATCATCAATAGGTCCGGTTCGATTTAACCTTGGCGGAAATATATCTGTTGTTAAAAATGAAGTTGTAGACCTGCCGGGAGAAAATACAATACTTCCCTCAAACAATGACAGCAAGTTCGGGTACATGTCCTATACAAAGGAAGGCGAATCAGTAGCCGGTTTTTACGGATACATCACAGAAGGAATTTTTCAGGATTATGATGAAATAGCCGCTCATGCCGACCAGGGTACAGAGGACCCGTATACAGACGACCGGAGCCTTGAACCTAATCCCCTCAAATATACAGCACCCGGAGATTTTAAATACAGGGATATTAACGGAGACGGAGAAATTAATGATGATGACAAAACCTTTATAGGAAGTCCTTTACCTGATTTTACCTATGGATTCAATCTTAATCTTGATTACAAAGGATTTGATATGTTTATGAGCTTAAGTGGTGTACAGGGAATAGATGTGATGAACAAAATGAAGTATTATTTATATAATGATATTTTATATGTCAACCGTTCAGCAGATTTCAATTATTGGACCGAAGATAACCGCGATGCCTCATATCCGCGTATCGGGAAAAACAAGAGTAAAAATCTTGATCGTTTTTCTGATTTTTATATCGAAGATGCCTCATATTTGAGAATACGCAATCTGACCATTGGATACAGCTTTGGTGATAATATATTAAACCGGATAAAAATGAAACGAATCAGGTTGTATGCGACCATAGAAAACCTGTATACCTTTACAAAATACACCGGGTTAGAGCCTGAAGTCGGAAGTTCTGTCGGGTGGAATCCACATCCGCTTGATTTTGGTGTAGATGCAGCCACATATCCACATCCGCGCACTTATATTCTGGGTCTGAATATCTCATTGTAGTAAAAAAAAACAAAAAAAAGTTAAAAATTAAAATATGATCAAAATGAAAAGCAGATTAATACATATCATGATTTTTTGTGTGGCCGTTTTTCTTTTTTCCTGTGAAGATTATCTTGATCTTCAGGAAGAGGCCACTTATACAGATGTATCGTATTACAATACGGAAGAACGGGCCAACAAAATATTAACTGCCTGTTATGATATATTTCATGCCGGCTGGCCAATTAATTTCTGGGATGTTCATCACACCTTAGGCGACATGCGTTCAGATGATGCTTTTATGGGAGGAAATCCTGACGGCAGTGAACAGGTTGAACGTGAGCAGGTGACAATCAATGATTTATCTCCTGATAATCCCAATATTGATGATTATTGGGAATTCTATTATGCCGGCATATGGCGTGCCAACCAGGCCATTGAAAAAATAGAAGCCATTGAAGATGAAAAATTCTCAACGGTGGATGTAAAGAAACGTATGATTGCCGAAGCCAAATTTTTAAGGGCTTATCATTATTCATTTTTGGTTAAGAACTGGGGTGCAGTACCTCTGGTAGATCATGTACTTTCACCGGAAGAATATAAAATGGCCAAATCAACAGAAGAAGAGGTGTTTAAATTCATCAAAGATGAACTGCGCAGTATAATTCCGGATTTACCGCTGAATGACGGTACTGACATTGGTCGGGCCAAAAGAGGAACAGCCATGTATTTGCTCACCAATGTGCTGGTATTTGAAGCCGGCACAGATGCCGGTCATCCCAACTGGCAGGAGGCCTTTGAACTTTCAAATACACTGATAAGAGGAGAATATGCCGGTGAATATAAGCTGTTGCAGAATTATAATGAAATCTGGATGGAAGGGAATGATTTTAACGAAGAAACAATATTTGAAGTTGTTTATATAGGCGAGACAAGTGAGTCAAATTCCTTTGTTACCTATACTTATCCCCGTTTTGTTACCCTTCCCGACGGCTCCAGGGGAGGTGGCTGGGGCTGGGGTCTTAACTGTCCCACCCAGGATTTGGCAGATGAATTTGAAACAACTGACAGTTGGGAAGACCCCCGCCTGCAATACTCAATATGGCGTGAAGGCGATATCGTCCCACTTGGTACATCTAAAGATCCTGAGAATGACAGCTTACCTGTCTGGCTGGATGATACCCCGACAGGATATTATATGAAGAAATACTGGCTCAACAAACAACCGGGAGGTTTTGGCACTGAGTTAAATGCTAAAATTTTCAGGTATTCTGATTTAATCCTGTATAATGCTGAAGCCGCCTATTACACCAATAAAGAAGACATTGCCCGTGAATCGCTCAATATGGTCAGAGAACGTGCACGACAGGGTAATCCTGATGTGTTGCCTGATGTCACAGCCTCAGGACAGGAACTGTTACAAGCCATATGGCACGAACGAAGGGTGGAACTATGCGGAGAAGCAGTGCGCTTCTATGATATCAAAAGACAGGGCAAACTGAAAGAGTCTTTTGAAAAGGTGGGGAAATATTTTACAGAAAATCAAAACGAGTATTTACCCATACCACGAAATGACATTGACCTGAATCCGAATTTGAAACAAAATCCGAATTATTAATACAACACTTATGAGTCTGCTCCTGAAAACCTTTTTGCTTGTGCCTGCTTGGTTATTTGTTAAGACTCAGGTTGCATGATGAATGCACCTGACATTTTTATATACAGGGCAGGCTTTAAGCTCTGCTCAGAGACAAAAACAGGATTTTTCGGAGCAGACTCATAATATAAACGGGTTAAATCTAAACTTTTCAATTTAATAGCGAAATTCTTTCACTAACTTTAAGTCTAATAACTAAAAACATGTAATTATGAAAAAATTTTTTTTACTCAGTTCTGTTGTTTTTTTTATGGTGTCCAATGTTTTGTTGGCACAAAGAAGCCTGACAGTGTATAAAATACCAGAAGGCAGTACTATTAATATTGACGGAAGCAAAGATGACTTCTGGAGTACAAGTAGCGGTTTTGATGAGGACCAGTCAAACACCATTTATCATACCAAAGAAGGTAATGAAAACCTTGTTGCACCAACGGACAACTATGATCTTTCAAGCTCATGGAATTTAGCGTATAATGATACTGCGATTTTTGGATTCTTTACTGTGCAGGATGATGAGATACAGGAGCCTGGTGCAGATGTTTCATGGTACCATGATAAGATTGAAATGTATTTTAAAATTGGAAATTTCGATCCTGCCGGCATTGAAGGTGATATTTCTGATGATTGTTCAAATGGTATTTATCAGTATGATTTTCCGGTGAATGTTGTTGAGGGATATACATGGGGCCTTAACGAAATCTGCAAAGACATACAAACCGGGAGTGCAGGTTGGGGATCTGCCATTGATATTGACAACTACATGATTGAATGGTATATCTCTTTTGAAGGATTAAAAGATGAAAACGGAGAAGCATTTGTCCCTGAAGATAATGCCACAGTTTGGTTTGAGCCTCACATTCATGATAATGATAATACCGACTATGCCGAGGTAAATCCCAGAACAAGATCGTATTGGTCGCTTGATGGTCAACCCGGAAGCGCTACAGGAGGCCATGCCTGGGAAGCTGATGCCTGGAGAACAGGAAATATTGGTACAATTACATTTTCTGCAACCGAACTTAATAATTCTGCCCTGGTAGGTATTCCTGCTGTTACTGCCAGTAATACAGGGGTATATCCTAATCCCGTTATTAATATGCTTAATATTAAAGGTGATATTTCTCATATCAGGGTATATGATATCCTCGGCAAACTAATAGATGATTTTGAAGTACAAGGGAAAAAGCAAGTTGATATATCAGGATATGAAAAAGGAATATATATTCTTGGTTTATATCAAGATAATGAATTAGATAGCACAACTAAAATAATAAAACTGTAATACATCATTTCTACTTAGGGCTTGATGCGAAATAAACTGTACAGAATAAAAGGTACAGGTTATTTCGTTTCAAGCCGTTACTATAAACTACTATTACCTTATATTAAAATGAATAACATTATGAAAAAAAATTGTCTTAAAGTATACCTGTCAGTCTTCATTTTTTTGCTTGCAGGTTATTATTCATCAGCCCAGGAGAATATGATTGGCTGGTGGAAGTTTGAAAACAATGCCGCTGATGAAAGTGGGAATAATCACAATGGTGTCCTTTCAGGGAATCCTGTATTTGATAATTCTGATTATAAAGAGGGAAGTTATTCCCTGGTACTCAGTTCTTCAAGTAGTCAACGTGTTGATGTTGAATATGATGCATTAAAAGCTGAATTTACTGAACGTACCCTGGCTCTGTGGTTCAGGGCCACCGATCCTTCAGCGGACCAGATATTGATTGAAGAAGGAGGAACTGCAAAAGGTATTGCACTCAGGCTCAATGAAAATAAAATACAGGGTCAGGCTAATCAGGATGGTGGTTTTACACTTTCTGTTTCAACTGATTTCACATCAACGGACTGGACACATGTGGCTTTGGTTTTCAATGCCGGTACCATGACCTTATATGTGAACGGAGAACAGGCCGATCAGCAAACCAACGCTGATGTTAGCGCTGTTGGTCCTCACGGAGACTCTGCAACAATAGGAGGGTACAACTGGAGCGATGCTTTTGGTGGTTCAGGTTATTTTGACGGGAAAATTGATGATGCAAGAATTTATTCTGCTGCTTTAAGTGCTGACGATGTAGCTGTACTTGCAACATCAGGTTCAGGAGCTGCAAATGCAAAAACTCTTGCCCTGAAAAAAATTCCTGCCGGAACCTCCATAACCATTGATGGTGATGCATCAGACTGGAATGCTCTCAGTGGTTTTGAAGAACAGACCAATACAAAATACAATCTGAAAGAAGGAAATGAGAACCTCGCAGCACCTGAAAGTGCTGAAGATTTAACAGCCACATGGAAAGCAACCTATGATGATGATGGTATTTACCTGCTGGTGAATGTCAAAGATGATGTCGTTCAGCAACCTGATGAACCCTCATGGTATCATGATGTCCTGGAGGCGTATTTTAAAATTGGTAATGGCACTGCCACACCAGGCGATATTGCTGATGACTGTATGAATGGTTTCTTCCAGTACTCGTTCCCGCTGGTGAAGAAAGACGATCATGAATTTGGTGTTGCACAGGAGTGTAAAGACATGCAGGCCGGAAATGCTGACTGGAATATCACACTGACAGATGACGGATATATGGCCGAACTCTATGTTGCTTTTGCCGGATTAACAGACGAAAGCGGAGTCGTATTTGATCCTTCAGGAGATGTGCCTTTCGGTTTTGAACTTCATGTGCATGATAATGATAACACAGACCTTGCCGAAGTCAACCCGCGCACCCGTGCATACTGGTCATTAGACGGACAGGCCGGTTCTGTTTCCGGTGGTCATGCCTGGGAAACTGCTGCCTGGGAAACCGGAACGACAGGGACGTTTAATTTTACAGGAGAAGAACTGGAAGCTGATTTGAGTGGTATTACGATTGACGGAGTAATTGAGAATCTTTGGGATAATTTTGAATGGTTACCTGTTGCAAAAGAAATTGATGTGGACGGCGTTGACAATGAAAAGGACCTGAGCGGACAGGCTAAAATTGTCTGGGGTGATGAAGCTCTGTATGTTCTTTTCGATGTTGAGGATGATATTTTAGATATTAGTTCAGAAACTGTATTCCTGAACGATATTGTGGAAATATTTCTTGATGTGAATAACGATAAATTTTCAAAGTTTGAAGAAGGATGTTATTTCTTTCGGTATACCATAGGTGATGTAATAACAGGATGGCAGGGAAATACTGAAGGAGGACAAACACTTCCTCCTGAAATTCCTGTTGCTTCGACTGTTGAAGAGGGTGTAGGATATGTGGTTGAGTTTGCTATTCCTTATGACAAAGTGAACCTTACTGATGTCAAAGAGGGTAAAATTATCGGGTTAGAATTGATTATTAACGACAGAGACGGTGAAGAACTCAGAGATATGTTGGGATGGACAGGGAACCAAGACCTTGCATGGAGAGATCCATTCCGCTGGGGTGCCATTAAATTAGTTGAAGGAGGAGCTGTTGAAGTTTATAATAATCCACCTGCGAAACCTGTATTGACTGTAACAACAGAAAATAATAGCGTTACCTGTACATGGGACGCTGTTGATAATGCGGCAGGTTACTATATTCTTAAAGATGGTGAGATCATAGAAGATACGAAAGAAACAATGTATTCCATTAGCCTTGATAAAGGAGTTTACGAATTTAGCCTGGTGGCTTATGCAACGGGCAATGTTCAATCAGAAGCAAGTGAACCTGTAACCATTGAGATCGCCACTGATCAATTCGCAGGATGGGAAGATTATACATGGTATGATATTTCAAGAGTTATTTCTGACGAAACAGTTACCGGACCGGATGACCTGAGCGGAAGGTTTAAACTGAAGTGGGACGAAGATAATCTTTATGTTCTGATAGATGTAAAAGATGATATTCTGGATGTATCTGAAGATGCACCAAATTATGCCAGGGACAATACAAACATATACATTGATGCCACAAATGCCAAAGGGAACGAGTACACCTTAGAACAGTATAATTTCGGGCATGGTTACACCGAAGATGTTATTTGGGGATGGCAAGGCGGCGCTCCGGCAGGAAGCGGTGCATACAAACCTCCACAAATATTCCCGACTGAAAGCCTTAATCCCGGAACCGGTTATACAACTCTATGGACTGTTCCCTTCGATTCTATTAATGTAAACCCGGAAGCAGGAATGCTATTAGGTTTTGACATTATTATAAATGACCGGGACAACTCCGAATCACGTGATTTCCTGGCATTTAATGATGACAATGATTTATTGTGGAGAGATCCCTACCGGTTTGGTTCAATAAAATTGATGGAAGACGGATCGGTTGAAGCATATAATTTCCGTCCGGAACAACCTGTAATTGATGTGAATGTAAACGGAAACAGCGTTTCTGTAACATGGGATGCGGTAACCGATGCTGTTGGATATCTACTTTTACAGGATGGAGAAATGGCTGTTAAAACGACAGAAACTTCAGCAACTATAAATGATCTGGAAGAGGATTTATATGAATTTAAACTTGTTGCATTAGGAGAGGGTGAAGTTTGGTCACCTGTCAGTGAGGCTGTGGATGTCGAAATTACTGATTCTCAGGTTTCAATTTCTCCTGTTAATGATTTAGCTGCTGATGTGAATGAAGGATCAGTTACTCTAACCTGGAGCGCTGTAGATAATGCCGCAGGTTACATAATTCTCCAGGGTGGAGAAGAGATTGGCACAACTGAAGAAACATCATATGCTGTTACAGGCTTAACAACAGGTGATTATACGTATTCGGTTATTGCCTATACGGCTGATGATATTCAGTCTGCTGCAGGTAATGAGGTAAGCGCTTCTGTTACAGTTGGTATAAGCAGGATGGATGCGAATGCCGTATTTGATATTTATCCTAATCCAACCGGTGATATTCTTGTTGTCAGGGGAAATCCTGTAGATTCAATTTCAATTTACGGAGTTGACGGACGGATCCTCATAATGGAAAAACATTTCGGTAACAACACCAATCCTTGTGAAATGAATGTTTCAGACCTTCAAAGCGGCATCTATATTCTGGTTATTAATGATGGCAAAAATCTTTCTGTTTCAAGGTTCGTGAAAAAGTAAAAGATAAATCTTCATAGTTTTAGTAGTTAGATATATATTAGTAGTAATCAATTATCATTTCCCCGGGGAGCGTTCCCCGGGGAAATTTTTTAAGATTGATTCCTGATAGAAAATTAAACGGGTCGGCCCCTTTGAATTAAACCGTAAAAAATCTATTACATGATGAATTTTAGAATACTAAAAGCAGTTATCATTTATATTTTTGTAAATACCACGGTTTGTCTTCATGCCCAAACTATTCATGTTGATAAACACAGCGAAAGTGAGCATCGTGACGGCTCCACAGAGCACCCTTTCAAAACTATCCGTGAAGCAGTAAATTTTGCATCAGAAGGTGATAAAATTCTTGTTCATGAAGGTACCTACCGTGAAAAAGTTGAATTTTCGGCCAACGGAATAACATTTGAGCCTTATGAAGACGACAATGTGGTCATTAGTGGTTCAGAACCGGTTTTCAACTGGCAGGAAGTGGGGAATGAAGTGTATAAAGCTACTGTACCCTGGGATGTAACCGAAAACAACCAGGACAATCAGGTGTTTGTTGACGGCAAAATGCTGCATGTAGCCCGCTGGCCAGATGAAACCAGTGATGATTTTGTTGCCAATCCGGTTGTCGCAAAAGCAGACAAAGTAGAAGATATTGGTACAACCGGGGTTTATCTTATAGAAAGTGATTTTGATGAACCGGCAGCACGTTGGACAGATTCAAAAGTATGGCTTAATATTGCCCGTAACGGACATGATGGTTCAGGCTGGACAGGAGATGTTACATTTATTTCGCAATCGCAAAACAAAATTAAGGTAGTTGACGAAAGCGGATGGACTGATTTAAAGGTGAATAATGGAAATTTTGGGCTTGGCCCGGGTACCGAGTTTTACCTTTGTAATCCTTCGGCCGATGGAGTATACGAAACCGGAGGCCCTCAACAAATTCTGTCAAGGGGCGAATGGTGGAAAAACGGCGATACTTTGTTTGTAAGATTGCCAGACGGAGAAGCTCCGGCAGAAACTATTGATGAGACTAATCTAATAGAGGTTAAGAAGCGTGTATGGGCTTTTGCACCTGCCGAAACCGGACAAAATTACCATGGCATCACTATAAAAGGATTTGAAATATTTGCTGCAAGCATTTGCACTGAATTGGGGTTTGAAAACAGGGAATCTGCTGCTGAGGATTGTTATAATTTTTTAATTGACAGCATCAAATTCAAATATATCTACCATGCAACAAATAAGAACGAGAATCTTTCCGCGAATATTTTTGCTCAGCGTTCTGGTCTGGTTTTAAGCGGTGTTGGTCATACTGTTAGTAATTGTGAATTTGATTACAGTGCAGCTTCTGCAATTTCTCCGATTGGAGATAATATGAAAATCATTGGGAACTCATTTTATCATATTAATTACCTGGTTTCCGAAGCTGGTGTGATTAATTCTGGCAGGAAATGCAGGCTCAGGGACCCGGAAATTTCCTACAACTATTTTTATAATACACCGCATATGGCTATAAGTATCAATAGCATTTATAACACTGAACCAGAAAAACACCCTGGTAAAGCAAGGATTCATCATAATATTGTGGATGGTTTTATGCTACGATCCCATGATGGCGGAGCACTGAATGCCAGCGCCGGACGTGACTGGACCAACATAAGGGTTGATCACAATATTATTTTAAATGGTACAAACAAATTAGCCAATGGTATTTATTTCGATTTTGGCGGTAACACAATCATTGATCATAATATTATCAGTAATGTAGATGGGCCGATTGTTTTAAACAGATACCATGAGGTGATAGGAAAACATTTAGTCTACAATAATCTTGCATTGAATTCAAACTTATCCCGCCCGGGGTTTGGAAGTGCATTTAGAAATGATAATGGTGATCAAATTTATTTAAAGAATAATATTGTTTCTGCCGGCTGGGGAGGAAAACTTAACCTGGCTGAAATTGACAGTTGTGAATTTGTTTCTGAAAAAAAAGAACTATATGATCTTTACATGGATCCTGATAATCATGATTTTCGTTTAAAGGAAAGTGCAAAAATACTTATTGACAAAGGAGTCAGTCATGATTACAATGATTCTGTTGTAATTGGTACACCGGATATTGGCTCTTATGAATTTGGTTCAGACCCCTGGATTGCCGGTCCCGCGAACACAATAACCCGAATTGAAATCAGTCCTGAAAGTGCTGAGATTGAAGTTGGCGACACACTCATTTTTGATGTAGACGTGTATGAAAATATTTTTAATAAATTGGAAACAATGCCTGATCTTGACTGGGAAGTTAGTGCAGGCGGTGAGTTTTTTGAAGCGGGTAAATTTGTAGCTTCAGAACCTGTTGAAGAAGCAATAATTAAAGTCAGTAATGACAATAAGATCATAAGATATGCAACTGTAAAAATTAATGAAAACAAAACAGATACTGCCAGTTCTGTTTTTGAAACAAGCGAAAAATCCATCCCCCGACTAAAAGTGTTCCCAAATCCGGCAATTGAATTTATCTCAATAGATAATAAAGACACAGAGTTGATTCAAATTGTAAATGTACATGGAGAAGTTGTTTCTGAATTCAACATCAGGATGATAATGCCGGGTGAAAGAATTGATGTTTCGGGGCTTCGAAATGGTTTATATCTGGTTAAGACAATGAGCCGGAAGCATCAAAGAATCGCTAAATTTTTAAAAATAAAATGAGCCAACTTCTAAGAAATGTTATAACGAAGAATTTGGCGACAAATGGACTCACCGGAGTGGACTCATTTAATCAAACATAATTGCGAGTGGGCTTTATTGAAATATTTCTCAATCTGTTTCATCCTTATTTAAATTCTCAATATATTTTTTTGGAGACTCTCCAAAATATTGACGAAATACCCTGGTAAAGTAGTTCGGATCAGAAAAACCGACCAGGTAAGCCACCTCTGATATAGGTATGTTTTCGACTTTTCTGAATATTTGTTCTGCTTTTTTCAGTCTGATGTTTCTGACAAACTCATTTATTGATTCATTGGTAAGCGCTTTTAATCGTTTATACAACTGGGATTTACTCATATTCATGTGCTCACAAAATTCACTCTGGGTGAAATCAGGATTCGTGAGGTTATCCTGTATAATTTTGTAGGCAGATGATAAGAACTGCTCATCTTTATTTAATAATTCACCGTCATGAAAAGGCATTTTTATGTCACTTTTCAGGCTGTCCCTGAGTTTTTTCCTGCTTTGAATCAGGTTATCAATTCTTGTTAGAAGTAATTCATTATTAAAGGGTTTGACAATGTAATCGTCAGCTCCCTGCTCGTAGCCTTCTTTTACGCTTTCGATACTATTTTTTGCGGTTAATAAAATAACAGGAATCAGATTGAGGTTTTTATCTTTTTTTAAATTATTACAAAGGTCTATGCCGTTCATTCTGGGCATCATAATATCTGAAATTATCAGGTCTGGTATAAATTTCCTGATTTTTTCGAATCCTTCCTTGCCGTCAACAGCTTTTTTAACGCGGTAATTATTCTCTTTTAATAAATTTCCGATAAAATCCAGGAGTTCTCTATTGTCTTCTATAACAACCACTAAAGGATAATTATTGCTACTATCTGCCTTATCATCCTCCAACAATTCCTGTTGCCGCTCCGGTTGAGTATAAAGCATCATTACATCTTCTTCTTTTTCCGGATCACTATAGTCTAATGGGATTGGGTGCTTAATAATTTCATCTTTGTAATAGAATTGTTTTTCTGCAGGCAAATATACGCTTATTTCAGTCCCTTTACCGGTTTGTGATTTTATAAAAAGCATCCCCTTCAGGATTTTAACAAGTTCATTTACCAGGG
This sequence comes from uncultured Bacteroidales bacterium, assembly GCA_964629805.1. Taxonomy (GTDB): domain Bacteria; phylum Bacteroidota; class Bacteroidia; order Bacteroidales; family CAZVTW01; genus CAZVTW01. The sequence continues at coordinate 35,537 of CAZVTW010000001.1, read as the reverse complement.
ATAAACCAATTCCTGTGCCTTCCGACTTTGCATTTTTAGAATTTTCAATTTGATGAAATCGTTCAAAAATATTTTTTATGTTTTCTTCAGATACACCAATACCTTCATCTTTTACCTTCATATGGATAAATAATCCGTCTTTAATGTCATTATAGACATATGAGTTAATTAAAACCGAATCACTGTTCATTTTGATAAGCTCATTTTCCGGATGCGGTCCGGAAACCAATACCCTTGTGACAGAAAGAGAAATTTCACCCCCTTTTTTTGTGTGTTTAAAAGCATTTGCTAAAAGATTTGAGATTATCTTTTCAGTTTTATCCGGATCGAAAAAAACAGTCATATCCTTTTCTTCAGCAAAGAATTCAAACTTTTGTTCCTGCATTGCCGCTAACGAGTTAAATACAGAACATATTTTCTCAGAGAACTTTTTTATATCCCCTGTTCTTATTTCGGGTTTTATTTTTCCGGTATCTAACTTTCTTAAATCAAGAAGCTGGTTTATGAGTTTCTTTAATCTTAAAGCGTTTCTGATTGCTGTTTGGATATTACTCCGCATTGTTTTTTCTGATTTACTTTTTAAGGTATGCGACAACAATCCGAGAATTAATGTTAAAGGTGTTTTGAACTCATGTGAAATATTAATAAAGAATTTTAGTTTTAACTGATCAAGTTCATGCTCTTTTTGGGCATTTAATTTTTCAAATTTCAACTGACTTTTTACTCTTTCCATCTTTATGGTGTAATACCTGTACAGAAAAAATATCGTGCAAAAAATCATAATATAAACAATGTATGCCCACCAGGTAAGGTAGTACGGCGGATCAACTGTAATATTTAATTGGGTGTCGTGTTTGCTCCACACGCCGTCGCTATTCGAGGCCCTGACTTTGAGTGTATATTTTCCGGGTGACAGGTTCATTAAAGTAAAGTTATTCTTTGTTCCCGGATTATTCCATTTTTCATCATAACCCTCAAGTATGTATTTATACTTTGTTTTGGAAGGAAGTGTGTAATTCAGAGCAGAAAATTGAAAATTTATCACCCGCTGTGAATAATTCAGCCTGATGTTCTTTGCCTCGATAAGAGAATAGCCTTGTAAAATTGGTGAACCCGGGGTAATTGTTCTGCCTGCAATTGACAAACCTGTTAAATAGAGTTGTGGTGTTTTGTGATAAGACCGGATACTATCCGGATAAAAGATATGAAAGCCCTTTTCATTGAGCGTTACAAATTGTCCGTTTTTTAATGTTAACAGGTTGTGCGTTTTTGGTGCCAGTCCGTCATCTTCCGTGTAATTTGTTAGGAGTTTGGTTTTTACATCAATCTTACTGATTCCAAATGAACTAAACCAGATATTTCCTTCATTATCTTCTGCCAGCCGGTTAATTAAGGTGTTTGGCAGACCATCCTTTTCATGAAAATTTTCAAAACTATTTTTTCGCTTATCGTATTTTGATATTCCTCCCCTGGTGGCAATCCAGATATTTCCTCCGGAATCCTGAATGACCGAACTAATCATTCTGTTAATCAAACTGTTTTCGTTATTTTTTTTCGGCAGAAACAATCTGAAATTTTGTGTAATAGTATCATATACATATAATCCGTTTGTTGTACCTATCCAGTAGTCATTATCCCTGTCCCGAAACACACATGATATTTTTGTGTTGCCAAATTTTCTGGTGATATTATTTTCAATAAATCTTTCTTCTGCAGGATCATAATTATGCAAACCTTCCTGTGTTAATATCCAAAACCTTCCGTCATCATCATGGTCAAGGTTTATGATACTATTATGTGTTAATACAATTTCATTATTATGGTTGCGAATTCGTTTTACTACATTTCCTGTCGCAGGATTGAGCTTTACAAGCCCCTGATTTGTCCCAATCCATAGATGACCTGTTACATCCTGAATAATAGTATTATAGCCTGTGTTTTCTTTTTTCTTATCAATTGTAATGCGCTGTAATTCCGTTCCCGATGTGTTGGTTTTAATGATACCGTTGTTAGTCGTTACCCAAATTTCATTTTTGTTTATATATAAAAAATCACTGATATAGTCCTGGGATATTTCTGAAGTTTTTAATGATACAAAATATTTTGAAAATTTGTCCTTATTCGGATCATATTTGTCAATGCCTAATCCGCCATATCCTACCCAGATGATTCCGGTGTAATCCTTATATACGACTCTTGCCTGATCTTTGCCCGTTAACCTGGGCCGGCCCTGGTTTTCTTTCCTCGGCTTCAATGTGTTATCATAGATTATCTTTTTTTTATTCAGATCGAATACCTGTAATCCTTTAAAATTCCCTATCCATAATCTGTCGGGTTTTTCGGTCTCAAAGCAGTAATAAGGTCCTTTAATCTTAAATAATTCCCTATATTCGGGTAATGAATTTGCAGAATGAAAACGCCTGGTGGTTTTATCAAAAAGCTGTAAGTTTTCCCCTGAAAATCCAACGATAATTAAACCATTGGGTAGTTGTTCCAGTTCCTCAACAATGTTTCCGGCTATTGAAAACGGGTTTTCAGGCTCCTTCATGTAAGAAATAAATTTTCCGGATACCGGATCAAATTGGCATAAGCCTCTTCCCCAGGTTCCAACCCATATATCTCCGTCCTGATCTTCAATTATCGTTACAATTGACCATTCACTTGTCCGGGAAGTATCAGTGCGTGGAGGATAATAGCTCCTGAAAGAAAAACCATTTTCTGTTTTAGTGAGCAGGTTTAGTCCTTCTCTTGTTGTTATCCAGAACCTGCCTTTGCTGTCTAATAAAAAATTTCTGATCCTGTGATTACTGATACTTTTGTTGTCTGATGAATCAGGGATAAATTTTATAAAATCATCTGAATTCCAGTTATATAGATTTAGTCCATTTTCTGTGCCTATCCACAGATTGCCTGATGCATCCTCTGCAATTGCTTTTATTTCATTATTGCTGATGCTTTTTGAATCATGGGGATTGTACTTATAAACAATAAAATCCCTGCTGTCATATCTTATTAAACCATGAACAGAACCAAACCACATAAAACCTTTGGAATCTTTATAGATACTGATGATATTGTTTGAGGGTAAACCGCTTCTTTGGTCTATGGTAGTGAATTGGATATTTTCTGAGGCATCTGCATATTGAAGGTTACAAAACAGACAGATTAAAAACATATATTTTTTCATATAACAAAGATAAATATCAATAAAAATAATGAAATAATAGTGCTATTGCAAGATATATTTTTTTCATATAAAATAGTAGCATTTATATTAATTGAAATAGCACTAATCTTTTTTATTTTAAAATATACTTTATAAATCAATTATAATTCTTTTTCACCTCATTTTTTGCTGATGAATTGATACTTTCTACAAAGAATAACTTTTTGTGCTGTTAATTTACTATATGGTGAAGGGGAATTGCGAAATAATTCTCTTATTTCGTAATTGAAATTTTGTAGTAACAGATTTAAAGATTAATGCCGCATGATAAAAAATAATTGTTGTATTAGACATTTTAATAATGTACTATTTCTAATCTTGTCCATACTAAGTATTCAGTCTTTTCATGTAAAAGCTGATAGTGGTCTGACAAAGACAGAAAGCCCGGTGCCCTTTGGGAAATTGACTTACGTAACAGGTTATGGGTTCAGCCTTTCAAGTGATTTACGATGTATTTTTATTGAAAATGATGATGTTGGCTTTCCTGTTAAAAATCCTGATTATAAAAATTATTTATCGCGTAATGGTGAGAAAGTGACCATCCTGCAGAGATATGAGAATGTTTTGACAATAGAATTACCTGTGGCTGATTATGGAATGGCGTTGCTATTGTTGGATGAGTCCCGCCAAATGAACAAAAGTCTGATTATCAATAAACCTGACTTGCAATGGCTCTCAACTGATGAAGGATGGCCCGGAGACACGATAAGAGCCCTTGGAAAAGGCCTGGTAAATTTATCTTTATATCCGGACAAGGACAGTATGGGGCTACCTGTGAGTTATTCAAATTATATTAGCGGCAAAGCCAGAGTTTGCATACTGGATAGTAAAAATATTTTTCACAAAGCTGAAGTCATTAAAATGTCAGCATATGATATTCATTTTATTCTGCCTGGCAGCCTGGCTCCCGGAAAAGCAAAAGTGTATGTGCATGCCGGTACAGGCGGGAAATTAGGTTGGTCCGAACCACAAATAATGCATATCTCAAAGCCTCAGGAATGGCCCGATAAGGTATTTAATATTTTGGATTACGGAGCTGAAGGCAATGGCATTGCAGATGACACAAAAGCAGTTACACAGGCTTTGGGTGATATTAAGAAAAACGGAGGTGGTGTTTTGTTTTTTCCCGCCGGGGGATATCATTTGAATAAAACATTTCGTCTTCCTGACAAAACAATTATAAAAGGTGAAAGCAGGGAGCGAAGCTGGATATTTCTTCCTGACGGCTTCCGAACGAATGCACTGGATTCTTCGGTTAATGTTGTATTTGCAGGTGAGGGAAGTGTTGGAATGGAAAACATCAGTATTCATTCTGTATACGCCGGAATGATATTGGTAGCTCCTGTTGGGGATACACTGCCGAAAAACTGGATTGATTTTGCCTGGAATAATAATGATACCAATGCGCATGCGAATTATTCGTATGTGAAAAATTGTCGTATTTTAGATAACAGAACCCATTTGTATCACAGGAGAAAGGATGATCCGCGAATTGGTCTTTTTCAAAGGAAAAATCATGTGAATGTTTTATTAAAAGGGAAATATATTGAAATATCGCATTCTGAATTCCAGGCAAGAGAATCAAATGTTTATTTGTGCGACAGTAAATACAGTCGTATTGCTGATAATATTATGCATAGCGGAAATGCAGCAAATAATATTGCTTTGCAGCACGGGAGCAGCGGATATGAAAAAATCATTGTTGAGAACAACGAAATGGACGGAATAGTGCCTACCAATCACGGTTCGGTATGGATGATGCATGGCGGAAAGAATATGTTTTTTTATAATAATCACGTTGTGAGACAATTCTGGGTTAGTGACAATGAGGGATTGCTTGGTCATATGTGGGGTTACAGACTGCCACTGTTTATTAAAAAGACGTATGATGACAGAATTGAAGTTGACAGTCAAAAGTGGCATGCCTACTGGGAAAAGATGAATAAAGAAACTGGCAGGCTTGCTCAATACTTTCCTTTTAACAAACAAAAGACAGATCAGAATGATTTTTCAATATATATTGGCAAAGAAGTGCAGGTATTCAGGGGTAAAGGACTTGGGCAGGTTAATAAAATTGCGGATGTTAAAGGTAATACAATCTATTTTGAGAAGCCTTTCAGAACACCGTTAAACACCGAATCTTTCCTGGTTGTACATGATGCTCCTGCTTTTCGTCACATTACCTTTGCAAAAAATACTGTGGAGGATGCTGGTCCGGCTGTGTTTCTGTGGGGACACAGCCATGAAATTGTCATTGACGGTAACCGGGCAACCCGCACCGGACCTATTGGAGCCTGGACTGTTTATCATGCTTTCAGCGTGGCAGGAGGCTGTCACTTTTTTCAGATAATTAACAATTATTGTAATGAAGGACGCTGTTTAAATGTTGGCCAGCACGAACCGGGCGGCAGGTACGAAGCCGGAGGGATAGGTGCACATTACAGTTGCGAAAGCGACTGGGCCTCCGGAGGAGGAGCCTTAAATTATGTGGGATATATCATCAGAAATAACTATCTGGAAAATGATTGTTCTTTTAATTATCCAGGATATGATGTTACATGGTGTGATCAGGCTGTTAAAGCATCTGAAGAACGAAAAATCAATCCTTTTGATTTTATAGGGATGACGTTTGAAAGTAATGTCAATATGAATTGCAAATACGGAATGATTTTCGGTTCGAGTATACAGGCTGTTTTAAAAAATAACAAGTTTGAAAATGTTGAAATCCCCGTATTTGGCAAAGAAAATGAACATATTCTCATGTTGAACAATAAGTGACTGAATTATGGACGATCAAAAAAAATATAAAAACAATTTGAGATTATACAGAAATCTGCAAATATTAATGTTTATTTTATTAATTTCACTTTTTTCATTATTGTTTTTCATTGCATTATAATTAAACCTTCAAAATATGATTTCAAATAGAATGAAAAAAATCCTGAATTCAATTATTCCGGTATTATTTATCCTTTCTGTGAGTTGTCAAAAGCACAATATGACCCGACTTTATGTATCTCCAAACGGGGATGATTCAAATCCCGGGACTATGCAGGCTCCCTTAGCTACTATAGAAAAAGCCAGGGACATGTTCAGGACCGGAAAAAAGCAAAATATTTTGGGGAATGACACGTTGCGAATTATTCTTAGAGGGGGAACATATTATACTTCAGGGGCCATTGAATTTTCAGAAAAAGACTCGGCAACAGGCGATTATCCGTTGGTGATATCAGCTTTCCCCGGAGAAAAAGCCATTATATCAGGAGGGAATGAACTTTCTCCATCTGATTTTAAGCCATTACAAGATAAGGAAATAATTAACAGGATTGTAGAAAAGGAAGCAAGGTCGAAAATCCTTACAGCCGATTTAAGATCAATGGGAATAACAGATTACGGAACATTTAAGCAGCACGGATTCTCAACTGCCATACTTCCTGCCCAAATGGAATTGTTTATTGACAATAAACCAATGACAATTGCGAAATGGCCAAATAAGGGTGTTGTTCCGGTTACAGATGTCTTAGACCCTGGTTCTGTACCATACGAACATGATTTTTCTATGAGGGGCGGAACAATTGGATTTGACTATGACAGGGCAAAATATTGGAACCATGCAGACAATATTTGGTTATGGGGATATTTTGGCGCCGGATATGCTGATGATAATCTGGGGGTTGAGGATATTAATTTAAAAGAAAAAACAATTAAGTTAAAGCAAGCCTCAATGTTTGGCATAAAAAAGTCTGATCCTGATGAGGAATGGGCAGGCAGAATTATTGGTTATTATGCCTATAATATCCCCGAAGAGATAGATATGCCCGGTGAATATTATATTGATCACGAAACAGGTATCCTGTATCTGTATCCTCCTGATAACTTTGAGGGAGCCAAAATAACAGTTTCAATGAATGAACAACCTTTACTGGCAGTTGAAAACACATCAGACATTCTGTTTAAGAACCTTATCTTTGAGTGTGGTCGTGGTATGGGGGTTTATCTCGAAGGCGGACATCATATTTCTTTTGATAATTGCACAATGCGAAATTTCGGTACAATTGCACTTATGATGGGAAAAGGGATCGGTAAACCTGATTATCCGATTCATGAAATGACAGGAGAGCTCATCTCACGAAGGATAGGTAACCTGAAGGCGCATAACTACGAAAATTCTGATCTGCAATAATGCCGGAAAAAACCACACGATCTACGGATGTAAAATGTATCATCTGGGCTCCGGAGGTATGGTTTTAAGTGGTGGCAAAAGAAAAACACTTGAGCCGGGTAATAATATTGTTAAAAATTGTGAGATTTTTAAATATAACAGGAGAAACAAAACATATTGTGCCGGAATCAAAATTTATGGCGTTGGCAACAAAGTGAGGCACTGTTATATTCACGATGCCCCGCATCAGGCAATTGCTTTATAACAAAGGATTTTAGTCTGAAAGATAATTCAATAATATTTAAAAAAATTCCAGGTTTTGAACCACCTCCTTTCAGAAAGATGGGTATGACTGATTAACTCAAGGGAGAGAGGTCATTTCTGCTTTTTGGTATATTTGTAGATTGTTTCTCGTAAAACAACACTATCAATAGGTTTGCAAATAAAATCATCACAACCGTTTTTAAGAAAGTCCTCCTTATCTTCAGGTCTGGAATAAGCAGTCAGGGCAATTATTGGAATATTTTTGCCCTGTTCCCTTATTTTTTTTGTTGCTTCCAGTCCGTCGAGCAATGGCATTTTTATGTCCATCAGTATTATATCAACATTACTGTTTACTTCAATTAAGTGTAAGGTTTCCAGCCCGTTTTTTGTCCTCAGATGTTTTGTTTGCCATCTTTCCAGTATTTTGGAGATATAAAAATAATTTAGATCATCATCTTCTGCCACAAGAATTGTTATATCCTTAATATCAAAATTGTTTTTCTTATCACTTGTTTCCTTCTCCTCGTGAGAGCTTATTTTATTTTTTTGCTCATAAGGTATTGTAAAATAGAAAGTTGATCCTTTATCAACAGTTGATTCGACCCATATTGTCCCGCCTAATTCTTCAACCATACTTTTGCAAATAGAAAGACCCAGACCGGTTCCTCTGAATAATTTTTCTTTGCTATCTTCAATTTTGGTAAAATGTTCAAATATCAAATGATGATATTCTTTTTTTATGCCTATACCTGTGTCAGAAACATAGAATCTCACAAACCTGTCTGCCAATTCATAACCAAATAGAACTTCTCCTTCTGGTGTGAATTTTACTGCATTGTTTATAAGGTTGCTGAGTACCTGGTTTAATCTTTTTTCATCGGTTGTTAGTTTAAAATCTTTGAACGGACCTGTAAATTTCACATTTATTGATGAATGATGCTGACTGACATACTCTTTGAAGTAAACTTCCAGTCTGTAAAGCAAATCGTTTATATGAAAAGAGTGAAAAGCAAATTTTAACTGGCCGGTTTCTATTTTTGCAAGGTCCAGTATATCTTCAATAACAGTCAATAAAGAGTTAGCGCTCTCATAAATATATGATTTATATGTTTGTTTTTCCTGTTTTTTGTATGTCGGGTCAAAAACCAACTCGAGGAATCCGAGAATAGCATTCATGGGAGTCCTTATTTCGTGGCTCATATTTTTCAGGAATGATGTTTTCAGGCGATCAGATTCTTCTGCCTTCTCCTTGGCAATAAGCAGCTCCTGGGTTCTTTCATTGACCTGTTTCTCAAGATTGTTTTTATGGGCCTCAATTTCTTTTTTTTGTTTTTCAATGATTTCTTTTTGTGAATTAGCTAAATCCCGTTGTTGAATGATTTCCTGGTTTTGTTCTGTAATCTCAGCATTCCGGTCTTCAAGTTCACGTGTTCTTTCTGCAACCTGGGAGCGCAACATCTCACTTTGTTTTTTCATATAGTTAAGTCGAATTTTGTAACCAAAAATCAGAAAACCAACAAAACCTGTAATCAATAATATTATGAACAGGGATGTCTTGTAAAATGGCGGATGAACAACAATTTCTAATTCTCTTGTATTATCTAACCATGTTCCGGAACTGTTAGTAGACTGTATTTTTAATACATAGTTACCACCCCTCAGACTTGAATATGCTATCTTTCTATTTCTGCCGGAGGTTATATACCAGTCTTCATCAAATCCTTCCAATTTATACCGATATTTTATCTGGTCCGGGAAAATGATATCCGGACAGGCAAATTCAACAGAGAAAATCTTGTCATTTTTATACAAATCTACAGCGTTTAAACAATCAATGTGTTTGCGAATGCCATTATCGTTAATCAAAGCTGGTTTGTTATTTATTTTGAATTCGGAGAGGACGATCTTGTGTTTTTCGGGTTTTGATATCAGTGAACCGGGTTCAAAACGAATGAGGCCTGATTGCCCGCCGAAATATACAAATCCCTGATTATCTATAAATCCCGAGTTGTTATTAAAGGGATTGTTAGTCAATCCGAAATATTTTTTAAAATTACGAAATGTCTCTTTTTCAGTGTTAAAAAAAGAAATTCCGTTAAAGGTACTAATCCACAGGTTAGAATTTTTATCAATCAGGACATTAAGAATATGATTAGAGGGCAAACCATCTTCAGTGGTGTAAACCCTGGAAGTTTTTTTATCGGGATTAAAGTAATTGAGTCCGTTTTCACTGCAAATCCAGATATTGCCTTTTTTATCCTTTTTTAGGCCCTTTAATTTGTTGCTGCTTAGTATTTTATGATTTACATCCTTTTTATACCTGTAAAATTTATTTTCCTCTGTCGAGAACATTGTTAATCCGCTTTTCTCAGTCACAAACCATAAATTTCCGTTATCGTCCTCTGCTATATCATATGAAATGGCATCCTCTGGAGAATTAGGGTCATCAATATCAATTTTGTACAGAGTAAACAACTTTTCAACAGGATTATAGGTTTCAATACCTTTATTAAGTGAGCTATACCAAAAAACACCTTTTGAGTCTTTGTAAAATCCAAAATTATTGTTGGATGCCGGACAATTGGTGCAATTTGGTGTGTGTGTGAAATTTCTGATAGTTTTTGTTCTTATATTATATATAGAAAAACCCTCGTCATAGGCAGATACAATCAAATTTCCGGCACTGTCAGCGTATAAATCGCTGATATAAGGCGCATTTATTGAGTATTCCGGTTTTCCTGAAAAAAATCTGCTAAATGTGTTTGTTTGCGGATCAAAAACATTAAGGCCTCCTCCGTTGGTGCCTACCCAGATAGTCCCGTCAATTGTCTGAACTATTCTGTTGACATTACTGTGGGATACTGTACCTGAATCATTTGGCACATTATAGTATAATTCAAAAATATTCTTCGCAGGACTATAATAATCAACGCCGGCATCAAAGGTGCCTACAAAAATGTTCCCGAATTTGTCAGTAAAGATATCCCATATACCATCGCTTGAAAGTGACAACGGATCGTATAAGTTTGAATTAAGATATTGGAAAGTATCAGTTTCGGGATCTATGATGTTTATACCTCCATTGTCTGTTGCTACCCATATTTTGTCGTCTATTAATTCTAAGTCGAAAACAATATTGTGACTAAGACCATTAAGCTTTGATTTTGAGAAATGTTTGAATTTATAGGTACTATGATTGTATTTCCAGATGCCATATTCACTACTGCCAATCCATAAATTCCCGTCATTATCAAATTGCAGGGTCTTTTTATCATTATTCGTTTTTGTTATAGGTTTTTGACTGATCTTTCCCATTGGTATTCTTTGGCTTGTACGGTGCAATATGTCAAATTTATTAATATATCCTCCGCTGGTACCAAGCCAGAGGTAATCTCCCCTTATGACAATGTCATTGATATTATCACTTGAAATCGAGTGTGCATATGTTTTCTGATACCTAAAAAAATTGCAATTTCCGTTTTCCGGATTGTACCTGATCAGTCCATATTTCCAGGTTGCCAGGTATAAGTAATTATCATACCGGACTATTTCACGTATTTCAATGCTTTGTTGTTGATTATCAGGATGTGTGGATAGTTTTATCGTTTCAAAACCATCAATTTCTTTGTTATATCTAAACAAACCCCTTGTTGAGCCTATCCATATTGTGCTGTCATTGTCTTCATAAATTGTGGTGATATAATTATCTGGTATAGAGTGTTGATTGCCATCATTGTAAAAATAATTTTTTACCTGGTAGCCATTGTAAACATTTAACCCGTAGCGTGTACCAATCCATAATAAGCCCCGGCTGTCCCTATAGACTTTTGTAACCCAGTTTTCCGAAAGTCCTTCTTCCATGCTGAGATTATCAAAACGAAATGTTTGAGGTTGACCGAAGCTGTGAGATAATTTGACAATAAAGATAAGGAAATATGTAACCCGCCTAAATAATCTTTCTTTTTTCATATAATTGCTCATAACAAGTTCAGCTTAAAACATGTCTGATGAAACGCATATGCTTCATTTTAAGTGACTCATCCATTATGTTTTTCTCCTATTTCTAAAGCTATCCCAAATATATAGAATAATTCTCAAAATTCATGTTTTTTAAAGAAGGTTTCGGCATTTTTCATTTAAATGCTTTTAAAATTGGGATAGTCAATTTTTTTTGATAGTTTTACTGAATTTATGAATCAACTTCTAAAAGTACTATTTTGTCAAAATTGAGGAATTTGTCTCGACTGAGTCGAGACAAATAACGTAGAGATTGGTGACAAATGGACAGCCAAGTAAACAATATTCTGTTTCGTCAATTTGTCCAAATAATCCCCGAGGGAGTTACAGAGTTTCTTAGGAGTGGACTCATTCATACATGTCAATAATCAAAACGATTATCAAATGATATATCAAAAAGCTGTGTCAAAGTAATTAAAAATCTGCTCATGTGTTAATGTTATACAATTATGAAACAAATTTCTCTGCTTCTTCTGATCTTATCTTTTTTTTCGTGTTCTTTCGCACAAAAAATAACAATCGACAAAAACAAACCTGAACGCATAAAATGGTTCCGGGACCTTGGCTTTGGAATGTTTATCCACTGGAGTGTTGATGTACAGTTAGGTGCAATAATTAGTCATAATGTGGCTGCCAGCTCAAAAGACTACCAGGACCGGTATTTTGGTGAACTCCCCAAATTTTTTCATCCGAAAATGTTTGACCCGTATGAATGGGCAAAACTCGCAAAACTTGCAGGGATGAAATATATGGTATTTACAGCAAAACATCATAATGGCTTTTGTATGTGGGACACCGAAACTGTTGATTTTAAGATTACAAATACACCATACAAAAAAAACATTTTGAAAGAAATCATTGATGCATTCAGAAAATACGATATAGCCATTGGATTATATTATTCGCCTGATGACTTTTATCTCAATTACAAACAGGGAATACCACCAAGCAGAAATTTGCCTGAGGCAAATCCGGATAAGAATAAAAAAATGTGGGAGACTGAAAAAAAACAAATTAATGAATTGCTGACAGATTATGGCAAAATCGACATTTTGTTTATTGATGAATATTATGACTATGCCAATACCTTAGTTGCAGATTATTGCTGGACAATCGATCCGGATTTAATTATTACCAGGGGCGGAATGGAAACCCCCGAACAAAAACTCCCTGCCGAATCCATACCAGGCCCCTGGGAGGCTTGTGTAACAATTGGTAATCACTGGGGATATGTTGCCAATGAAGAAGCAAAAACAGGAAATGAGCTTATTAACATGTTGATAGAAACACGTGCCAAAGGCGGCAACTTACTTCTAAATGTCAGTCCTGACAGTCATGGAGAAATTCCCGGTATACAGGAGGCCAGGCTGCGGGAAATAGCTTTGTGGTATATGTCTAACCGCGAAGCTGTTGATAATATTGTCCCCTTCGATATAACGCATGAAAAAACACGTTCAAACTGGCACTATGATGAACAGGAGCGGAATATCTGGTTTACAAAATCCGCCAGTTCGAATGCTGTCTATGCCTTCTTACCATCGCTCAACTGGGGAGTCGGTGATTACAGAACATTCTTCATCCGGACGTTAAAAGGGTCTGATAAAACAAATGTCTCCATACTGGGGCAAAATAATCATACAATGGAATATCAGACAGAAACATCGCCAAAACCACTTTTTTCTGTCACAGACCAGGGCATATTTGTTCATGCCATACGAAGCCACAGGACCTACAAAGCCTGGAAAAATCCGGTGGTTGTTAAACTGGAGAATGTCGAGTATATAAAATAAACACATTAAACAGAAATACCTTTCACTTGGCAGTATTCTCGCTATTTTAACCGGCTGTAATACAACAGTTGAAAAAAGCGAAGATAAATCTATTGAAACGAATAGATCGAAACACCCCAATGTTGTCATTTTTCATGTCGATGATTTGGGATGGACTGACGCTGGCTGTTTTGGCAGCGATTATTATGAAACACCAAACATTGATAAATTATGCGGACAGGGTATGAAATTCACAAATGCTTACGCTCCGGGTGCAATATCATCCCCCTCAAGAGCCTCCGTCTAAACAGGAAAATATACTTCCCGGCTGGGTATTACTGACTGGATTAGGACTTCATTTCAAAAAGACTCAACCATTGATTACAGTAATCCGCCGGAGTATGAGGAGAATGAAGGTAAAAAACTCAAAACACCTTTCAACCAAAATTTTCTTCCCCTCAAAGAGAAAACCATTGCCGGATATCTGAAAGAAGAGGGCTATATAACTGCTCACATCGGTAAATGGCACCTCGGTGAAAAAGGGCATTACCCGACAGATCAGGCATACGACGAAATTTCCGAATATTACGGATTCATTACATCGTCAGATTAATGAACACCTCTCAGCTACGAATGCAAAGTTGCCCGTCAGTAAATAGTGGATGTCCATAAAGTTTTTTGCAGATACCTGGCAACAAGAATCAGGTTGGTTCATTATTAAGAGTTTGATGCGAAATAAATTGTCAGAATATCAAAGTTTATATTTCGTTTCAGGTCCTAAAACTGCATTCAGGATTTTACCCGGTTAACAATGTCATCAGCCTCCTGCGAGGTTTCATACGGTTCATCAAAAGGATCAACATTTAACAACAGGCCCTGGGGAGATAATTCTTTTACAAGGGTTTCAATCTCTCCGGAAGCAATATTTAAAACCAGGCATTTACCAGCATCCTGAATCTTTTTCAGGCTTGGTATATGACGGATATTTTCGCAATTTGTTTCCGGGTTCCACTGAATACCATGCAAATTTGGTATTTTAAGCAGAAAGTCAAGGTGCCTTATTATTTCATCCGGGCCGTCAAAGTGGAACATCACCCTGTCTAACTCATTACACATGGCTTTGACATCCTCTAATATAAATTCCTCATACATTTCTGCTGATATCATTGTCATATAGTCTGACTGTAGGCAATAAGTCCTGCCTGGCCCCCAAAGATTCAGCCAGGCCGTCCCGTTTCCTTCCACATGCTTTCTCTGGACTGTAAACAATTCATCAGTCCAGTATTTCCAGTATTCCAGTATTTTCCTGTTCGCTTCCTTAATAGTATCAGGAATCATCACCAGGTCCATTGCCAGTTTTTCACTTCCCCGCAAAAGCATCAGCGTATCTATGCCATGAAAAATATCCACCGGAATTTCGGACAGGATGTTGAATTCCCGCGCTGCCCGTGCAGCACATTCAACAACATATTTCTGAATATGCCACCATATGTTTCGTTCATCAAAGGTCAGGTCGAAAGTATCCCAGTCCTCCAAATTCTCATAAAACCAGGTGGGTTCATCACATTTTTTCAGATCAACAATACTGCCCAGAAACGCCGAACAAATACCAGGCCCGATAGCAGTTGTTAAAACAGGCAATGTTTCACCGGTAAAATACATATATTTAAAAACTTCCAGTTGATTTTGTATTTTAATCTGCGGATCAACCTTCATGTGGAAAGCATCTGAATATCTCTTATCCTGTTTCGTTCGCTCTTGATAGTCAATATATCCCTGCTTGTCTCTATATGCTTTAACAGACACTAAAGGGGTGTCATTTTTAAGTTCCCAGAACTTTAAGAATTGTTCTTTTACAGGGTCTAAATGTTCAATTATCATATTATCATTATTTTATTGATGAGTCAACTCCTGAAAACACTATTTTTGTACGGACTTATCAGAGAGACTCAGTCGGGATGAGGTTTTATCCCGACTGAACCAGGCCAAAATAACGAAGCTTTTGGCAACAAAGAGGCTTTTAGGAGCTGACTCATTGATGTAAAACTATTTTTCCTGCCTTATAAGTCTTTTCTCCAGTTGCTCAAGCGAAACGCCTTTTGTTTCGGGAAAAATAAAGATGGAGAAAAGAAGGGTTATAACTGCAAAGAAAGCATAAGATACGAATGTTACCGTTTTACCCAGAAATTCTATTTCCCAGGGAAAAATAAAAGTCACACCAAAACCAATAACAGAGGCCCAAAGTCCAGCCATTGATATTCCTATGCCACGATATTTATTTGGGAAGACTTCTGAGAGAAACACCCAAAGTACAGGACCGAGGGAAACGGCAAATGAAGCCACGTAAATCATAACAGCAATAAGCACGCCATAGCCCGAAAACCTGTCTAAATAAGAAAACAATGTAAGGGCAAGTAATGAAATTGTTAATCCTGCACTGCCAAGTATCAACAGCGCTTTCCTTCCAATACGGTCAATAATGGCCATTGCCACGAGGGTAAATGCAAGGTTCGTCAGGCCTACCACTGCGGCCTGCATAAATGCGGCATCTTTCCCAATTCCGGTTTTCTCAAATATGATTGGTGCGTAATACAAAACGGCATTAATACCGGTTATTTGCTGAAGGAAACTAATTATAAGCGCTAATAACAGTATGTACGACATTTTACGGCTAAACAGACCGGACAAAAGGGAAAATAATTTTTCGGTTTTGCCGGCCGTTACAGACGTCATTATTTCGTCAAGCTGTGCCCGGGCATACATTTCATTGCCAATTTTCTTAAGGACAGAAAAAGCCTCCTCTGTCCTGTCTTTGCTTATCAACCACCGGGGACTGTTGGGAACAAAAAACAAAAAAAGAAAATAAAGAACAGCAGGAATAAGCTCTACGCCCAGCATCCAGCGCCAGTTATTTTCGCCGGTATTCAAGAGAAAATAATTGGAAAAATATGCTGCCGAGATACCAACAACAATATTTAACTGATTGAATGACACCAACTTTCCTCTCTCTGCCGGTGGAGAAATTTCAGCTATATACACAGGGGCAATTAACAATGCCCCCCCTACACCAAGCCCGCCAATCATACGGGCAATGACAAGAAACCAAAATTCGTTGGCCAAAGCAGAAGTTACTGCCGATATGGCAAAAAATACTGCTGTTGCTAACAGCACCCGTTTTCTGCCGTAACGGTCGCTTAAAGGTCCGGAAAAGCCATTTCCTATTATCACACCTATGATAAAGCAACTGACAGTCCAGCCGGTTTGCAATTCATTGAGTTGAAAATAGTCAGACATAAATGGTATGGCCCCGCTTATGACCGCGCTGTCAAAACCTAGCAAAAAACCGCCCAGTGCAACAACCAGAGAAATCAGGATAGTAAATGTTTTATTGTATTGCATAGTGTTTAATGATGATAAATGAGTCATGGATATGACGCAAATATACAAAAATAACATGACAGTACCTACCTGTTGGTAAATATTTTTTAAAAAATCATATTTTATTTGTACCTTCGTAGCTAAACTGATATGAAAAAACCTTTTGCGGCAGGCTTTCCGGTATATAAGCTTCACCTGCCAGGCCAGAAAGCCTTCTATCAACTTAGTCGAGAGACAAGTTGTGGCATATTGACCTTTGGTGCGGTATCCTCGTATCGCCGATTTCAGAACAAGAGGGTTTTTAAAAGTTAATTGATAGTTAATTAATTCGCGTAATTCGTGTATTTCGCGGACAAAAAAATTTTCGCAGACAAAAATTTAAACAGATGAAAATCATAATCAGGCAGGGGCTGGCAAAATATAAACAAATTGTTTCTGCCATAGAAGAATCGGTTCAGAAAGCCGAACTGGTATCAGGAGACAAACTCCCGTCGGTAAATGAGATGGTCAAAAAACATGCATTTTCGCGGGATACGGTCATTAAGGCTTATAATGAGCTAAAAAATAGAGGATTGATTGCTTCCAGTCCTGGTAAAGGATTCTATGTTGTGAGTTCGGCCACCGAAGTCAAACGCCGGATATTAGTAATATTTGATGAGTTAAGCGATTATAAACAAACCCTCCTGAGTGCCATAACCGGACAATTAATGAACCTCGCAACCTTTGATGTGGTTTTTCATCATCACAACCCCAGTGTATTCAGAAGATTCATCACAGATAATAAAGATAACTATCCGTACTTCATCCTGGTTCTGCCGCTTTATAAAAACGCGGATAAAGATATTGCCCTTCTTAAACACAAGAAAGTCTATATCATTGATCATGCACCCACTGAAATCATGAACACATATCCGGGGGTATACCAGGATTTTGAGAACGATATATATACTGCTCTTGTTGACGGATTGGATCGAATAAGGCAGTATACAGAAACATTTTTTGTATTCAGGACATCCAGCTATATCATTGAAGGTCTAAAAAAAGGATTTAAGCGATTTTGTGATGATTTCTATATAAAAGGGCATATTATTCAGAACGCCGATAACTGCGAGGTAACAAAAAACAGGCTTTTTATCACGGTTGACACGGCTGACCTTATCTACATTGTTAAAAAACTGAATGCACAAAAACTGCAGCCCGGAAAAGATACAGGCATCATATCATATAATGAATCGCCATTAAAAGAAATAATACTGAATGGATTAGCGACAATATCAACAGATTTTTACAGCATGGGATTGAATTTAGTGAAACTGATAAATGAAAATAAAGAAAAAAAGATCATAAATCCATCCGGACTGATCATACGTGACTCCTTGTGATTTAGAAATCTCTCAACGTCCTGCTGCGGTTGACCCGGGAAACAAAGGATATCGCTTATTTTAATTTTCAATCAAACAACAACATGTGAGCCTGCCCCCCTAACATAGTATGTCATGGCAAATAGTGAAATGTCAGGCAATAAAGTGGTTTTTTGGTGAGTGAACGCATGGTTTACTGAAACAGATGCTAAAGGACGATTCCCGGAAGCCAATGAAACCCTGAATGCTGTTATTGACAAACGGGGTGAAGAGGTGGTGAATAAAGAATATATTAAGGAGGAAAAAGGAGAAGTAACCTTGGTTGTCGTGCGATTACAAATGAATTAAATCGTACCCCAAAGAAAACGACAAAATCAAGGCTTTTTGTCTCAACTATAGTTTGTGCCATATGAATGTCAAAAAAAATGGCATTGATTATCAGGTATATGACAGAAATTCAGATAAAGTCAGCTGGACACTTTCAGTGTCAAATGACGTTAACTCAGTCGAGACAAATGACTCGATTTTGACAAAGATAGTACTGCCAAGGAAACAGAATTCTGTTTCGTCAACTTGTCAAAAAAAAATCGCAGGAGTTATTGCGTTTCTCAGGAGTGGACTCATCTATAATAGAGAATTTATCATACCCAAGCCCGGACTAACCGGAAAAGATGAACTTTTTTTAGGATGTAGGTTTGATCACAAAACCGGCAGGTGTACCTTTACCTGAAAGCATTGTGAAATTTTTTCTGACAATAATAATTGATTTTAGGAATGAAACCTAAACATTTTTTTTTAGTTTTAACAAAAAAATGCCGCTTTGTGGTAATCACTATCCCGAATATTTACAATGTATTGCAAACCACAATGTGTTAAATTTTTTTACAGATATGTTAAAAATTTTGACACCTAAGTATGGAAATACAACTCGCCTCATGCTGTAAAACAGGATGTTACGATGTATGGCATACATCTTGAAAAATAACAAATAAAAAAGACCTTATTAAAATGAATAAATATAATTTTTTAATCGCCCTTCGCTCTCTCTGGCGGGATAAAAGCGCTGCTGTTATCAACCTCATCGGCCTTACACTTGCATTTACGGCTTTTATATTGATTAGTCAATATGTAAAGTTCGAAAAAAGTTATGATCGGTTTCATGATGATGCTGAAAATATTTACCGCATTATTATTGAACGTACGAATGAAGATGGCAGCATTGATAAAAATGCTTTATCATATTGCCCGCTAAAATTGGCTTTGGATGATGAAATCCCCGAAATTGAATTTTCTGCCCGCAGCCATCCCGAGCAGGGGGTGTTAACCACGCAAGACAAGAGAAGTTTCAGGTTAAAATTTGATTATATTGACCCTGAGATAATAGAGGTTTTTAAGTTTCATTTAATTTATGGCGATCCTGAAACTGCCCTGGAAAAGTCTCATACTATAATTATTTCGAAAAGTATTGCCGAGAGGATATTTGGCGATAAAAACCCGGTAGGTGAAACCTTGCTTTTAAGTGGTAACCATTTATTAACCATTACCGGGGTGTTCAAAGATATACCTGAAAATTCGCATCTAAAACCAGAAATTCTTGCTTCCTGGGCCATAATTGATGAAAAATGGAATGGTATGAACAAATGGTGGGGGTGTATTGGTGTGCATACGTATATAAAAGTACCAGGAAAAACAAATACTGCAGCGCTGGCAAAAAAAATCAATCAACTGATTGAAAAGAACGTTCCTTCTCACAACGATAAAAAGTATCAGGATGTTGCGTTGTTGGAACCAGTAGTGGATATCCACCTCCAGTCTGAAGTTGATTCGGGTTATGGTTCCAGAGGTGTGGGAGGCAACATCAATATTTTGGTTATTATTGCTTATTCCCTGTTGATTTTAGCCTGGCTGAACAGTGCCAACCTGTTCGCGGCTAAATTTGCCGAACAATCAACCGATATCATAAAATTTATTTCAATCGGGGCTAAAATGCGCGGAATTTTTACCCGGTTTTTTCTACAAATAGGTTTCCTACATTTTTTTGCATTTATATTGGCTCTACTTTTTATTTACATATCTTACCCTTATATTAAAAAAAACATAAGCGGTATCGATTTCTTAATCTTTAATGCGCCCCAAGACCTTGTATTGATTGGTCCTGTTGTCTTGTCAGGGATTACTATATGCTCGGTGTACCCGTTTTTTGTTTACCGTTCGGGCAGTAAACTTTTTACGAATAATTCATTAACCCAAGGTGGTACAAGCAAACACCTTACACGGAAATTGCTGATTGGTTTGCAATTGGTAGTATCTGTTATTCTTATTGCAGGCTACCTTGTTGTAACCAAACAAGTGCATTACATGCAAAGCCAGGATTTAGGGATGAATATTGAGCAAAAACTTGTATTGATGGGACCCAACGCTGATGAAATATTTGAAGATGCTGAATTGCAGAAAACTTTTCGGCAAGAGCTTGAAAGGGCATTGAACCTGGAAAAAATTACCGTTTCAGGTTCAGTGCCCGGCGAAGAACTCTCAACCGTTTTGTCATTTTGCAGGGGGAAATCATTTTCTGAAGAAAAAAAGATTGATATTCCGACGAACGACATTGACAAAAACTTTTTCGCGCTTTATGATGTCAATATCCTTAGTGGCCGCGACTTTAACCTCGATGCCTTTAATGAACAGGAAACATGTATATTAAACGAGAAAGCGGCAAAAACACTTGGATTCGCTTCTACTGAAGATGCCCTCGGCAAGCAAATTGTGTTAGGTGGTGGGGGTATAAAAACGATAGTGGGCATTGTTGAAAACATCCATCATCTATCGCTCCAAAACGAGGTACAACCAACCGTTTATTTGTACTGGAAAAAGTGCTGGCGATGGAGAAGAATTGATTATTACACCATTCCGGTTTCAACCGAAAACATCCAGGCAACCATACAAACCACAGAAAAAATATGGAAAAGATTTTTTCCATTGGAGCCATTTGAATACTTCTTCTTAGACGACTTTTTTAATGAGCAATATAAAGAAGAAATGCGTTTTAGCCGCTACTTCGGTTTCTTTTCGGCCTTCACCATTATCATCATCAGCCTGGGGTTGTTCTCACTGGCCATGTTTATGATCAATACACGCTCAAAGGAGGTAGGTGTAAGAAAAGTAAACGGCGCTAAAACAAGTCAGGTTATTTTTATGATGGTGAAAGATTATTTTACCCTGTTTCTCGCTGCCATAATGGTGGCTGTACCTGTTTCTGTAATTATCATGAACAACTGGCTGAAAAATTTTGCCTATAAAATTGAGCTATCTTTTATCATTTATCTCATAACAGCTATCTTTATCGCAACCATCATATATGTTACAGTGGCTCTCGGCTCCTGGAAAATTGCCGGCAAAAACCCGGTGGAAGCCTTAAGGGACAAGTAGAGAAAATGTGTAGTTTTAACACTTGACCTGTTAAATACAATGTGATAAAAATCAGTTATATTCTGACAATTTACTGTTTTGCCCGGGCTGCGTTCAAGACCCGGCTTATATGCTGTTTGATAATCAATTTCAGGGAAACATACCAGAGTTATTCGCTGCTTTAGTAACGGCTTTTATTTTGGTTTATCACCGTTTGATGCAACCGGAAAATATTTGAGTAACTCACCTCTTATGGCAGGATAAGCCTTTCCAAATTACCTTGACCAAACCATTTTAGGTACATTTTTCTTATATGGGTATGGTTTGGGCATCTACCGCTATTTGGGGCATACCAGGGGACTGATATTCGCCTTCGTTTTTTTTGTTTTTACAGGTAATTTTCTGCTACCATTGGTTTAAGCGGTTTCACTATGGCCCGTTGGAATGGCTATGGCGGGCATTAGCCTTTTTCAGTTTCCGCCTAAAGTTCAAACCTTAAAAAGATTGCAATTTTGTGTAACTGCATTGATATTTTTTGTTAATCACATTATGCGACTGATTTACAGATACTTTTTCGCCACTTCGTTGTATGATTTTTTCACACAACGTGTCAAAATATTTGACAATATCGGAAAGAAGTTCTTTTTAGATTGCTGTACAACAATATTTTTATATTTTTGGCACACACATTGGATTGAAATAAACTTTTAAACATGTAATAAAAATAATAATGAGAAAGATGAAAAAAGTACAAACTATTTTATTTTTAGCAACCATGCTATGCAGCTTGCATGTTCATGCAACAACGTATTACCTGTCGAACAGCGGTAACGACAATAATCAGGGCACATCGGGAAAACAAAGTTGGAAAACCATTGCCCGACTAAATAAAGCAAATTTAAAACCCGGCGATTCTGTGTTGTTTCATGCCGGCCAATCGTTTATCGGTACCATTCAGGTGAGCCAATCGGGCACAATTAAGAAACCCATTGTTTTTTCAACTTATGGGGATGGCCCAAAGGCTATCATTTCCGGAGCATACAAAATTGATAATTTCCAACCTGAACCGGAAAACATATATGCAGCCAAAGTGGATGAAACCATTAAACACCTGTACTGCAACAACCAAATCATGACCATTGCCCGCTATCCGAACAAAGAGGTTTTAACCATGGAGGGTGGAGACAAACAATATCTGATAGAAGAAAACAAACCTTTTTCGGATGAAGTATTGGTTGGCGCCACCGCCAGATTGCGCCCCATCAACTGGATTTATGATTACCGAAAAATAGCCAAAGTAGAAGGATCAAAACTACATTTCGAATCAGTGATGTTTCATAATGCAAATTATCAGGGGGTATGCAGTCCGGGCTGGTCTTACTTCCTTGATAACAAAAAAGAATTCCTTGATGCACCCAACGAATGGATTTTCGATGCGTCATCGAACAAGGTGCTGTTGTACCAAAACGAGCCTTTACAAGAAAACCAAACGTTTTTTGCTTCATTTATTGATAACGGTCTTATTCTCCAAAAGGAAGTCTCGAATGTGGTGATAGACGGCTTGCAAATCTCCTATTATAGTTTAGATGGAATGGTATTTAAGGGCGAAAACAAAAACATCCGGATTGCAAATTGTGCTTTTCACAGCCTACACCGAAATGGTTTAAGTTGCGAAATGCATGGTTCCGGGCTGCGTATTCAAAACAATCACTTTGCTGATGTATATGGAAGGGGTATCTCTTTGCTGGAATCATGGAATTGCGAAATTAGTAAAAATAAATTGAACCGCATAGGCATGCAACCGGCTTACGGTATTAGCGGACTTAATGGCGCTATTGGCATACTCATATCGAACAGGGAACGGGTATCGGGGGAAGAACAAATCATTTCAAACCAAAACCTTATTAGTCATAACCATATTGACAGCATCGGCTATATCGGCATACGTATTGACGGGAGCTATAATACCTGCGAGTACAACTCCATAAATAATACTATGCTAACGCTAAACGATGGTGCTGCAATATATACCTGGGCGCGCGATACCTCATTCACACACCATAACGTTATTCGGAATAATGTTATCCAAAATGTTGTTGGCAATACTTTTGGTACAACATCCGATCATAAAATGAACAATGGTATTTATCTTGATAACGGTGCGCATCATATTAGGGTGACAAACAATTATATTAGTGGCGCCGGAAGTGGTATTCATACAAACGCCGGTTCGTACAATAATACGATTACAGGTAATACAGTATTCGGAAACAATACCGGGATATCCTTTGCACAGTGGGGTAACGGCCGTTTTGAAACCGAATGTGAGAATAACATTTGCACGAACAATTTAGTATTTAATACCTTAAATATGCACCCAACCCTGCGTCTTCAACATACTTATGCGCCGGAATTTAACCCTGGAATAATTGATAGTAACCTGTATGCCAGCCCAATGGAAGTGTATCATATCTATTACACAACCATACAGGAGGGCTGCAAAAACATCAGGCAATATACCCTGGAAGCATGGCAGAAAGCATCGCAATTCGATGCACATTCAACATTTATCAACATCCCATCAGGCACCCAATACGAATATTTTGTAAACGACGGGGACACGGATAAATCAATTGACTTGGAAAGCAATAAGGAATATAAAACCCTTCAGGGTGAAAACATTAAAGGAAACCTAAGATTGGAACCATATTCAGCTAAGATTTTGCTTTATAACTTAAAAGAATAAGCAAGTACATAATTCTTTAAATGTAATTTAAAATGAATAGATTTGTTACCACTATGAAAATTATTTTTTTTCTTATATTCTTAATATCAACCTATTTTATGAATGCACAACCTATTAGCAAGCATCCTGAAAATCCCCGTTATTTTATTTACAAAGATAAGCCTGTTGTACTTATCTCCTCTGCCGAACACTACGGGGCTGTTATTAATACTGAATTTGATTATGTAAAATACCTGAATACCCTACATGCAGAAGGAATGAATTATACACGGATATTGTCAGGTGCTTACGTTGAGAAGCCCGGGGTTTTTAATATGGAAAACAACACCCTTGCACCGGAAACCGGTTACTTCCTGGCTCCCTGGAAAAGAGTGAATGAAAAATCTCTTTACCCCGGCGAAAATAAGCTTGATCTTTCAACATGGAATCTTGACTATTTTAAAAGATTAAAAGATTTTATCGCATTAGCCGAAAAACTTGATATTATTGTTGAAATAACTTTTTTCAGTTCAATATATAATAAAGAAAACTGGCAGCGAAACCCCTTTAACCCGGGAAATAATATAAACGATTTTCCTGAAATTAAAACCTGGCAGCACTGCAATCTTCCCGGCAATGAAATAGTCAATATATTTCAGCAGAAATTAGTGGAAAAAATTGTTAAAGAAGTAAATGCTTTTAACAATATAATTTTTGAAATACAGAACGAACCCTGGACAGATAACCCGGATAAGGATATAAGACTGCTGAAAACAATTGATGCCGAGCTGGAAAAAGACCGGTGGTTTAAATACACACAAACAACATCAAAAGCAGCGCTCGAGTGGCAGAAGCAATTGGCAGCCGTTATTACCACAACAGAAGAAAATCTTCCTAAAAAGCATTTAATTGCTCAAAACTATGTTAACTTTAAACATGCAATTCCTCATGTAGAAAATTATATTTCTGTTATTAATTTTCATTATGCATGGCCCGAAGCGGTGTGGATGAATTACGGCTGGGAACGTCCCGCAAGTTTTGATGAATCAGGTTTCGACGGAAGTTCTGATACAACCTATCTCAGGCAGGCATGGCAGTTTATCATGGCTGGCGGTGCTGTATTCAACAACCTGGATTATTCTTTCTATGTGGGAAAAGAAGACGGTACCGGAGAAAACAATGCCCCGGGTGGCGGAAGTACCCAATTAAGAAAGCAGTTACAATACCTGACTTCTTTTATTAATTCCTTTGATTTCGTTAAAACAAGTCCTGATTTTAATGTTGTATACCACTCTCCCGGATTAGAGTGGCAGGCTTTGTCTGAACCCGGCAGGCAATATGCTATTGTTTTCAACGGATACAGCGCTGAATGGATTAAATTAAAACTCCCTGAAAATGAATATTTATACGAGTTTATTTCTCCTTTTTCAGGCAAGGTAGTAAAAAAAGGTACAATAATCATAAATAGCGCAAGTCCCTCATATTATAAAATGGATTTACCAACATTTGATACAATGGTTGCATTGCGGATTGTTGAAAAGATATAGGAATAATAAATTATGAAACAGATAAATAAAATATTAGCACTAGGAATATTGCCAATGGCAATTAATGGCTGTTTTACAGAAACTTCAGAAAAAAGTTCGGAGGTTCTAATAAAAAACAATAAAAATGATAAAACAAATATTTTGGTAATCCTGGCCGATGATATGGGCTTTTCGGATTTGAGGTGTTATGGCAGCGAAATTAATACTCCTCATATTGACCAACTGGCAGAAAACGGGATACGGTTCACACAATTTTACAACTCTTCAAGATGCTGTCCGTCAAGGGCTTCTCTGTTGACAGGATTATATTCGCATAATACCGGAATGGGTTGGATGACCGCTGCCGATCTTGGAGAGGAAGGATATACCGGCGGCATAAACAACCGGTGTGTAACCATACCTCAACTGCTAAAAAAAGCCGGTTATCAAAACTACATGGCGGGTAAATGGCATGTAACCTACGAAAAGTATACAGGTGAAGACGGACCAAAACACAACTGGCCAATACAACGAGGATTTGATAAATTTTTTGGCACATTAAAAGGCGGGGGCGATTACTTTGATCCTCCCTCTCTAACTATTGATAACCAGCATATTGAATCCCCTGAAAATTTTTATTACACAGATGCTGTCAGCGATACAACAGTGCAATACATTAAAAAGCATAAAACTGAAAATCCTGTCTTACCCTTTTTTATGTATGTAGCCTACACAGCTCCTCACTGGCCATTGCATGCCAAACCGGAAGACATAAAAAAATATCAGGGTACTTATATGGAAGGCTGGGACAAGCTGAGGGAAAAAAGGTTCAAAAATATGATAAAACAGGGTATTCTTGATTCCACTACAGTACTACCCCAAAGAGACCCTGCCGTTCAGTCCTGGGATTCGTATTCCGATGAAGATAAAAAATGGTGGGACATGAGAATGGCTATATATGCAGCGCAAATTGATTGCATGGACCAGGGAATAGGGCGGATTATTGAAACGCTTAAAAATACCGGCCAGTTTGAAAATACCCTTATCGTTTTCCTATCAGATAACGGCGCTTGTGATGAGGCAGTTCCTGACCTTGCGAAATCAAAAGAATGGGAAGACATGGGAACTCAAAAATCTTTTGAGACCTACCGTAAACCATGGGCTCATTTTAGTAATACACCATTTCGGTTTTACAAAAAAACCGAATATGAAGGGGGAATTAGAACACCGCTTATCATCTCATGGCCAGATAAAATAGAAAAACCGGATATTATTCATCAGGTTGGACACATAAATGACTTTATGCCTACGTTTTTTGAATTAGCCGAATTAGAATATCCCCAAACTTTTAACGGCAACCCGATATATCCAATAAAAGGAAAAAGCTTACTACCTGCCATTGAAGGAGAAATCTTTGAACGTGAGCCTTTGTATTGGGAACATGAAGCATGCAGGGCAGTTCGCATAGGCGACTGGAAACTGGTTGCACTTGCCGGAGAAGCACCTGATTATGAGGGAGAATGGGAATTGTATAATTTGGCTGAAGACCCCACAGAAATAAACAACCTTGTAAAAAAATATCCGGAAAAAGCGGAAGAATTAAAGCAGTATTGGAATAAATGGGCGAAAAATAACCATGTTTTCCCGCTCAATGGAATGACATGGCACGAAAGATTAAATAATAATGAAATAAAATGAATAAATTGATAAAATTAGTTACTCTATTGTTATCTGTTTTTGCAACGCTTTCCTGCTCACAAAATAATGTGCTTAACAAAACAGATATGTTTTCCCCTGATTCATCAATATGTGCAAGGATTAAAATTGACAGTTCCGGAACGCCTTTTTATAAGGTATACCTAAAGAATAAAGAAGTTTTGGGCTTTTCTCAATTAGGTATTCAATTAATTGACTCAGCTTTTCATTTTAGTTCAGGCCTTAAAATTATTTCTATTTCGCAAGCTGTGGTTCGTGATAGTTTTACAACAACCACCGGAAAAAGATTGAAACATATATACCATGCCAATCAAAAAACCTTTTATTTGAAGAATTCACGGGGAAACAAAATGGCTTTGATTTTTCAGGTAAGTAATAACGTAGTAGCTTTTAGATATAAACTTTACAACCCCGATAAAAGTCAGGTTAACAGAGAAATCAGTGCATTCAACCTCCCAAAAGGTTCTGTTGCCTGGATACAGGAATTTAACAATTACTCCAACGATTATGAAAATTTTTATGTGGAACGGTTGGTCGATACCATGAGCAAACCGGCTTATTATATACCTGCCCTTGTACAAACTCCCGGCAACAACTGGCTTTTCATAAGCGATGCCGACATTGACAGCCAATACGTGGCAGCACAACTCATACATAACGGAGACGGAAAACTTGGCATTCATTTGCCTGACCAAACCATTGAAAACCCGACAAAAGGAGAATGGGAAGTATATGTGAGTAAAGAGTCTGTGGAAATCACTGCATACCCAAACATGCAAACACCATGGCGATGCATGATTATTGGCAATAAACTTGCAGATATTGTGGAATCTGACTTCATCACCTCGCTTAACAAACCTTCAAAAATACAAAACACAGACTGGATAGCACCTGGTATATACTTTAAACGGTTTAAATCTTAACTTTAATCGTTCCTTAATTGCTGATTGTCAATTTATTTTCAAATTTTCAAATTAAATAATTAACCAATTGAAGTATAGCCACATTCCCCTGGTGGGGAAACAGCCTGGCCAATGACGACCCGAAAGTGATGAAAGAGTACATTGATTTTGCTGCCGAAATGAATTGGGATTACGTGGAATTTGACATTGGACTAATTGGCAACAATGGTGGCCTTGCTGCTGATTTTTGGCGCGATATAGACTATATCCCCGAAGTAATAAATTATGCTTTATCTAAAGGAATAAAAGTAATTGGTTGGGACGAACGAAGAAACCTGGATACACCTGAAAAAAGAGATAATATATTTTCCATTTACCAAAAATGGGGTGTTTCGGGCATAAAACTCGATTTTGTGAACAGCGACAAACAACCAGCCATGAAATGGTACGAAGAGGTTACGGCACATGCAGCGAAATACAGTCTCATGGTCAGTTTTCACGGTTCAATAACCCCAAGAGGCTTGCAACGCACTTTTCCTAATATTATGACCTACGAGGGGGTGCGCGGTGCTGAATATTACAAATTTGGTTACAAACCCAATATGCCCACACCGGTTCACAATGTAACCCTTCCTTTTACAAGAAATATTAGCGGTCCAATGGATTATACCCCGGTAAGTTTTTCGGCAAAAGACCGGAAAACGACGTATGTCCACGAAATGGCCCTGCCCTTTGTATACGAATCGGGCTGGGTATGTATGGCCGACAAACCTGAAGAATTCCGCAAATCCCCGGCAAAGGAATTTTTCAAAAACCTCCCTGCTGCCTGGGACGAGATTCAATTTATAGATGGATACCCGGGTAAATTTTGCTGTTTGGCACGCAGAAAAGGTAACGATTGGTATGTTGCTGCCATAAATGCTTCAGGCGATAGGTCTGTAAGCATTGATTTTGATTTTATTGGTAAAGGAAATTTTAAGGGAGATATTTATAAAGATGATAACCATGACGGAGTGGAAATAGAGGAAGTAAAAATAGCGCGTGACAGTTCTTTGGTAATGAACCTCCCGGCGAATGGTGGATTTGTAATACGTATGTGGAAAATGAATAATGAATAATGAATAATACTTAACAAATACATATTAAAACATGAAAAAAGGAATTTATCTATCAGTAATTGGTGTAATAGCATTATGTTTTGGATGCTCAACACACCCTACAAAAAGCACTGAATCAAAACTTTCATTCAGGCAGATCCGGATCACAAACACGGATGAATGCCTCTGGAAGTACAAAGCAAACCAAAGCGCTAAAGAAATTGCCATTACCCCGCCAGAGTTTGAAGTAAACGGGCAAATAGTGAAAGCTGTTCTTCAAAACATTGAAACCGACAGCACAAAAATAAATGATGCCCGAAATTTAACCGAATTTACCGTGCAGGGCAAGTTAAAGGCAGACACGGCCCTTCATCTGAAAATTATCTTTCATAGTACTGAAAATACGCCTTTTGTGCGGTTTAAGTATGAACTGTATTCCGATGCCGGTCATAAGCTGACCAAAAAGGATGGGAAAGATGATATAACGTACCTGTCGTTTTCTGCATCAGACTTTGCAAAAGCAAACGAGCTACGGTTATCCGATTACAGCCATAAGAACCATTGTTATGTGCCCCGTTTACTGGAATTAAAAGAGAGCCAGTTTAGCAACAACGATGCAGTAATGGGACCGGTATTTATCGGGGAGAAACCCGCTCAAAGTTTTTTAATAGCCTATGAACACGGATCGCAGTATCCCAATGCTTTCCTGAATTATGAGCTGGATGCCGACAAAAAGGTAACCCTAAAAGCAAAAAAAGGCAACTATCTTAATAACCAGGCCATAACTAAAAACAAACCTTTTGAGAGTATTTGGTTTCAGATTGGTTCGGTAGCTGGGAAACAAAGAGAATTGGCGAAGGAATATCGTTCATTTATTTTAAACTACCAATCGCCCAATACCGAATCGCGTAAGCCATACATTTATTACAACACCTGGGGAAGGCAGGAACGTGAGAAATGGAGAGGTGAATCGTATCAGGGTTCAATAACCAAACCTGTGATTGAAAAAGAAATAGAAATAGCACACCAAATGGGTGTAGATGTTTTTGTGATTGATGTTGGCTGGTTCAATAAAGCCGGCGACTGGAAGGTCAACACCACTTCGTTTCCTGACACGCTAAAGCAAATTAATCAATTGCTTGAAAGCAAAGGCATGAAGTTAGGGTTATGGTATAACCCGTCAATAACAGCAGTGACAAGCAAAATTGCACAGGAGCACGAAGACTGGTTGGTACGAAAAGACGGGAACATACGTGGCCCTTTTGGAGTGTGGGAAACCGAGAAAAGTATAAATGTGTGTATGGTGAGCGACTATTGGAAATATCATGCCGACCAGATGATAGCGCTCTCAAAGTTAACCGGAAGCAAATACTTTAAATGGGACGGGCTGGATTTTGATATTTGCAACGATCCAAATCATCATCATGGAAACGAAAACAACACCCCAAAAGAACGCGAAGAAAGTTATGGCTTTTTGATGCCAATTTACATGACAAAGATTGCCCAACGCATACAGGAAGAAATACCCGATGCCATTTTCGATTTTGATGTTACAGAAGCTACTCGTGCCTTAGGATTAAGCTTCTTGTCTGTCGGCAAATATTTTGCCATGAACAATGGCCCGTATTTTCATAACTACGATTTGGCCGAAAAGTATCAGACCCCTTTAACCAATGGTTGTAGCAATATTTTTGTCAATCCGGGGCCTGCACGCGGATGGATTGCACGTACTGTGCTGGATTACGACCAATGGATTCCGTCTACTTTGTTCCTTACCCATTACCAGCCCGATGGCGATGAAAAATCGGTAAATATTAATATTGGCTCATTAATTTTAGGTCAAAATGGAATTTGGGGCGACATATTAAATATCCCTAATGAAAATATACAACAATTCAACAAAATCCTTTCGAAATATAAACAGGTAAAAGAAGATATTACACTGGCTACTATCAAAATAACCGGAGAACCTGGTGATGCAATTGAAGTATATGAAAAAATAAATCCCTTAACCGGCAATGGAGTAGTTGTAATTTTCAGTAACGAAGATGCAGAGTATTCTTATTGCACCAATTTACCATGTAGCAACAGATATTGGGCATCACAAGATATAGAAATCAATTATGACGAAAATGGTTTGTGCAAAATTAATTGTATATTGAAAAAGAATAATGCAGTAATTGTATTGTTTGGAGTAGAATAGCTTATTTGATTAACGTAACCGAATTTGTTTAGCTATTCATTTTTACTTTTATTTGTAACCTGAATAATATTATTAATTTATTATGAAACACTTACTACTTTTTTACACTTTTCTATTTATAGGGATTTCGGCAATATCCCAAAATCAAAAATGGCAAAATACCGACCTGTCATTTGACGAACGTGCAAAAGATTTGATTTCGCACCTTACACTGGAGGAAAAATTTAAATTATTACGGCATAAAAATCCGGGGGTGCCCCGTTTAGGAATTCCTCCGTACGTTTGGTCTGGTGAGGCTCTGCATGGCCTGGCAAGGTTTGGTGAGGCAACCGTATTTCCCCAGGCAATTGGCATGGCGGCTACTTTTGATGCCGATCTTATGTTGCAGGTTGGAGATGTTATCTCAACAGAAGGGAGGGCAAAACATCATGCTGCCTTAAAAAAAGGGATCATTGATTTTAATACCGGTTTAACCTATTGGTCGCCAAATGTCAACTTGTTTCGTGATCCACGTTGGGGGAGGGGACAGGAGACCTATGGTGAAGACCCTTTTTTAACCTCAAAAATGGGGGTGAATTTTGTAAATGGTATTCAGGGAAATCACCCGAAATACCTGAAAGCTGCTGCTGCGGCAAAACACTTTGCAGCTCATTCGGGGCCTGAACTCGATCGGCATTCGCAAAATGTAATAGCTGGTGCAAAAGACCTTAACGAAAGTTATTTTCCTGCTTTTGAAGCATTGGCCAATGCCGGAGTGGCAGGTTTTATGTGTGCCTATAACAGTTTAAACGGAATACCTTGTTGTGGAAGCGATTTTTTATTGCAGGAAAAGTTAAGAAACGAATGGGGATTTAACGGGTATATCGTGTCAGACTCCTGGGCACTTATGGATATGCACGGGGGGCATAAAGTAACAACATCGGTTGAAGAATCAGTTGGTCTTGGTTTTAACAACGGTCTTACTCTGAATAGTGGCGATGCCTCTCTGCACATAAAAAGTGCTTATGAAAAAGGGTTTATAAGTGAAGAGACAATTGACAGGGCCTTGTTCTATAATTACAGGACACTATTTAAGCTGGGTATGTTTGATCCGGACAGCCTTATCCCATTTTCAAATTATTTACTTGATACAGTCAGGTG
Organism: uncultured Bacteroidales bacterium; assembly: GCA_964629805.1. Taxonomy (GTDB): domain Bacteria; phylum Bacteroidota; class Bacteroidia; order Bacteroidales; family CAZVTW01; genus CAZVTW01. The sequence goes on along the minus strand of CAZVTW010000001.1, from coordinate 2,646 downwards.
TAGTGCTCACCTCTCTGTGGCCAAAGAAGCTGCCAAAAAATCAATTGTTTTGCTTAAAAATGATAATAAAACCCTTCCTATAAAAAAAGACATAAAATCAATCTTTGTAACAGGTCCAATGGCTGCAGATATTCATGCGTTAATGGGCAATTATCACGGCTATAGCCCTGAATTCCATACAATTCTTGAAGGTATTACTTCAAAAGTTGATAAAACCACGAGGCTACGATATGCTATTGGCACCATGCCCTTTAGCGAGCCTGTAAATGAATACTCCCAAAATGTTAATTTGCATGTGGCCAAAGCTACCGAAGCAGTAATTGTTGCATTGGGCTATAATTCTTTGTATGAAAACGAAGAGGTATTGGCCTTTGCATCAAAAAATGGCGACAGGCTTGATTTAAATTTACCACAAAACCAAGTAAAGTATTTAAAAACACTAAAGACAAAATGCGAAAAAGCCGGAAAAGCTGTAATATTAATACTAACTGCAGGAAGTCCTATTTTACTTGATGAAATATATGATTATGCCGACGCTATCTTATTTGCCTGGTATCCTGGTGAGATGGGCGGGCAAGCTGTTGCTGATATTATTTTTGGAGATGTATCACCCTCAGGAAAATTACCTGTTACTTTTCCAAAATCAACAAATCAGCTACCTGAATTTACAGATTATTCAATGGAAGGACGTACATACCGGTTTATGAGAGATGAACCCATGTTTCCTTTTGGGTTTGGGTTAAGTTATACAACTTTTGAATACGATGATATTTCACTGAGCAAATCAAAAATTAAAAAAGGAGAATCCCTGACTGTGTCAGCAAAAGTTACAAATACCGGGAAATATAAAGCAGAAGAAGTAGTACAAATGTATCTGTCAGATGTTGAAGCATCCGTTAGAGTACCTTTGTATTCATTAAAAGGATTTCAACGAATTAAATTGGCTCCGGGAGAAAGCAAAACAATTACCTTTAACATAAAACCAACCATGCTGGAAATATTTGATGACAAAGGAAACGTATTCATTGAGCAGGGTGAGTTTAAAGTTTACATAGGAGGTAGCAGTCCTTTAAACCAAAGCATAAAATTGGGAGCTCCAGCACTTGCAGAAACAAAATTTGTACTTAAATAATAATTATATGAAACAGACACATATTTTTTTAAAGCTATGCTTTTTATTTATTGTTATTGATGCACTTACATCTTGTACCGAAATAAAATCGAAAAAGAAAAAGCCCAACGTGGTTTTCATTTTGGTCGATGACTTAGGATGGACAGATTTAGGATATACGGGGAGCAAATACTATCAAACACCCCACATTGACAGCCTTGCAAAAGAGGGAGTTGCCTTTACAAATGCATACTCTGCCTGCACTGTTAGTTCACCAACAAGGGCAAGCGTGCTCACAGGTAAGTATCCGGCCACCATCAATTGCACCGATTGGATTACAGGCCATGTAAAACCGTATGCCAAATTAAAAGTACCCGATTGGACAATGTATTTGGATACAGCAGAATATACCATGGCCGAAGCATTTAAAAATGCGGGCTACAAAAAAGCACATATAGGCAAATTTCATTGTGGAGATGAAGAAAAATACTGGCCCGAAAATCAAGGATTTGATATAAATATCGGAGGTTGGAAAAAAGGACAACCGAACAGCTATTTCTCTCCATATAAAAATCCGCGATTAGATGATGGACCCGACGGTGAATATCTTACCGACCGGTTGGCAAATGAAGCCTGCGAGTTTATCAATCAAAACAAAGATACAACCTTTTTTCTGAACCTTTGGTTTTTTAATGTGCATACACCTCTTCAGGCAAAAGCGGAGACTATCGAAAAATACAAATCATTGGTTGATTCAAGTTATATGCAACGAAATCCCACTTATGCAGCAATGGTAGAGCATACCGACGATACCGTAGGTAAGGTAATTGCCGAGCTTGAAAAACAAGGCTTAATGGAAAACACCACCATTGTTTTTACATCGGATAATGGGGGCTTGGTTGGCGCCAACCCTAAGTATCAAGTCACAAGCAATTTGCCACTTCGCTCAGGTAAGGGATCGATATACGAGGGCGGGGTACGTGTTCCTGCATTTATTGTTGCCCCGGGAATAGCCACTCCCGGACAAGAATGCCAAGAACCCATCATTTCACCCGACTATTTCCCAACCCTTATGGAACTTGCAGGTATTGAATGTGACGAACAGGTAAAAAATGGATTTGATGGCGTAAGCATTGCTCCTCTGCTTAAAGCAGAAGGAACAATTAGTCGTGGTGCCATTTTTTGGCACTACCCTCATTACCATACTGAAGGAGCAGTACCTTATTCTGCCATTAGGAAGGGAGACTGGAGATTGATACACAATATACAGGATAGTGTGTATGAATTGTATAATCTTAAAAAGGACATTGGCGAACTGAATAACCTTGCGGATTCCGAAACAGAAATAAGGGATTCATTAATCAATGACCTTGAAACATGGAAGAAAAAAGTTGCAGCGCAAATGCCCTTGATAAATCCCGATTATGATAAGGAAAAAGCGGATTTGTTTTCATGGCAAATTGCTGAATAAAATGTATAGTTAAATTATACCTAAATTTCTAAAATGAAATCGTAACGAAACACTGAAATGTGCT